>JAJFLM010000066.1 GCA_021772655.1 Deltaproteobacteria bacterium
CAATAGAATCATTGCATTAATTAACGGGCGATGGCCCTGCACTAAAGAATGATCAACTAGCTCCCCTTGATCAATTGAAAGGTTTATCCCACCATTAAACAAAGCATAGAGATGTTGATGTGATAACAAACTCACTAAATCGGTTTGACCTGAGACAGTTGCGTCAGCATTAAAGCGGTCCCGAGATTCGATGCTTAATAATTGTACCTGATCAACAACTTCTTCTAACCAACGTACGCTAATATCACTGGCTCCCGTTTCATGCCTTAACGCAGCCTGTAACTGGTTTAATGAAAACAGGACTGTTTTCAGACGATTAACAAATTGATGGTGTGACTCTCTTAATGCCAAATGGTCGGAGCGCTCACTCACACCTAGCAGGATGTAGTCAGACTGCTCATGTTTCCAAAGTGTTGCCGCCCCCCAAGTATAACCGGCCCCTTTATCGTAAAAAGGCACATTACCTTGCAAAGCTATTTGAATGCGCAATGGCAACTGAGCTCCTTGGCCAGTTTGCGCGACATGCTGCAATGCCGTCAAAAAGCTTTCAATATCATCAGGATGAAAATTATCAACCAAAGGAAGATTTCTTAAATACTCTGTGGGAAATCCAGTCAACTGTTGCCATTGTTGATTAAATCCATGCCAACTAAATGTAGCTTCAGTATCCACCTGCACAATACCCATAGCCATCGGCATGGCTTCAATATGACTGCGGAGAGATACTAAAGCCGGCTTATCAAGTTGTGGCATTAATTGACTGAGTTGCTGAACTGACCAAAGGTAAATTTTTCGTTCGGCACCACCTACTTGCTTTGCAACCGGCTCTAACAAACTCATGGTTTGATGAAGAGCGCCAATCAATTGGCGACGCTGTTCAATTGGCCCCGATTCAGAATACTCTGAAACCTGCATCAGCTGGCTCAATGGAGCGCTCAATGCAGGGTGTTCATGAGCTAAGGGAGCCACGACAGACTGCTGTAATGAAGTCAAAACTGTCGATGCCGCTACCCCTGTCTGCAAACTAACAACAGAGGTTGTCAGTCCAGAAAAGACCTGATTCCATGTGAGTATATTTGCCGGAGACATACGTCCTCATTCATTCGTCTTACGGCTTTAATATGTTGCGTTATTTTTGTCCAAATACTGAGAAAAACTCCGCAAAATCAATACTCTTAATAATTAAGCAGCCACTTATTGACAGTTTTTTTCAAAGCCCCTAGTTTTGAGCTCTTAATTATTGACCGAAAATATTTATTTTAAGGAGTTAGCACATGGCAAAATTACAAGCCGGAGACAAGGCCCCCGCCTTTACACTGAAGGGTGACGATGGCGAAAAGTATTCTTTATCCCAATTAAAAGGTAAGAAGGTTATTCTGTATTTTTACCCTAAGGATAATACCCCGGGCTGCACAACTCAGGCCTGCGAATACCGTGATCTGAAAAGAGATTTTACTAAACAAGATGCTATCATCCTAGGCGTGAGTGCCGATGATGAAGAGAGCCATAAGAAATTTCGGAAAGAGTACAAACTCAACTTCCCACTGTTAATCGACCCTGATTATAAGGTTCATAAGGCCTATGGGGCTTACGGAAAAAAAGTCTTGTATGGCAAAGAAATGATTGGAGTGATTCGAACTACGGCAGTTATTGATGAGAAAGGTAAGATCATTAAGATTGGCAAAGTACGTGCTAAAGGCAACGCTGAAAAATCACTAGATACTATTATCGAATAATAATGCCGTCACAGGATGCGTGTGCTAGCTTGCCACACTCATATTATAGATCACGAAATAAGGAGGGAATAAATGGCTATAGTAAAAATAATTGAAGTGCTCGCTCAAGGGAGCACCATTGAAGCCGCTACGGAAGCCGCACTTGCTGAAGCTTCAGAAACGGTGAAAAATATTAAGAATATTTACATCCAAGATATGCAAGCGATTGTAGAGAATAATAAAATCACTACTTATCGCGTTAATGCGAAAATTTCTTTCTTGGTGGGAAAAGAATAATCTAATCTTTTCATTTCAAAACTTCGTAGGGGCGCACGGTGGTGCGCCCTTATTGAGATCACATTAAGGGCGTATGCCATACGCCCCTACCCACTAGCCTACCTCGTCGTAGGGACGTAGTCGAAACTTCACACCTAATTCTTGCTCTGCAATAGTCCGACAGGCCTCAATATCTAAATTAGGAACCCCTACTGCCGAAGCCGTGACATCAGCAATATGCTGTTTTGCCTCTTTGATAAATTCTTTAACGTGCGGATAGGCATCCTCACCGTACTTAGACGGACAGAGCTTCGCATACATTTGAGCATCAGGCGCATTGAGTGAAATAGAAATGGCATCGATCACTTCACCGAGCTCCGGCAAAATATTTCGTCCATGAACCAAATTAGCCAAGCCTTCCGTATCTAAACGTAACTTCGCCGCCCCATTAGCTTTTAATTGAGTCGCCACGCTCTTTAATAAATCTAACCGCAAGGTGGATTCACCAAAACCACAGAAAACAATTTCTTGGTATTTAGTCGGATCATCAATGGCGGCTAAAATTTCTGCTTCACTCGGTTCATGATCTAGCTGCAAATAGTGGCCCTTCACGATCCAGTCATCAAACTTAGGGCAAAAGCGACAGGCCAAGGTACACTGATTAGTAATATTCAAATAAAGTGAATTGCGAATCTTATAGGCCACCTTGGCTGTATCATCCGGTAAATCAATCGGCAGACCAAAAAGCTCTTTGGTATTACGCGCAGTAATGCGGGCTACATCGGCTACAGTAAGATTTTTTAATTCCGCAACCTTCTCAGCCACATGCTGCACATAAGCTGGCTCATTACGTTTACCACGCTTGGGCACGGGAGCCAAATAAGGTGAATCTGTTTCAATCAAAAAGCGATCCCGCGGAATATTGCGTGCGACATCCTGAAGTTCTTCTGCTTTTTTAAAAGTCACAATGCCAGAGAAAGAAACATACCAACCTTTACGAAGAATTTTTTTCGCTGTCACGAGATCACCCGTATAACAATGAAATACCCCACCAGTTTTCCAACCATCTGTTTCATCTAAAGCCGCAAAGCAATCATCAAAGGCATCACGACAATGGATAATAATGGGTAGCTTTAATTCTTTAGCAAGTTCAATCTGCTGTTTGAAGACAGAAATTTGCACATCCCGCGGTGAATGCTCGTAGTAATAATCCAAACCAATCTCACCAATTGCCACAACTTTTTCATCCTGAGCTAACTGACGAAGGCACGCTAATGCCGCTTCATCCACTAACTTAGCCTCATGAGGATGAAAACCAATCGCCGCATAAATAAAACTGTAGTCCTGTGCCAATTGAACGCATTGTTCGCTCGTTGGGATATCTGTGCCGACATTGATCATACAACCCACCCCTGCATCGCGCAGGCGTTGGATCACATCGGCAACATCTTCGTTAAAATCATCAAAATGAATATGGGCATGAGAATCAATCAGCATGGGGCTGACACTAACCATGTTTTCACCAAGAGTTCAACAGTTGCACCAAGGCGACGGGTATGTCATGGCTGGAGGATGTTCCAAACTCACCCTCTACAAGCTTGTTCACTTGCCGAAACCAAGCAACGTTTTTTCAAGCTGCTCATATTAACCATCGCTGCCAGCATTGGACTTATGATCTGGGGCCAACCTTTAATTCACTCACAGGCTCCTTTAGGCATCCTCTCTTTTGAATTTGTCTGGAGCTTATCGGGCTTGGAACAAGTTATGACTCCCTGGGGAGAAAGCGGCCGCCAATTGGCATTGAAAATCAATCTTGCGGACTTTATTTACATGATTTTATACAGTACCACTCTGGCCAGTGCAGCTATTTGGATTGAAAAAATCTTTATCGAACGTGGTCTCAAAAAACTCGGTAAGATTGCCATTTCAGCGGCATGGTTTGCCTGGATTATCGGAGGACTTGATGCCATCGAAAATCTTGCGAGCCTGCCGCTACTTTTAAGCGTCCCGAGCGACCCGTGGCCTTTTGTGATGTCAGCGGCCGCGACCCTTAAGTTCTTACTGCTTTTAGAAACGCTTTTCTTTATTATCGTGGCCACATTATTTTTACGTTTTTCAAATATGAGGCACTCATGAACATTCTGATTGTTGGCACTGGTGGCGTTGGAGGCTATTATGGTGCGCGTTTAGTTCAGGCCGGCGCTGAAGTTACTTTTTTAGCGCGTGGCGCGACGTTAGCAACATTGCAAAGCAAACCTTTAACCATCAAGAGTTATCAAGGTGATTTTACTGTACCAGCTACAGCAGTCGCTTCGGTTGATGAACTCAAGCAGCCCAGTGACCTGATTATATTTGCTACCAAGACCTATGATACCGATGCTGTCATAGCACAAATTGCTCCGGCTGTTTCAGAAGATACTTTGTTGCTCTCTCTACAAAATGGTGTCGAAAGCGAACACAAATTAGTCGCACGCTTTGGGAATAAAAATGTTCTCGGTGGCATTAGCTATATTGGCTCAGAAGTCATTGCTCCAGGACAAATTCAGCATAGTGCTGAGGGTCGGATTAGTATTGGGGAGTTGGATGGCACTTTGAGTTTACGCGTTAAAAGACTTGGAGCTTTATTCGAAAAAGCGGGCATTCAAGTGAATGTGACAGAAAAAATTCAATATACCCTTTGGAAAAAATTATTGTGGAATGTTCCTTTTAATCAGGCTTGTGCGATTGCGCGCGCTTCGGTTGGGGAACTATTGGATTCTGAACCGATGAAGAAATTACTTATCGCATTGGGTGGAGAGTTGATTGAAGTCGCTCAAGCTAGTGGCATTGAACTTAGCTCGCAAGATATGAAAGATCATATGAAATTTTCGGAAGACAAGTTGCGGGCGGTACGCCCATCCCTCTTGCAGGATCTTGAGCGAGGGAAACGGCTGGAGCATGAAACTTTTGGGGGCTTTGTAGTGAGGGAAGGAGCTCGGTTGGGGGTTTCAGTACCGGTCAATAAAAGCTGCTATCAGCTTTTAGCCTTCCTTGATGAACGATCTCAATAATTCGAAACGGTTGGTTGTAGGTCGAACCCACTGCCTTACGGCAGGAGGGCTCAAATCCATCGAGTTTAATCAATAAAGGCCCTCTAACAGAGGGCCTTTGTCGTGCGGAGAGAGAGGGATTCGAACCCTCGGTACCCCAAAGAGGCACATCGATTTTCGAGACCGACGCCTTCAACCACTCGGCCATCTCTCCGATAGGAAAATACTTCTACAATATTACTGAGAATAGCTACTACGAAAACTTTGACCGGGCTGCCATTCGCCTCCGGCGAAATCTCATCTACTCTACCTAACGAAATTTGGCAAATTTGAATAAATTTCTACACAACGTTTCGTTTGTATTGCCGATTGGACCTCACTATGATCGGGTTATCTACTCTTGCTACGGCACAATTGGGCGGAGCGGCAACATTGCTGGCCAGCTCTCACAATAATTCATCTCTGCTTCAAACAGGAACAGAAACAAGCGCCCTTCCCAGTCAAGTCGTGACTGAAACGTCTCCCTCCGGCAGGCACAGCGTGGCCGCTTTATTTGCGAATTCAAGTGGCATTATCAGTGTGGCTGCTAACCCAACACCCTTATTAGCCCACCCAGAAATGGGCATGGACGTAGTCATGGCCGATGCCGGTGCTGTTGGTCTAGTTTTATTGAGTATTGCAGTACTTACGGGTGTTGCAAAACATCTCAGTGCTGTCATCACATGGAACCAAGCAGAAATTCAAAGCCCAGAACAAGTCTTAGCCCGCATGAACGAACAAATGGCCGTCTTCCGAAGTGATCTACAAGAATACCTTTATGTCCCTATCGACACTCCTGAACAGGGCTTAGAAACCTTAGCCTTATGGAAACGGCAACAGAAAGAATCCCCTAATCATAACTGGGGAAAAATAATCATTGCCGCACGACAAACCAGTGCGTTGCCCTTTCCGTATTATTATTTAGTGGCAAGCCAAAATGATGCTATTGAATTAGGATCTGAATGGTCCGTCATTAAACCAGACTAAATTCTATTTAAAGTTTAGCCGCTATCAATCTCGCACTGCGTTATTTTCGGAAGGATTCGTTAATAATTGCGAACAACTAAAAATTTTGAGATGCGATACCTCTATTATGCTAGGGGCTCTTTCTACAACATCCGTTGTAAATCAAAGTATGTTATTAGCGGCCAGTAACAATCAAACAACTGTAGCACTGGCGACCACAACAAATACTTCAATTGCAGAAACAACAGAGAATCCATCCCTTTTATCTGCTTTAGGCCACTTAGGCATTGGTCTTGGCCGGCAAATGCTACAACGAGAAATCCGTTATGGCTTAGGTCCAGACATCAGACGCCACGCCGCTATCTTAAGAAACAGAACGCCGATGACCGCTTTATCAGCAAACCAAGCACTCCAACAATGGCATGATCTACGTGTAACCCGCGGAGAACTCTGGGTTGATTTGGGTAGTGGAGATAGTGTGAGTTTAGGTGCGATTGCCCGCGCGCAAACAGGTCATTTTATTGGAATCGATAAAGAAAACTCGACTCCTTTACAACTTGAAGTCAGTCAATCTAGCGGCATCAATCTAGAGGCTCTACCTAGTAATGTACGTTATTTATTAATGTCTTGGAACAAGCCTGGTCGCGAAAATGTTAAACATGATCGTCTTGAGTCCGTGCGGATGCTATGGGAAGGTAGCTGTTATGCCGATCAAGCCAAAATTACCACACTCAGTGCGATTGGCTTAGGAAACGCAAACATCGTTTCGATGTTATTTCCTTATACTGAAAGTGGAAAGCGCACTAAACTAGGCCGTATTATTCGTGGCCCCATCCCACAAACACTACAGTTTCAAATTGATACGGCGGTTGATTTACTCACGACAGGCGGGACTGGTGTCATGGTTTTAGAAGATAGTCCGAGGGCACGTGAACTGGAAGTCTCATCACGGGCCTTACATTATTTGCGAAGCCGTCCAGAGCTCAGTGAAATTACATTCAGTCAAGACCCAATTGCTACAAGCGATCTAGGAATTGCCGCTTACGCTCCTAAAAATAGGCGCGGTAAAGCAGTCGATACGGCAGTCGAACTCGACCAAGGTCTCTTAATCTTCTTCCGCAAAAAAGCGCAGACTACTCGCTTACTGTTACCGTAATTTTTTCAGAAACAACTGGCGGGTTATGCGGCACATGTGCCAAATCGCCTAACAACAACTGTAAGGTATGCTTACCAGGAGTCAGCGTCACTGTTGTCTCGGTTTGCCCACCGCCAAAGTGGACGTGATTTTTATCGGATGGAATCGGGGCCTTCACATCAGGCAACTTCTCCACATCAATTAATAGATGGTGATGGCCTGTATTTTCCTTAAATAAACCCGCAGGCGCGACCCCCATTCCTTTAAGACCAAATTGAACTGTCACAGGGTTTTTAACCGTCGCACCATCAACAGGTGAAATAATATAAACCTTAGCATCTTTAGGTGATGTTTTGCGTGCGCTATCAGCTGCAACAGAAAAACCTGCGCTTGCAATACACAGCAAAACGGCAATCAGTTGAATACCCAGTTTCATTTTAGTCCTCGCTTAGTCTTGTGATTTTTTCTTGGGCTCAAGCCCCAAGTACTTACGAATAATAAAGATTGGTCCGACAATCAAGTGAACCGGGTTAGAAAAAAAGGCGGGGGAATTTCCTTCAATAGCATGGCCAATGAATTGCAAGATCCAACCAAACACGAATAGTCCCAACGCCCACTGCCAATTCCAAAAAACTACGGGGATAGAAATCACAATAATAGGAATCCCAAAAGAATGCAGCAAACGGTTGGCCGGGTGTTGGTGCTTTTCACGGTATGTTTCAAGGAAACTCATCTTTACTAAGATTAACAGTCTAAGAAAATGCTGACAATAGGCAAAACCAAGATGTCTCAGAGTCGTAAGAAAATTGTTTTTATACTCACTCTAAGCCGGAAGGAGTTCTCCGTAGAGGCCGCCACGTCTGTTTGACACAGCCAATTGATATAATAGTGGTTGCCATTGGGTGAGGGCTCGTAGCCCGATGGCCTTTGCCTTACTTTGGCGAGGAGTCACGTGGAGGCTTAAAACGGAGAACCCCTTCCGGCCCCTCTTTACGCGAGGCTTTGCCCCCCATCCACATAATAAACCTGCCCGGTCGCATAATCCTGTTCCGCCAAAAAAAGCACCTGCTTCACAATATCTGCTGGGCTTCCCCAACGCTTTATCAAAGTTGTCGCCGCCACTTCTGCCTTCTCATCCTCATCCATCCCAAGAGGCGGCAAAATGGGCCCCGGACACACTGCATTGACTAGAATCTCAGGCGCCAGCTCTTTAGCCATGACTTGAGTCAAACTCAGCAAAGCGGCCTTCGAAGTACAATACGCGGCATAATTTTTTCGCGGCTGCTCCCCGGTCCAATCAGCCATATTGATAATACGAGCTTCCCGGGTCCGCTTCATAGCGGTCGCTAATTGTTGCACTAGAAAAAACGGCGCCTTCACATGAATCGCTAAAAACTCATCCCATTGGGCTTCCGTTGTCGTCTTAAAAGGTGTGGCATAAAAACTAGAAGCATTATTCACCAACACATTAACCTGCTGATGCTCCTCCATAATTTTTATGGCCATCGCTTGCACTGAAGCCACTGAACTCAAGTCTGCTTGATAAGCCTGGCTCCTCACTTTCTTCTGCTGTAATTCACTAACCAATGACTCAGCATCATCAACAGAAGAACGATAATGCACCAACACATGCGCGCCTTGATCTGCAAAGCCATGTGCCATCTCTCGACCCAAGCGTCGCGCAGCTCCCGTAATCAAAACTATCTTGTCTTTAAGTTCCATATATTTTCACTAGTGTTTCATAAGTTTGATCAGCCACAATACCCAAGCAATAATAAATAAGGTCCCACCAATGGGTGTAACCGCCCCTAAGACTTTAATCCCAGTAAATGATAAGAGGTAGAGGCTACCTGAAAAAATAAGAATCCCTGCAATAAAACACCCTACAATGGCATTGCTAGCGATTCCAACTTGCTTCAGCCAAATACCCAGCCCGATCAATGCCAGTGCATGATAAAATTGATATTGTACAGCTGTCTGCCAAATAGCGAGAACATCCGCACTAAACTTCTCTTTTAAAGCGTGCGCCCCAAAAGCCCCTAGCACTACAGCAATTAATGAGAAAAAGACCCCAGCGAATAGCGCTGATTTTGCCATCACAACTCCTTAACTAAAATGCAGCGACAACCAAACAGCCAACTGCTCTACATCATTAAAATATTTTTCAACGACTAAACCGGTGATAAACCAAACCGGCGCATGAACCAACTGCACCTGGCCATGAATGTTATATTTGCCCGTGTACTTCCAAATATGATCTCCCGTTAACTTAGTCAGCAAAGCCCCGGTAATATACTCCACTATATAGATAGCTATCATGTAACAAAACCCACGCACGACCCAAGGCAACCCACCAATCACCTGATTGACTGGATCAAATAACCAGGCAATCAAACCATAGATAGGAAACATCCAGATATAAGATTCCCCATTGAGGCGCCATTTGTGATTTTTTAGCCAGGTCGCGCAGGCCGTGAAGATAACTTCACCAAAAATGCCCAGCACACCAAAAACGATAAACAACCAAAGTTGTGGAGATAGTGTCATAGCTTATGGGGACCATGAAGCGTCTCCTTTCGTCAACTGATTATTAAGCCACCCTTGACAGCCGGCTAAAACGGCTTAGCTTTGTTCTAGCTAAGGAAAGTACCGTTTATTTTAAGAAGGAGGAATGATTATGCTTCATCGTCAACTTATGCCATACCGCACGCGTAAACGTGCAAACCTAGTGTCCGACTCATTTGACCCTTTTGTAACCTTCGATCATTTTCTTAATAATTGGAGTCCCGTAAGCTCCCGTGAAGAGCAGGCCTTTCACCCTGCATTAGATGTGATCGATGAAGACAAAATGATTCAATTGAGCGTGGAATTACCCGGATTAGAGGAAGCCGACATTGATGTTTCATTGAAAGAAGATGTTTTGACCATTCAAGGGGAGAAAAAACAGACCCATGAAGAAACTCAAGAAAACTACTTTCGCAATGAATGTCGCTATGGCTCATTCTACCGAGCCATCAAGCTGCCCCTAGAAACGATTGACACGGAAAGTATTGAGGCCAAATACAAAAATGGCGTCCTCACGGTCACCATCCCTAAAAAAGAAGTGGTCGAACCCGAAGCTACCAAAATCCAGATCACCTCTTAAAACATACCCCCCACCGAACAGCGGCTTCCTATGTGGTAGGAAGCCGCTTTGCTTTGGTATTTCGTATAGCCTTTTTTGGCCACTTGATGTAGTCACCAAAGCTCATCATTAAGGAGGCTTACGCCGTGAGTGAACAACAACTTTATACCATGCCCCAAACGCAAGAACGCGTTGCTGCAACGGTATCAGCATTTTTCACTAAAGTTTATACCTGGATGGCCTTAGGCCTTGCTTTGACTGGTTCTGTTGCCTCTTATGTGGCTGGGAACCCTGCGATTTTACAAGCACTCCTGGGCAACCGTATCAACTTTTATATTTTAATTGCTGCCACTTTAGGTTTGGTCTTTGTTATTTCTGGATTGATCAATAAAATTAGCGCAACGACAGCCACCGCCTTGTTTCTATTATATGCCACTCTCAACGGCGTGCTAGTCTCGAGCATCTTTTTAATTTATACAGGTGAATCCATTGCTCAGGTATTTTTTATTACGGCCGGCACTTTTGGCGTGATGAGTTTTTATGGCTTTGTCACCAAAACGGACCTGACCACCCTGGGTAAAATATGCTTCATGGCATTGATTGGTTTGATTATCGCCTCCGTAGTGAATTGGTTCTATAAAAGCCCGGCGCTCAGCTATGGGCTCTCTTATCTTGGGGTGCTTATTTTCGTGGGTTTAACCGCCTACGATACCCAAAAGCTAAAACGCATTGCCATGAACTTAAGTGAGGGCAGTGAGGCCTATGCCAAATATGCGATTGTCGGCGCATTGACTCTATATCTTGATTTCATCAACCTCTTCTTAATGTTGTTACGCATTTTAGGAAAACGTCGCTAATACTGACTCCATGAAGATTTTTGATGCCCATGTGCATTTATTTCCGGATCGAGTTTTTGATGCGATTTGGCGCTGGTTTGATAAGAACGCCTGGGCCATTCAGTATAAATATTATGCCGACCAAGTCGTAGCGACGCTTGCCGAACAAGGCATCCATGAGTTCCTCGTACTGAACTATGCCCATGTCCCTGACATGGCGGCGTCACTGAATGAATGGACCTATCACTTTTGCCAGCAGTATTCCGGCGCTCATCCCTTAGGCACCGTCCACCCAGATGATAAGCACCCACGTCAACTCATCAAGCAATGTTTTGAAAACTACGGTTTTTATGGCCTAAAGTTTCACAGCCACGTCACGGGTATCCGCCCGGATGATGAGCGAATGTTTCCTATTTATGAAACTTTAATCGAATATAACAAACCCATTGTTCTCCATGCCGGCACCGGCCCCAGCCTCGCCGGCTACCCGCAACATACCGAACATGTCAGTGGCGCAAGCTATGTCCGTCGTATACTAGAGCGGTATCCCGAGTTAAAGTTGATTATGCCTCACCTCGGTGCTGACGAAGTTGACGAGTTCTTTCAACTTATGTCGGAGTATCCAAAGCTTTACTTAGACACCACAATGGTACTGGCCGGTTACTTTGATTTGAAAATCCCTTGGAATAAAATTGAAAAGTACTCGGACCGCATCCTCTATGGTAGTGATTTCCCTAACCTGCCCTATGACATGATGACAGAGATTCAAGCGATTCAAAAATCTCCACTAAGCCTTGACACTCAAGCCAAACTTTTATGTCAAAATGCTTACAAACTTTTAGAAATTTAAAAATTAATTCTTATCACCGTCAATGATAAGAAAATTATCCAACAAGTCATACGAATGCTTACTTAAATCCTCAGTCATTAGAATCTAATGATTCTAATAGCTTAGCCCTTTACAAATCCCAGCAACTTTTCGAAAGTCTTGCCGAAAAGTCGATACGCTTGGTGATGTTATTATTCAATGGAATTCAAAGTAGTTTTGCGGCTGCTATGTTTGCTTCTGCAAGTATGGCCGTACCCCCTATTGTCACGGAATTAGAAAATAATTTTCGCGATACTTTAGCACGTGATCTACCCACCACAGAATTCTTATCCGATAGCTACCGAGCTCAAGCCCAAGAACTGCTCGATCACAATGCCCCAACTTCGCACATTGCCAACACCGTTTTTATGGGTTTAACCGATGATTGGCTCACGAGAAAACGCCATGAATTTAGCGAAGCCGATATTGCCGTAACAACTTTTGGCTTAAATCGGCTCCAAGAACCTTTCACACAAGCCGGCACTCCAGCGACACAAGAGCTTGCATTAGACCAAAAAGTTTTAGAGTTGAGTATGCTGCCCAGCGCTTTTGATTTGGAAATGCTCGTATCCACTGCCGTCGCACTTAATGATAAGGGGATTCATCTCTTAGAATTCTCCTTGAAAGGACGTGTGGCCCTGCGACTGGCCGCCATTGGCACTTTAATCTCACAAATCACTTATGTATGTGGCGAACAAACTCCTAAGCCATGTTATGTCGTCGGAGAAATTGATGCCCAACAAATGAACGAACTGCATTTAGCTGGCTATCATGGAGTGGGTATTCCTATCATTAAAACCGATGTTCATGGCAGAGCGGCTCACCCCCTTATCTTCCCACTTCATGATTTACTTCATCTTGTACAAGCAGCTGCGTACATCCCGCTCTCTATCCAAAAGGCCGCCGCATTATTCTATCAAATGACTCATATGGTACTCGGCAATCGTGATATTGATTGGACAAAAATGTTTGAGGTTGAAAATGCTTTAGAAGCACTCAATGATTTTGAAATGAGTGCCCAGCCAGCACAAGATCTTTACAAAGCCTGCGATAAGATTTTTTCTTTCTTGCTTAGCACCGGAAGTGTCAGACTGACCCAACAACTTATTATCAGCTTTCTTGGCAGTTTATCCCAAGAGTTCAATGGCAATACTCCCGAAGAAATTAGAGATGTTCAAATGCGCTTAGGCAAAAAACTACGTGAGATTCGCCAATAAATTATTTAAACCGTAAATTATTTGAGCTACTGATCATATCGTTGTGAGCCTTAACTAATTCAACCAAACTTCTACGGTAATTTTTACCAGCTTCTAAATCACGCCGTAAAAACTTGGCCTTACTAGTCGCCGTTTTGGCCGAACTCATAAAAGAACTTCCCCAGAAGGTATCACTCAACTCTTGCGGATGAGCTGCGGCATAATCTGATAATGCCTTAAAATCAGTCTCTAACTTTTCACACTGCGCCAAGTAATTAGCATTATTAATGCTTGAATTCTGCTGAGCTAAATTAATGGTATTCAGCAAGCTCTTGGCATTGATCATGTGATTTAAAACGTGAAACCGTAGATTTTCACCCTGTGCTGCTATTTTCTTAAGATCGCGTTTATCTAAGTCCAGTTTGATCGTATCCGCTAGTTCTCCAAGTTTTTTCGTGGCATCCAAACAGCGCTCAAAAGTGCTGACTAATTGGGGATGCAGGGCTTTCCCCTGAGCACAGGCATCATCTTTATAATCCTCTTGATCATAATAATCGACTGCACGCTGTACTAACGGGATTAATTCCTTATTACATTTTGCCAAGTCTTGAATCACTTTCTCTAACTCAGGCAGTTCGGGGGCGGCCTCAAGACCACGGTAGGCGGCTTCATCACACTTCACGATGCTATCTTGATATAATGAGTACAGCCCATAAGAAATATAACGCTCTTTACAACTTGGCCCATTTTCTTTGTTCACCCATGATAAATAGCGACGATAACTACTTTGAGTGCGTGACTGCACCCGGTTCAAACAGGCAATATAACCATTAAGTTCTTCACGTAGCGCTGCATCGTCATCCGATGTTTTCTCTGCTGCTGGCTCTTGCACTAAAGGGTCATTCGCGGCGGGCTGACCTTGGGAAATCTTTTTGACGTCTTTGACAACCTGATTGATTTGATCGAGCAAGCTTTCTTTAGCGGAAGGAGTCGCGGCTTTGTCAGGCTTTTGAGTTCCTTCATCAGAACCCACTATTTTTTTAACTGCCCCGAGCAGAGCTTGGTCTGCTTTTTCCATGGCATCACAGCCACACATAAAAATCACTGGTATTGCTAGACTGATAATCAAACGTCGCATGCTTATGCCTCCTTAAAAAAGCTACTCTGGAGCCAGACTATGGGTCGACAGCTGTTTTTTTTCAAGTGAATTGGCTAACGGCCCTTTATCTAGAGCAAACTTGCGCTCCCACTACATTTAGTATAACTCTCGGCCCGATTTATGCTTTTCCGGAGAGATTCCAATGACCGCATGGTTTTTTCAGAGAAAAAACCATTAGCGACATTGAGATTTCGCCAGAGGCGAATGGCAGCCCGATCAAAGTTTCCGTGGCAGCTAGGTTATGAAATAGTAAGAATATTGAAGTATCGGAGAGATGGCCGAGTGGCTTAAGGCGCACGCTTGGAAAGCGTGTGTGCGGCAACGTACCGAGGGTTCGAATCCCTCTCTCTCCGCATTAAAAAGGTCCTCTGAAAGAGGACCTTTATTTATTATGCTCGATGGATTTGAACTCTTCTGCCGTAAGGCAGTAGGCTTAAATGAGACTCTTTTAAAACTCGTAGAACAAAGCCCCAATATAATCTTGGACCGTTTGACCGTTATTTCGGTTTTCATAAGTACTATAGAAGCGTAACCCATACCCCCTATAAACTTTCCATTCAAAACCCCCACCGACAGTATGGCTATTAAATCGACCAAACTGTTGGCCACTCTCAGCATCAAAGCTTTCGCTACCCCAACCATAAAGTAGAAAGAATTTAAATTGATCTTCAAAAGGGATAAACGTCCAACGCGTAAACGCGTAATTATCTAAACGTCCAGATGGCAGTCCTTGTAAATTTTGAATAGATAGCGAGTACCAAGCATCTATTAAAAACCATGGTCTTGCATACCAACGAATTCCCGGCGTAATGATATTAATATCAGCAATTTGATAATGACGAAATGTATGGCGTAAATAAGGTTCGAAGTTGCCCCAGTATCCTTCAACCTGAAACTGGTTGCTAAATTGTGGCACAGAAGTACGTCCGGAACTAAAAGTAATCTCATCACTGATAACAATTCTTGGGTGCACATGAAAACCAGCACCTATCTTGCCAGCAACAGCCTCATCAGTAAATTTATCGGTATAACGTAAACCACCCATCAAATAAAAACGCTTAGGTTCTTTATAAACGCCTTCAATAAAAAAAACTGGGGCATCTGATGCATAATTAAAATCCTGAACCCCACCACCGACATCAAGCCTCCAACCATAGGGCCGTCGCTCTGATTCAACGGACTCTGGCTGCACTTCCCCATATACCGAAGGACTGATCAACAGACACAGCAAACTCGTTAAAATAGTAACATGTTTGAATAACATATCAGTAGTACGGCATATTCTTTCTAATCAGATCAGGGAAATAACCACGGCTTAGTTTCTTAGACCGACTGATTTCTAATACATAGGCCAAAGCGCGCGTTACCTTGAGATATTGTGAATAAATAAAGAAAATTGGCGTTAATAAAATATATTGTAGATCATGTAAAAACCGATCTGACAAAAAGGCCTGTACAGAAAACTGAATAAAATTCATTAAGGTATAAAAAAGGTAGGTCGTCACAATAATAAAGATAAATAGCTCAGGCGCATAAATGAGTATCCACGCCACATAAAAAGGAAACAGCAGCAGCAAAACTAGATTCATTAGAAAATCTACCGAACCTGCAACAAAGTCCCCTAACCTAAACCGGAAAGGATTAATAATATTCAAATGCTTACGCAAACTTAAGCGGATATAACAACGATCCCAGCGAAGGCGCTGCTTGAAGATAGCTTTTAGATTATTTGGCATCTCGGTATAGGCAATCGACTTGTGAGCAAATTTGACTTTATAACCCAGCTTACGGATTTTTAGAGTAATATCATTATCTTCCCCATCTTCAGGGTCTGTTCCTAAACATTGCTGTAAAATCTCTTTTCTAAAAATTCCATAGGCCCCTGAAGCAATCTGCAACATATCAACCATGGCCAACCAACGTCGTTGCACATTAATACTCATACTAAACTCTGTGGCTTGCAGTAAGGTTAATAAGTTTTCATCTGCATTAAGTACTTTCAAGTTCCCGCTCACACAGCCAACGCGAGGATCCCTTAATGGCTGTACCGCCTCAAAAATAGCCCGGGAATCTAATTCTGAATCACCATCCATATGAATGATAATTTCACCTTCCGCAAAAAGCAGTCCGTAATTAAGGCTACTCGATTTACCACCCCGAGTTGCTTTTCGAAAATAACGAATCTTGTTTTGACGTTCATATTGTTGGCAGATTTTATAGCTTTCATCAGACGAGCAATCATCAACAACAATCACTTCAAAATTAGGATAATCGTTATTAATTGCCGAATCTAGAGTCACTCGAAGATGGTCACCTTCATTGTAGGTAGGAATGACGACACTCACAAAAGGCAAATAAGGTTCGCTGGTGTCTGGAAAAAACCATGTAACAGTATTCTTAATCAACTGAAACAAGGCACAAAGAATATTACTCAAATAATAACGTAAGGTATCAAATAATAGTGCAGGGGCAAACAACAAGAACTGTTGCCAAGCAGGTCGCGCTCTCACATTTTCAATACAATACCAACAATATTGATAGAAGTCTGAAAACCAAGTTCGCTCATGATAAATGGCTACTGAAACAAGTACCAAGCCGAATACATAAAGAAACTTCGACCACGACATAATACTAAGGCAGCCTTCTGATACGATTTAATAACATTAAGTCCGTCTCACCCGCTTCGGGGAAAAAATGGGGGAATATCTCAAAATTACCTGC
>JAJFLM010000067.1 GCA_021772655.1 Deltaproteobacteria bacterium
AGTCGCACAACATTTGTTGATGTTATGGCGGGAGCGGTATCTGAGTCTGATACAGCGATTCTGCTTACAAAAATTATGGATGGGGTGGCTCAGTCTACACCTCGATATGAAGTTCACCAGGTTAGTGATAAGGTAGAGCCAGGTTATACGGGTTTCCCTTATGCATTAAAGGACTTTCATTGTTTTGGGCCGGTGCCTAGTGCTCGACGTTTGCGTGTTGAAGTTAATTTCATTGGCTTTGATGGCCATGAACGTTTCCCTCAGTATGAAATAAAAATTTTCTCTAGCGATGCAGACAATGCTGCGTTGTGGGCAGTGTTGAAATGGTCTGATGTGCTGGTGAATATGCATATTCAAAAAGTCGGTGAAGTACCAACACAAGCGCTGAGACGCTTTGTACGTGAGCATGAACGGTTGGCAGGTTACTCCACCTCTGACTATTGTGGCCCCGGGCAAATGACGTGTGATGTTGCGTTGGTGAAAGAAAAAGACATGATACCTCATATGATGTCACGAATTTATTTAGAGCACGAAGAAGAATATAGTTATTATCACCAGCTAGATTACCCTCAAGCAATTGAGTGGTTAACAGAGCAAATTGTAGTGAAAGAGTTGGTTGCTGATACCTTTCAATCTCATCCCGCAAAGATTCAATTAGTTGGGATAGCTGCCGGGCAATGGATAGCCACTTGCAAATCATTCCCTTTGTTAAAAATCAGAGTATCTACAGAAAAGCAGGCTGGATCTTATGTGGCGACGCTTGAGGATGAACCCCATATAGACCTTGCTGATGTAAAGGTTTGGTGGCGTCAGTATTTCGGGCCAAGTTATGAGGTTGTTGAGTCTATTGGGGAGAGTATTATTGAGAACTTTCTTGGAAAGATTCATTTAAGTCATCCTCGACAACATCATGTTTTGACAGGTCAGCCACGCATCTATCTGGCGAATCATCAGACTTTTGTAGAATCAATTGTATTTAATAGTGTGTTTTCTGCCCTTGATAAAGCGCCAATTACCTTTCTGGCAAAGGAAGCACATAAGTCTAGATTATTAGGTAAATTTGATAGTACCTGCGGAACTTTTCCGGGAGTGAATAAACCGGAAACAATACTTTATGTAAACAGGGAGGATCCTGCAGATATCATTCGCGCAATGCAAGATATGAAACAAATTTTGACTGAAAAGAAACAGTCCATCTTAGTCCATGTTGAGGGACGCCGTTCTTATCAAGCGAATGATACTATCGAAAAGTTGAGTAGCATCTGGACTGATTTAGCCATTCAAACAGGAGTGCCTATTGTACCCGCTCGCTTTTTAAAGGGTCTTCCAACAGAAAATAGTACGCAGAAGTATAATTTTCCCGTGGGTTATGGGAGGCAAGATATTTATGTTGGTAGTCCGATTTTTCCAGAAGAACTTTCGATAAAACCTTTTGCTGAGCGCGCAAAGTTTGTGCGTGATAGGATTAATAATTTAGGGAAAAATGTTGAGCAGTTGGTGTCAACAGCAGAGCTTAGTTTGCTTGGAGATATTGAGCGACACCAACGTATGTTTGAAGCGGATGAGGCTCCTGCAACAATTTACCAGGTTTTAGCCCGGCATGTTAAGGTTCCAGAAATTCAGAAGCAGGCAAAAGTTCAGGTCAAAGGTTTACTTCAAGCGATGATTTATGCAGGCGAGCTTGCGAAGCAAGAGCAAACAACAGTCGTTTTGGAAGTACCAGCTGATGCTCAAGGTACTTGGTTAAAGAATCTTGCTGAATGGCTTTATGGGATGTCAGGTCCGAAAGTATCTGTGTTTGGGGCTGTTGAAATGAACGCTTCGCATTATGTTACAGTGCTCTCCTAAAGATAAATAATTTTTATTTCTTCAATGATTATGTTAGCTTAAGCGCCTTATGACTTTTTTGCGAGACCTAAAAGCTTTTTTGAGCAGCACGAATACTCGTGAGCGCCGCAAAAAATACCGCTACAAGATTCCTGATGATATCCCGGCCCAGTTAGAAATAGACATGGGCTTTGGTGAGAAGCGGGCCTTTAGTGTATGTGACGTCAATGAAGAGGCGGTTTCTGTATTTTCAAAAGAAGGAAGTATCCCCGACCCACTTATTTTAGAAGAACGTCATACAGAATTAATCATCGGCGATTATACATTCTCTTTTACTGGTCAGTTGATTCGATATGCCGATAATTTTATGGCGCTGCGTTTTTGTAAATACCGTGAGGACATGTATTTACAGTTGTTGCAGCGGTTTCCTCAGTTTATTGGCGCCAGCTTAGAGCTACGGGAAGCACATGCTCCTACGACGGAGTGGTTGCATGGCATTAATTACACCGATTTATTCATTTCTCGATCGGAGCAAGCGGAAGATGAAATTCAGTCACTGACCTTTGTTTCGGAAGATGATTTTTATCATTGGCACCATGAATTTGGTGCTAAAACGGGTTCGGTAGATCGAAATAACTTTTCCCAGGGGGTTAATTTTGCAAAGCGCGAATTAAATCCGGTCATTCATGATAAGGGAGTTAACCATGAGCGCTGTCATCGCTTGGTGACCATTGTGCAGTATGCAAATATCAGCGATGTATTAAAAAATGAGATTATTAAAATATTGCAGAGTCACCAATGATTAATTTTCTTATCAATTTAATGGTCAACCATCCTAAAAAGCTCTTGTTCAGTGCTTTTGTGGCAACGGTGATGTTAGGCTATTTTGTGCCGAATATCCGAATGGTGACTTCGGTAGATCAATTATACCCGTCGATGAAAGACGCTGACCGACAGGTTTTAGAGCATGCGACCTTTTTGTTTGGGGAAGACCCCAGCTTGATCGTTGCCTTAAAAACAGATTCAATTTTTAAAGTCCCTACCTTAAAGAAAATTAAACAGCTTTCGGATGAGCTAGAAAAAGTCCCTCATGTGACGCGCGTAGATAGTTTGGCAACGGCCCAGCGTGTCATCAGCAATGAAGAAGAAATGAAATCAGAAGGCTTTTTGGATGATATTCCCGAAAGTGCTGAGGCTTTGGCTGCTTTGGAAACGGAGTACTTTGACAACCCATTATATAAAGATGCTTTTGTTTCAACAGATAGAAAATGGGCAATTTTTAATGTGGTGATGGACCCTGTGGAAAAGATTGGTCACGTCCCCCCATTGGTCAAACAGATACGCGCTCTTGCAAAGAAATACGAAGGTCCCGAACGGATATTTATTTCGGGTATCCGTGAAATCAACACAGCTTTTAATGATTTGATGCAACAGGATCGTAAGCGTTTAGTACCTTTTCTTATCCTGATTATGTTGGTGGTACTGTATCTTAATTTTAGATCCTTGATTGGTTTTGCCATTCCGTTGATTAGCGTACTGATTGGTGTGTTGTGGACTTTTGGGGTGATGAGTTTATTTGGCATCCCCATTTCTATTTTGACCTCAGCGCTGCCTTCGGTATTGATTGCCATTGGCAGTTCCTACGCGATTTATTTTTTGGCAGCTTATTATTCTTTAGCCAGCGATATGGAAGATCCTGTCCAGCATATTAAAAAGACACTCAACCGGACTCTATTGGCAGTTATTTTTTGCTCCTTCAGTACCATTGTAGGGTTCTTTGGCTTATGGCTTAACGATATTGAATTGATCAAGCAGATGGGGCTCGCCGCTTCTATTGGGATTGCTAGTTTATTAGCCTTAACTGCCTTTGTGCTGCCATGTTTTTTTCTTATTATTGGCTTGTTTCAGCAGAGCAGGAATAAAGCACACCGGCCACTTAGGGTGAGATCTTTGCCTCGGTTTCTCGAGAGGTTGCCCCGTAGTTTTTTGCAACATTCAAACCTGTATTTGATTTTTTGGGGTGTCGTATTGCTTGGCTGTATGTTGTTGCTGCCGCAATTAAAAATTGAAAATGATCCGAGTACTTTCTTTAAAAAAGATTCAGCCACTCGAATAAACTTACAAAGCTTAGTTGATGAGTTGAATATGTATGGGCGCTTTAAAGTCATTTTAACGGCAGAAGAGAAGAATTATTTTAAGCGTCCCGAAGTTCTTAGAAAGATGGAACTTTTAGAACAGAAAATTCAGCAGGATGAGCATATCGGTAAAATCATGTCACTGCCGGGCTTTGTTAAAACGATTAATAAATCGTTTAATGAACATAAACCAGAACACAAACGTATTCCGGATACAGAGCAGGAAGTGGCGCAGTATCTACTGCTCTATGACTTGTCGGGTGATAATGAGACGGTTCACCAGTATGTGACAGAAGATTATAAAGTAACTCAGTTAGCAATCAATGCTGGCGTGACCAGTAGCCTAGAGAGTGTGAAGCTCGCGAAGAAAATGGCCGGATATTGTGAAGATGTTTTTGCGGATTCTATCACGTGCCAGATCTCTGGAATGTCGTACGTTTTATCAAAGAGTGCCCGCTATATTGCAATGGGAGTTTTAAAGGGTTTTTGTTTGGCCTTAGGGGTGATCTTGGTGCTTATGTTGTTTCTATTTAGGTCAATTAAGATTGGTATCATTGCTATGTTGCCTAATATTGCTCCGACAATTCTATTGTTAGGTTTTATGGTGTTGGCAGATATCCCGATGAATATTGGGACTTCGATTATTTTAACCATTGCTTTGGGAATTGCGGTGGATGATACGCTACATTTCTTTGTGCACTATTATCATGAGTTAAAGCAATCGAACCATTTCTTGATTCAAAATATGACAGGTATTCGTATTACCGAAGATCAACGCTGGGCTGTGGTGCATACCTGGCGCCATTTATTTCTAGCCCTGACGACGACATCGGCGACGATTATCTGTGGTTTCTTGGTCTTGTTATTATCAGACCTGACCCCCTTAGCCTTGTTTGGTGGCTTGACAGCGCTCACGATGTTTTTTGCCTTACTGACAGATCTGACCTTAACGCCGTCGCTGATCATCAAGACAAAGTTCTAACGTCAATTATTTGACTCTCATTTTGATAATTTATCACTTTCTCACACGCATCAGTAGAAAAGAGACCAATATTTCCCATATGTTAAGGGCTTTGGTCTTGGCACTTGTATTGCATATATTTAGCCCTTGAGATGATGGGGCAGGTAAAAATATCTTCAAACAGATGGCAACGGCTCACAGCTGGTATCCGCCGGATGGCTTTTTTTGCCGTCGTATTTTCGATGGGATTGGGAGTGCCTTTTCAAGCCGCGGTGCTTCGAGCTGATGATGTGTCGGCGCCAACTGGCCCCACACTGACTCGTCCCGAGCTTCCGACGGTGACGAATCCAGGGGCTCTGGGTAACCCGGATGGTCCTTTAGGCAGTCCCGATGGTCCTCTGGAAGATTCTGAGGATCTTCCAGAACCTATTGATGGTGAGCCTGAAATAACCATAGATGATGAGACTCCGCTGCCAGCCTATCGCTATCGTTTGGTTTATATGTGTCAGCAAAGTGAAGACGATAAGCCTGGTTTATGTACCGTTGACCCTGATGGTAAGGGGGGGCAAGTACTCCTCAAATCGGGGTTAGATTCCCCACCTGTTTGGTCTTTGGACGCTCAAGAAATTTATTATTCCGTGGATCAAGGGGCTGCTGAAATAAATATGGGTGGTGGTTTGCCGGCCTTGCCAGTGCCTCATAATACGGATGTGTTTTCAATTATTTGGAATAGTGGGCAACTGCGACGTATTACAGCGGATCCCGCTCCGGAAGTTCCCTTACAAGCTTTCCCAACGGTGAGTGAAATTTATTTAGCCAAAGGGATTTATGCGAATCCTTCTTCAGTCCTCGCAAAAGATAAGCACGAAGTCGCGATCAAACTGCGAATGATGACCTTACCTTGTTTCCATTCCTTTGCTGATCAAAGTTGTCGCATTGCGGGGAGTGATTTGATTGAGCAAGCGAGTGAGTGCGATCCCATTCCATTACCGGGACGTGTGGGCATTTCGCCTAACGGTGTTTGGGCAACGTACCCAGCGCTGCATTGCACTCCTGGTGCTACTGCCAAACGTGTATCTGGTTTGTTAGTTGTGAATCATGAAACCAAAGCCACCATACCTTTGTTAGATAGTATGCTCGGAACGTGCCGGATGATTGATGAAAATGGTGGGGTCGCCATTAGAGATGATGGTTTATTGCCCGCGATCACGGCACAGCCAGAAAAATTGGGGGCTGTGGATTGTCGGTTCTATTTATCGCCTGACCAAGCACAGATTGCTTATATCACGCAAGCAGGTATTGTGCATATCATTCCAGCCAATGGAGACGGCGCGTCACAGCAAGCTGAAGAACCCTTAAGTGGTGTAAATCGTTTACGTTGGTCACCCGATGGAGCGTATTTATTGGCCTACCATCAAGCCGGCGGTGCCATGATTATGTTAAGTCCGACTCAATTGGATCAGCCCATTGCCTTAGGTGCGGGTGTAGCACCCTCATGGAGTCCAGTTCCTGTCGCCTCATTTTCGTCTGAAAGTGATGGGGCTCTAGGAGCCAAAACATTTGATGAAACACAAGCCGCTAGCCTTCCCACAGCAACAGTAGCTCCGGGTGGGGCGGGTGGTTGTGGGCGCGTCTTATAAATATAAAGTTATTCTCTTTTATCTCCTTCCAAAAACATGTTACTATGCGTAATTATTAGGGAATTTCCTTATTATGCCATGTAAACGCCTCCATAAAACTAGCCTTCTTGTAGTCCTACTGACGGGCTGCTGGTTGCTCGCTAAGCCCATTTATGCGGCAGATACAGGTGGGGGACCACTTCCTGCAGGTTGGAGTGAATGGCAAGATTATACCGGCAAGCCCTATTATCGCCGTCCGGATGGCACCACGACTTGGGACCGACCGCCACCGCCAGGAGGCTTTATTAAAAGCACTCCCTTGCCGCCTGGTTGGAAAAAAGCAACTTCTGAAACCGGGCAAACGTATTATGAAAGCCCGGATGGGACGACCACTTGGGATCGACCCAATCAACCGGCACCGGCAGGAGGGATTTTGGGAGATAGTTCGCCGAGTGATACCGTAGAATCTTCGAATGGTGTCGTAACACCTGCGAGTGATACGGAAGATCCATTTGCAGAAGAGTCCCGTGACGAGGGGACCTTAACCCTGACTAAATTTCATAAGCGTCCTATTAAGTGGGCCAACGAATCACGTTTGGGTGGTGAGTTGGAATACCGTGGGGCTTTTTTTGTGAGTAGTGATCCCAATAGCAGTGAGCGCATCTGGAACGATCTTATTTTTGAATTGTTTTGGGATACGCGTTGGAACTCTAAAGTGCGCACCTATGCTAAGATGGAGCTGACCGGTTATTTGCCACAATCTGATACACGCCTGCGAATTATTCCGGAAGAAGCCTATTTGGATTTATATTTAGGGCCGGTAGATATCCGTGCGGGTTGGCAGATTTATTCTTGGGGCGCGGCAGATTTATATAACCCCACCGACCGCATCAATCCTTTAGACTACACGGACATCCTAAACTACGAAAAAGAGGGCATTCTCAGTCTTAAAACCGCTTACTCTTTTGGTAATTGGAGTCTAGAAGGCTTTTGGATTCCCGTGCCGCAAGAAAGTTTGCTGCCGAAGCCCGGCTATCGTTTCTTTCAAGTCCCGGCACCGATTGGGGCTTTGGGCAATCAGGTGATTACAGATTTAGTGAACTTAAAGCCGAAGCGTAGTTTGAAGAACCCTCAGTTTGGGGCGCGTTTACGCGGTACAGCAGGGCGCTTTGACTTATCAGCAAGTTATTTTTATGGCTTGGCGACGGTTCCACAGCGAGAAGTAGCTGTAGGGGTTTTTAATCCGGTTGATAATTCTGTGACGATTACCGTCAACGAAATTTTCCCGCGTGAACATACCATTGGGGCTAACGTGGCGACAACTCTGGGGCAGTTTGCCTTGCATTTAGAAACAGCCGCTGTGGTGCCCGAAGATACGGGGCGCAACATTGGTTCGGCAGATGAATTCCGCTTTAATTATGTCGTCGGTGGGAATTACACTTTTTATAATATCATCGGCGATGATGATTTAAGAATTTTTCTCGATTTCACACAGGAATTACATCAAGGGAATAAAAGTGCTAATTTAGCACGGATCTTTCAATTGAGTATTTTGGGGCGCTTAGAATATCTTTTCTCAGATGACCTGAAGTTTTTACTGTCATGGGCATTTAACTTTGACGACAAAGATTTTATTATCCGGCCGCGTGTTGAGTGGAATTTACGGAAGGGCTTTCGTTTAGCCGCAGGCTTTGATATCCTGGGTGGCCCTCAAGGGAGTTTCTTTAACCAGTTTAACGAAGATGATCGAGCCTATCTCTGGCTCAAGTATCAATTTTAGGGGTTTAAAATCATGACGAAGAAATATTCAATCATTGTAGGTGTTTTATTAAGTACCCTCATAATGTGGGCAGGAGGCTTATCCTTGCAAGCTCAAGAAGCTGCTCCAGAGGCAACACCTGCAGCTGCTGCAGAGGTGGCCCCGGCGACTTTAGGTTTAAGTGGGCGTCAGATTATGGATAAGGTGAAAGAGCACACTAATAATTTAGATGAAATGTCTAATGTTGAGATGGTGCTTATTTCCAAGAGTGGCAGCCAGCGTAGTCGTGAAATGTTCATTAAACGTAAGCGAGACCCTCAAACAGATCTTGATAAAATTATGATCCGTTTTAAGGCACCTGAGGATATTCGTGGAACGACTTTGCTGACTTGGGAAGAGCCTACTGGCAAGGATGATCAGCAATGGATTTATTTGCCAGCGTTAAAGAAAACTAAGAAAATTGCTGGAGCGAGTAAGCAAGATGATTTTGTGGGCAGTGATTTAACTTATGAAGATATGCGCCCCGAATCGCTCGATGATTATACTTATGCGATTGTGCAAGAAGATCAGGCGACAGTTGTTGTTGATGCCACAGCTAAAGTGGTGGGTGATTCAGGTTATAGTAAGCGGCGACTGACAATTCAAAAGAGTAATTTTATTATCTTGTCTGCTGATTATTTTGATAAAAATGGCGCGCTGCTCAAGCAATTAAAAGGTTCTGAATTTGTTGAGGTAGAAGCCGGCCGCTGGCGTACAAATAATGTTCATGTGAAGAATGTTCAGAACGGCCATGCGACAACCTTAAAGGCTAAGGCTCGTAAATTAAATACGGGTCTCAAAGATTCGGACTTCACTAAACGTGAATTAGAAAAAGGCGTGTAGGGGCGTATAGCAATACGCCCTTACGAGTAAGGTTCGCCCTTGTTATTTCAGTTGCCGATACGCTTCATATAAGGTGATGCCGACAGCGGTCGCGAGGTTGAGGCTTCTGACCGGACCCCATTGGGGAATTGTAATTAACTGCGCTTGTTCCTGCTGATAAATTTCCTGACTCAAGCCAGCGCCTTCGGACCCAAAGACTAAGATGTCATTTTCGGCATAGCTAACATCCGTATAGGTTTTGGTGCCTTTAGTGCTCAAAAACCAGAGGCGTGCGGCTGGGTTTTCAGCTTTGATCTCAGCTAAACTATCGACTATTTTATATTGCAGGTGCTGCCAGTAATCTAACCCCGAACGCCGGATCGCTTTTTCATCCAAATGAAAACCCAAGGGTCGCACTAAATAAAGTGGGGTTTCTGTGGCGACGCACAGACGGCCAATGGTCCCGGTATTTTGCGGGATTTCAGGTTGATAGAGTACGACCTTCATGGGCGGTTTGTAGCATCTTGCATAGCCAGTGGCAACAGTAGGGGCGTATTGCTATACGCCCCTACACTATGCTAGGCCTGCTTCAACACGGAAAGTCTATGACGCAATCGCAATTTATTTTATTTCCAGATCGTTGGGCCGAAGATCTTTATTGGGGACAGCAGCTCTGTAAGCCAGGGCTTCAAGTTCTGCTGGTGCGTGAGTCACAACGACCACAAGCCTTAATGAGTTTATGCCACGCTTGGGAACTCGCTAGTGGTCAGCGTGCTGACTATTGGATCGGTAGTCTTTGGGATGTGCCAGTGGTGCGAGCCGCTTTACAGCGCTTACAAGATGAGCCGCAAACCCACGTGCTGGAATATTTAGTGCAGCAAGCCCCTGCAAATACGAGCCGTTTTTATCATGAACGCAACCTCGAAGCCTGGCGTTGTTTTGTGGAGATGTTAGAGCCCTCAGATGAGCTGCTCGGCTTGGAAGCCTGGCGCGAGTTAACTTTGCTCTGTCGTGGTACTGTCTTGGAATATGGTCAATGGCCAGGGTCGCTCACGATTGTTACGGAATACTCAACGGCTCCAGATGATTCTGTTAGTGTGGGTGTGCCTTATTGTTATCAACTTGTGGGTGGTTTGGAACGTTGGCCAGGATGGTTACTGGAACACCCTCAGGTCCAGGCAACGGTCGCTCATTATGACAAGCGTCACCAAAAGCAAGCTCCTGACTTTGAACTTCAAGTGGCGGCAGGCTGGGATTTGCAAGAACAGCTATCCTCTAATGAACCTGAGGAGGCTGTATCCGAACCTTGCCAGCCAGCTCCGCTAGTCGATCCACACAGAATTCAACTATGGCAGGAAAGTCGCGCCCAACATATTTATTCCGCATCAGAATTAGAACTCTATGCGCGCTCACCTTTTGCTTATTATTGTGAACGGGTGTTGAAACTAGATTCCCATGTTGAAGCAACTTGGGATTTGAACCCTTTAGAGACCGGCTTGGTCGTCCATCGCGTTTTAGAACGTTACTATCAAGAGAATCAGCTGAGTGTTGCGGAACCTAATTATCAGCGGGCTTCAGAACTCATCGAAGAAGAGGTGGCCGCTACTCTGACGGAACGTGAAGGTGTGTCTGATTTCTTAATCGAACGACAGCAAGCTAAAATGGTGCGCGCTATTCACGGTGTTTTGAAAAAAGATCAAGCAGACATTGCGGAGCAAAGCAGCCCCTTGATGCCCACTTATTTTGAATGGGTGTTTGGTGAAGGCGAGGTACCGCCCTTAGAAATCGCTGGTCATGGCGGACAGTCTATCCTCATGCGCGGTAAGATAGACCGTATTGATGTGGATCATGATAAAAAAACC
Source organism: Deltaproteobacteria bacterium (assembly GCA_021772655.1). GTDB lineage: Bacteria > UBA10199 > UBA10199 > 2-02-FULL-50-16 > JAJFLM01 > JAJFLM01. The sequence continues at coordinate 11,025 of JAJFLM010000067.1, forward strand.
TTTATGGTCATCGATTATAAAACCGGTGGAGGTAAAATTACGGGGGCGGATATTCAGCATGGCCGCTCCTTACAGTTGCCGCTGTATATCCAAGCCGTCAAACAGCATCTCTTGCCCGATTATGACCCTATCGGGGGGATGTTCTTTTCTCTGGCGGACATGAGTAAAAAAGATGGTTTGTTACGCTTAGATTACATTAAAGATTATTTTGATATCTCATTGCGTAGTTCGTCTTTGATGAGTCCTAAAAAATGGCAGCAAGTGATTGATGATGCTTTTGCCCTGATTCAAAATATTGTACAGGCCTTGCAGGCGGGAGAATTTCCGCTGTGCGAAGAGCTTTGCGCCAGTTATTGTGAGTTTCAAGATATGTGCGGGTGGAATCGGCAATGAGCTTGCAGTTGACTCCACAACAAGCTGAGGCAATTGCTCGGGCAGATCAAGATCTGTTGATCCGCGCGAGTGCGGGCGCGGGTAAGACCTCCGTATTAACCGAAATGGTGGCGCGCTTGGTCCAAGAGTTTCAGGTCGATTTAGCAAATATCGTGGTGATTACGTTTACAGAAAAAGCGGCGCAAGAATTGAAACAACGTTTGGCTAAGAAGTTATCATGCTCCATGGCGGATCTCCTGGAGGTTCCCATTGGAACGATTCATGGTTTTGCGGCGCGTTTACTGCGCGAGCAAGTTTCAGAGCGTCTGCCCCGTGATTTTATCATTTGGGATGAAAGCCGCACGGCTTTAGAGCGTCATCGCATTGTACATCAACAATTAGAACAGGATTTGAAACAACCCAGCCCAGATTTAGCTCTTTTGGTCGAAAGCTATGGTTGGTCCACACTCCATAACTTGCTGAGTCAGCAATTGGGGATGCGTTGGAAGATGGCGCGTGCCGAAGCGCTCACAGTAGAAGCGGGTGATGTGGCTTTATGGCAAGCCTATGTGGCTTCGTTTCAACATATGAACCAGGTTTATTTTGAACACAAACGCCGTCGCGGAGCCTTAGACTTTGAGGATTTAGAAGAAGAAGCCTTGCCTTTATTGCAAGCAGGTTTGGGTGCGAGCTTAGCGCAGCAATACCGCCATATTTTTGTAGATGAGTGCCAAGATATTAGCCCGCCGCAGTTTGAGTTGATAACTCAGCTACATCAGCCAGGAACCAATCGCTTGGTGGTTGTGGGAGATCCTTTGCAATCTATCTATCGTTTTCGTGGTGCTGAGGTTGATTTATTCCGACAACTTAAAATGCGATTGAAGGAAAACCAAGGTAGTGAAGTGAAGTTGCTGCATAACTTCCGCAGTACTGAAACATTAATTGATCAGTTGAATGATATCTTTGTGACAGTTTTTACCGATGACTATGAGCCTATGCAAGGGATGAATCGTTCCGCAGATTCTGGCCTTGAGACGATTCTGCTTCCCGAAACTAAGAATGTTGCAGAGCGCCGCGCAGTGGAAGCTCAATTAGTGGCGCAAAAAATCCAACAGTATTGTCAGCAAGGCTATGCACCAGAAGATATCGCTGTGCTGTTTCGTAATCGCTTAGCCATGCCCTCTTATGAAGCTGAGCTGCAAGCACAGGATATTCCCTTTCACAGTCAGCATGGAGAGTTTTTATTAGACCAACCCGAAATTATCGATCAATTACAGGTATTAAGGGCCTTAGTATTCCCCCATGATAGTGTGGCGATGGCGGGTTGGTTGCGGTCTCCTTTAGGTCACATTTCAGATGATATATTGTGGGAGTTACGGGCGCAGCCAGATCTCATGAAAGTAAAGCGCTTGCAGGGCGCTCATGAAGAGGAACAGCAGCAGTGGGAAGCGGTACGCTCTTGGTGGCTGGCCTTGCAAGCCGAAGCGCCTTCACTCAAAGTTTCTGAAATTGCCCAACGTTTGTATCAACGAGCGCAGCAGCAACATTCTTATGAAAGCCCGACAAGTCTGCGACAGCTTTATTATTGGGTGGGTTTTCTTGAGTGGTTAGAGGACGGTGACCCTTTTGTGTTAGCGGATATGTTGGCCGTGCTTGAAGGGTTTCGGGCCGATGGGGCGCGGATTCCAGCGTGGGCTCCAATTGAGGAAGAGGTGCAAGGCGTGCAACTGATGACGGTCCATGCTTCCAAGGGTCTCGAGTTTCCGATTGTGATCTTGGCGGATTTAAAGGCGAGTTTACCCGCTCAACGGAATCCTATCTTGATTGAACCCTCTTTAGGAGTGGCGTTAAAGCAGCTGAACACAGCGTCTCCCGGACTTAAGAATCAATTGGAGGACACGCCTGCTGTTGAGGCTTTAAAAGAGGGGCTTAAAGCACAAGATATTGCAGAAAGTCGCCGTCTGCTCTATGTGGCGTGTACTCGAGCGGAGCAGCATTTAGTACTGCCTTTAGATCAACATAAAAAAGAAAAGCAGGCCACTTGGAACAAGTGGTTGTGCGAAGCCTTAACTAACTGATATTATCTGCTGATTCATGCCTAGGTCTGAACTCATACAACAATTACAGCATTCTGGATACGCCGCGCGTGCCGAGTATGAATGGTCTCAATTTGAGAAAAGCTATCAGCTTGAGGTGGGTGCGTCTTTACCCGACAACGCAGCGACGTTGGCTGTGTCGAGTTTGTTTGGCCGTTCTTTCTATTTAACCAATCGCCTTTTATTGAACCCTCAGTTAGCGACACCATTGATACAGCCCGACGCCCTGTCTCAGGCTAAATCGATCATGCAGTTTTCAAGCGAACTCGAACAGCGCATGCAAGAGGTCGCTGATCAAAAGCAGGCACTGCGGGTGTTGCGGGAATATCGTTATGAAGAAACCATTCGCATTACGGTCCGTGAACTGATGGTCTTAGATGACTATGATAGCCTGGGTCGCGAACGTTCTGCCTTGGCACAAGCCTGTGTGAGTGCGGCTGTAACTTATTTGGCTCGGACAATGTCGTCGCAGTGGGGGCAACCGGTAAACTCAGCAGGCCAGCCGATGGGCTTTACGGTTTTAGGCATGGGAAAGTTGGGGGGCGAGGATCTTAATTACAGTTCTGATATCGACCTCATTTATTTCTATGGGGCTGATGGCAATAATTTTCTCAATGGAGACGCTCATGGGAAAAGCTTTCACGAATATTTTGTCAGCTATGGTAAGACCCTCACCTATTTACTCAACGAACGTACTGCAGATGGCTTTGTGTATCGCGTTGATATGGATCTCAGGCCAGAAGGCACTCAAGGAACCTTAGCCAACTCGCTCGAGGCGATGGAGACTTATTACGAATCTTTTGGGGATAATTGGGAACGCATGGCCATGACGAAGGCGCGTCCGGTAGGCGGAGATATTTCTTTAGGGGAGCGATTCCTAAAAACAATGTCACCCTTTGTATACCCGCGGGTGAAAGATTATTCTACCATCGATCAGGTGCTTGATCTTAAAAAACGCATCGAGCAATCTTTGCAGGGGAAGCACAGCACGGGTATTGATCCCCAACAAGCGAATTATAATGTCAAACTAGGGATTGGTGGGATTCGTGAAGTAGAATTTTTTATTGGTGCCTTCCAGCGCCTCTATGGTGGCGAGATTCCTGAATTGCGTACTCGCCACTCTATGTCTGCCTTAGAGCAAATAAAAAATTTTGAATTGATTCCGGAAGCCGAATACAATGCCTTGGCACAGGCCTACCGATTTTTAAGAACGGTAGAGAATCGCTTGCAAACTTATGAGGAACAGCAAACCCATTCCTTGCCACGAGCTAAAGAAGATCTGCAGGCTTTGGCGATTAATTTATATCCTAAAAGTGAAAGTATTCAAGCTGCCGTAGATCAATTGCAGGATCAACTTTTGATTCATACGGAATGTGTGCGACGTTCTTTTGCAGGCTTATTGGAGCGCTCTGATGTGGCGTAAACTTCATGAACGCTATTGGGCATCCTATGAAAGTCGATTGGCTGAATTACAGCAGCGCGTGGTCGGAGAAGATGATCGTGGCTTTTTTATGGAGGTCTTGCGTCGCTTTAAGACAGAAGTAGAGGCGGCCATTTATCAAGAATACAAGTCTCAACAATTTGATTTTGAGGAGTTGAGCCTTCGTTTGACGGCTTTAGCCCAAGCCTGTTTGCAAAGCGCTTATTTGTTCGAACGGGTGGACTTAGTCGAACGCTATGGCCTGCCCCAATGTCATTTTCATATGGTGGCCATGGGAAAGTTCGGCGGTTGCGAGATGAGTCTGCATTCTGACCTAGATTTAATCTTTATTTTTGAAAAGCCTAAGAAAACCAGTGGTCCGGAAATGATCACAAACCAAGAGTATTTCGTCAAGCTCATCCAAAGAATGATGACTAACTTATCGGCGATGACTCAATGTGGCCGTGCCTATGAAATAGATGCTGAGTTAAGGCCCTCAGGGCGCTCAGGTATTTTAGTGACTTCTTGGGATAGCTTTATTGATTATCATCAACGGACAGCGCGGGTGTGGGAGAAGCAGGCTTTATTAAAATCACGTCCGATTGAGCCTGATTTATCAGTAGGAGAAGAAGTGCATCATCAGCTCATGCTACAAGTGTGGAACCATGGTTTTGATGACAATTTAGGTCAAGAGATTGATACCCTGCGGATGCGGATGCAGGTAGAGTTGGCGCAAGAAGTGGGGAGTTATTATCATATTAAAGTGGGGCAGGGGGGCTTGGTTGATATTGAATTTGCCGTGCAGTACTTACAGTTAAAGCATGGCTTGCAATATAAAGAGATTTTGACTCCCAATACTTTAAGTACTTTGCGGAGCTTAGCTCGCTTAGGTCTGTGTGAGAGTGCTCTGGTTGAAGAAATGGAGCAGGCGTATTTATTCTACCGGCAGATCGAAACCCGCTTGCGTGAGCGTAATAACAGCTCTAAAGGCCGCTTTGATAGCGCTGACGGGGAGCTTTGGGACGACTTAGCCGCGGCATTGCTTTATGATAGCGGGCCTGCGATAAAGCAAGACTATGAGACTTATCGTCAAAATATTCGTCAAAGTTATCGACTCATTTTAGGACTTAAATGATTGGACCCCTTTATCAGAAACTGCTCAGTGAGCAGGACCGCATTCAAGAATGGATTGAGCAGCGTTTTTCGGGCTTAGAAGCCCCGATTTATAGTTCTGCAGACCTGCGGTATTCAGGTGAAAAGCTTTCGGTGATTGATACTAATTTATTCCCCGCGGGCTTTAATAATCTGTGTAATAGTTTTTTACGGCAGGCCAGCCATAATTTTGAACAGACTCTGGCGCACTATGGTTTAGAGCGACCCTTGATTGCAATTCTGCCAGAGGCTCATACGCGCAATCCTTATTACTGGGATAATATTGCAGCTATCCAAAAAATTATCGAAGCGGCGGGTGCGCAGTCTTGTATTGCGACTTATTCCGAGATTGGGATTGAATTACCTGACCAAGTCCTTAAATCGGATGAAAGTGCCTTGCCGGTGCTGCCCGCAGAACGACGTGGGGATGTTTTATGGGTGGGTGATCAACAACCCGACTTTGTTTTATTAAATAATGATTTTAGTCATGGTTTCCCCGATTTGTTATGTGGTTTAGATCAGCCTGTTTTGCCCTCGCCGGCATTAGGTTGGCATCAACGTCGTAAATCAGATCATTTCCGAATTTATGCTCAGCTGATTGCCGAGTTAGCTTTGATTATTGATATTGATCCCTGGCGCTTTACTCCTATGATGAGTACTGCAGAGAATATTAATATTCACGAAGAAGACTCACAACAGCGTTTAAAGACTGAAGTGGATGCTTTGCTTGAGCAGATCCGTGCCAAGCATCGTGAACATAATATTAGTGCTGAGCCCTATGTGTTTATTAAAGATAATTCCGGGACCTATGGCATGGGGATTATGCACGTGACTTCTGGTGAGCAAGTGATCGATCTCGGTCGCAAGAAGCGGAATAAACTCATTGCCGGTAAAGGTCGGCCTGAAGTCAGCGATTATATGATTCAAGAGGGTATCCCTACCGTACAATCTTATGAAGGCAATCCTTTAGAGCCGGTCGTTTATTTGGTTTCGGGGCAGGTGGTGGGTCAGTTTTTTCGTATTCATGCCAGTAAATCTGAGCGGGATAGTTTAAATTCTAAAGGAATGAGGTTTGGTTGTCTCTGCTCTCATAAAATCAAAGTAGATTCTGAAATGATGCCGGTTGATTGTGACTCACCGGATGATGTGCGGACCGTCAATGGCATGATTGCAAGAATTGCGTCTTATGCGATGAGTTTGGAATTAGAAGAGATTAAATCAAAGCTCAAAGAGCCCGGCACGACACTGCGTGGTTGTCAGTAGGGGCGTATTGCAATACGCCCCTACAAAAGAATATTTATTCAGCGTAAGAGCGCTCCATTTGTTCTTGTTCCTCTTTGCATAAAATACAAAGGTCCGTCACGGGGCGGGCTTCAAGGCGCTTGATATCAATAGGGTCATCGCAATTTTCGCATTGGCCATAAGTTTCGGCATCAATCTTAGCAAGTGCTTTTTCAACCTTTCTTAGGAGGACGCGTTCGCGATCACGCAGCATAAGGCGCATGGCCTGATCAGATTCAGTCGCGGCTAAATCCACTTCATCGGGAAGATCCTCACGTTCAAAGCCAATGCCTTCTTCGCGACTTTCTTGAACAGTTGCAGTAATTTTTTCGCGGCGTTCTTCTAAAACTTCTCTGAAATGCGCGAGGTCTTTTTTAGTGAGTTTTTTTGCTTTTGCCATAGACTCCACTTCCTTTTGAGGCCGGCGATAATCATTAATGTCGGTCTTTTTGTCAATCGCAATTTCATTGCGTTGCCGGATATTATGACATAAAAACAGCAGAATGGAGAAAAAATCTACGGGAATGAGCGCTTTAGGAGCGATTTTGGGACAGTGCGTCACAGACGCCGGAGCCCCGGTGCCCGTAGATAGCCCGGTTTTGAGTATGATTGACTTGGTCCAAAAGTGGCCGGTCATTGTGGGTGACTTCATTGCTGAAAAAGCCTTCCCCACACGTCTGCGGCGAGGGACTTTAACCTTACAAACGGTTTCTACCATTTGGTCCAACGAACTTCAGTTGCTGGTCCCGCGTTTGCTCGACGATATTGGTGAACAGTGCCCTCAACTCGAAGTCACGAAGATTCGGTTTACTTCTTAATCAATTTTATTAATGACCAAGCCTGTCGGTAATTTTGGATAAAAGTAGGTTGTTTTTGGTGGCATAAATTGTCCGGCCTCAGCCACGGTACGAATCTGTGGTAACGGCGCCGCATTCATTAAAATACCCACCTGACTCTCTGGGGATTGCAAGCGTTCCAAAAAGACATCTTCGGATTTCAGGTAGTTGAGGAATTCCGTATCTTCTTGATCCGCAGCGGTAAAACCTAAGAAGCTTTCTAAAAAGCACTTATGTAAGATGGCGGCATCCAAAGAACGTAAGGGTTCCTTTGTTTGTTGCAATATGGGGATCTGCGTTAAGTCGCTACTAGCAATGCGTGCAACATAACGCGTGTTATCACCTTTTAAATAAATACCAAAAGTATGCTCGGCTTTATCTTGTCCCGCATGAACAGCAGCGACCCACGCTTCTTGTTGGTCAGCGGTGAATTCTTCAAGTGTGAAGAAGTCTTTGAGTTTAGCTAAGAAGTCCGCAGCTGAAAAGTCGGTGCGATTTTTGACGACGCGATGGGTCGGTAGCACCAGTAAGCCGGGGTCATCAACGCTTTCACAAAACATCAATACGTAGCGACTTTCAGGATTAGGACGATTTTCATCACGCCATTGTGAATAAGCTAAGGCCGTTTCATAACGGTGATGACCATCAGCGATTAAAAAAGAACTATTAGCCACACTATTTTGTAAGGCTTCAATCCATTCAGGATCGGTAACGGCCCACAGTTTGTGTTCTTGTTGGCTATCATCTTTAATAGCAAATAATGGATCGGCTTGCACCGCTTCGGCCAATAGTTTGCCCGCCGTGTTAGTAGGCTCGTGAAATAAACCAAAGATCGGACTCATTTGTGTGTCGGTCGCTTTCATCAAGCTTAAACGATCTTTCTTGGGGCCCGCTAAAGTTTTTTCATGAGGAAAGACTTTGCCTTCACCAAAGGCTTCGATGCGACGTAAGCCATAAAAACCGCGGCGAATAAAGCGTTCGCCTTCAGGACTGGTAAAAGTTTGTTCATAAACATAAATGGCTGGGGTTTCATCGCGTTGCAGCACGCCGTTGTCTTGCCATTCCTGAAAGTCAGTAGCGGCTTTGGCATAACGTTCTTCAGTCGGTTGGCCACCACCATCTTTAGTCACATCAAGCCAAGCAATATTGTGTGGGCTGCTTTCGTATAAAGCTTTTTGTTGTTCGGGCCCAATCACGTCATAGGGAGGGGCGATGACTTTGCTAAGGTCATCTACTTTAGCTAGATTATAACGGATGGCGCGAAAGGGTAACACAGTGGCTTGGCTCATGATTTTCTACTTTCTATGTCTTCTTCAAACAGTTCAAAAATATCTTCCGCGGAGATATCGCCCTCACGGATGACAACTAATTTATCTTCACTGACATCGACCACCGTCGATCCACGACTGGGCAGTAGTTCTCCACCATCAGCAATCAGATCAATTTTTTCTTTAAAAAAACTTTTGACGTGATTCACATTGGCTGAAGGTGGGAAGCCCGTCAGATTGGCACTCGTCGTTGTGAGCGGTTTTCCTAAGTTGGCTGTAATGGCTTGCGCAATAGGATGCGATGAAATGCGGATCCCAATCTTACCGGTGTTAGTGGTCAGTGCTTTCGAAATGACTGAGTTGGTCGGAAATAAAATAGTCAAGGGGCCTGGCCAGTAGCGATTGATTAAGGCATCGGCATGCGGCGGGATTTCAGCGACGACGTCTTGTAGCATCTCCCGGTCTGAAACGAGGACGGCAATGGGGTTGCCATAATCACGCCGCTTGAGATCAAACAAACGTTTGATGGCGTAGTCATTGGTGACATCGACGCCCAAGCCATAAAAGGTTTCGGTAGGGTAGGCAACAATAGCCCCTTGCCGGATGGCCTCGGTCATCTCATCAATCAATATAGGTTCCGGCTGTTCTGGATGTACGGTGATTGTACGGCTCATCATGCTTACTTTGCTTGCAAACGTGCGTTAGCAGCCCTTACTTTTTCAGCGAGTGATGCGCGGTATTGATTTAGTTTTTCCTGTAGCTCTGGGTTGGCTGTCGCAATAATCGAGGCGGCAAATAAACCGGCATTGCGGGCGCCTGATTTGCCAATGGCCATGGTAGCCACAGGAATGCCGCCCGGCATTTGTACGGTGGCGAGTAAAGCGTCTAAGCCTTTTAAAGCGGAAGAATCTATGGGGACGCCAATAACGGGTAAGGTTGTATTCGCGGCTAAAACACCAGCTAAGTGAGCGGCATGGCCGGCGCCGGCGATTAAGACCTTGCGACCATTTTTGGCGGCATTGACGGCATAGTCGTGGGTTTCAACCGGTGTGCGGTGTGCGCTAGAGATAATCAGTTCATAGGGGATACCGAATTCGGCTAAAATATTGCCGGCTTCTTGCATGACCGGTAAGTCGGATTCGCTGCCCATTAAAATACCTACTTGTGGTGTGTTTGCCATTTATTTTGTCCTTTGTTGGGGCACCTCACCGTGGGTGCCCTAAATCACGGGCGGGCACGGGGACCCGCCCCTACATTAATTAATTCCAATATCCTTACGATAATATGCGCCATTCCATGAAATTTTTTCTACGGCGGTGTAGGCTTGCCGACGTGCGTCCTCGCGCGTTGCTGCCAATGCCGTAACGCCCAGTACCCGGCCTCCATTAGTGACGATGTTGCCACCATCTTGTTTGGTGCCGGCATGAAAGATGATGACGTCTTCACCGACTTGATCCAAACCTGAAATAACTTGGCCTTTTTCATAGCTGCCTGGATAACCACCGCTGGCCATGATGACGCAAAGAGCTTCGCGCTCATCCCAACTTAAGGGCAACTGGTTCAGAGTGCCTTGCTCGGTGGCTTCAAAGATATCAATCAAATCTGTATTAAGACGGGGTAAAATCACCTGAGCTTCTGGGTCACCAAAGCGGACGTTAAACTCTAAAACGAGTGGGCCGTCTTGGGTGAGCATCAATCCCGTATATAAAATTCCTTTAAAGGGCGTACCTTTAGCCTTCATCCCATCTAAGACAGGTTGAACCACCGTGTTGATAACTTCCTGCTGGAGCGCGGCACTTAAGGTCGTCGTCGGGCAGAAGGTACCCATGCCACCGGTGTTAGGGCCCTTATTACCTTCAAAAATGGGTTTATGGTCTTGGGCCGGGGCCAAGGGCAGTGCATGGTCGCCGTCAGCGAAGACTAAAAAGCTGGCTTCGATGCCTTCAAGGCAATCTTCTACAATGACTTCTAAGCCCGCATCTCCAAAAGACTTTTTCTCAAATATTTCGTTGAGAGCTTCGTCGACGTCCTCTTGGCTAAAGCAGACAAACACACCTTTACCGGCGGCAAGGCCATCGGCCTTAATCACCTGAGGCAGGCCCCGTTGCTCAATATAATTCTTAGTGTCGGTGGCGTTTTGAAAGACATCAAAGGGGGCTGTTGGAATATTATGTTCGGCCATAAAGCGCTTAGAAAAGATCTTGGAGCCTTCTAGTTGGGCTGGTGCTTGCCGGGGGCCATAAGCTTTGAGGCCTTCCGCTTGAAAACGGTCCACCAGGCCATCACATAAGGGATTTTCTGGGCCCACGACGGTCCAATCAATCTGCCCTTGCTTGGCAAAAGCAATCAATTCATCGATGGCATCCACCCCAATCGGAACGCACTCACTGATTGCGGCCATGCCAGGGTTTCCCGGGGCCGAGTAAAGCTGAGTGATTTTAGGGCTTTGCGCCAGTTTCCAGGCTAAAGTATGCTCGCGACCACCGCCGCCAATGACGAGGACTTTCATGGCGTTGGGATTTAGCGTGTCTGAGGGCGGAGTGCAAGGGGGATGAAGGTTTTATGCCGGTAATGTTTTGATTTCTCTATCATGTCGCTCCACTCGGTATTCGAGACGGTCGAATTTGTCTTCTAAGCGGACTAGGCGGTCTTCTACACGGGTAAGACGGTCTTCAATGCGTATAAGTCGGACTTCATTGCGTTCCCAACGTTTACCATTTTCTTTAAATCGTTGTGTATGGTCATGAAGAACGGCTTCAATGGTATCAAATCGTATTTGGGTTTCAGCTCGATGTTCTTGAATTTCTCGAGATAAACGGATTTCGACTCCTGATACATGATCGATGACGGCTTTAAAGTCAGACCGTAGGGCTTCCAGGATGATGGCGACTTGATGTGATGAATAAGTCTCTTGAGTCATGATGTATTCCTTTCGTAGGGTTCTACTAAAGCAACATCAATGCCAAAGATAAAAAAATGCTAAGTGCTTGAAAATACGTGCAAGCAAGTTGTGGATAAAGGGAGTGAGAGTTTTGATGTAGGAGTTGGGAGTTTCAATTTGAAACTTTGTTTTAAAAATAAGATTTTTTTAATCAGTTTTGAGGTGTAACCCATGTTCGGCTAAAAAGGTTCTGAGTTCAGTGATGACATCCTCACGTGCCTCTTTGAATAATTCGCCTTCACTTGTTGCTAAAAGGTCTCCGACAGTTTCTATCCCATGGGCCCAAAGGGTTAGGAAAGAGAAGCCGCTTAGCTGGAGGCTACGAATATCTGTATCGAGAGGTAGGTTGTGTGTGTGTGGGAGGGGAGCTACCGGACTTTTGATTGGCTCTGGGCTTAAGGCTAAGTCATGTTGAGCGAGCAACCTTTTAATCTCATCGATTGTAGCAGGCGTCATACCATTAATAGATAATAGTTCCCTCTCAGTTGCTAAAGCAACCTGTTCAAGGGTTATCATACCTTGACCCCATAGTTTTATATAAGTATCTCGATTATACCATAAGGCACGAAAGAGATTATTAGCTTGCAAACTATTCCCCAAGCTAAGCCCTTTATTGGCTAAAGCTTGCTTTATTTCTTGAAATCGATCAAGGCCTATCCCAAACGTGTTTCGAAGCTCATTTTCCGTGAGTATACATAGCTGCTCACAGCTAAGAATGTGATTTTTTCGTAGCCAAGTCTCTGTCTTTCCATCCAAGTCTAATATACTTATGGATTCACTTGCTAAATCTGATGGCCGCTTTCCTTCAGATGTCGGTTCCGACGCGAGTTCCAAGCCGTGGGCCGCCAAAAATTCCTTAATTTCTTTAAGAGATTTTTTTCCGACGCGACTCATTAATAACTCTCGCTCGGTTTTTTCTATTAGTTGCCCAAGAGTCTGAATTCTTGCATTTCTGACGGCCATGGCGGCTCGGACGCTTATTTCTAGATTATCTATAGTCGCTTCTAAGGATAGTGTCGGTAATGCTGCACTTAAGGGAATGCTGGTGATCACTGCAGGAGGCTTTCCTACCTCTCTTAAACTCAAGCCTTGGTCTGCCAGTAATTCGTTAATCTCTCTCAGTCTCTGGGGGCCAATATGTGCTATAGCGATGAGGTCGGGTCCACTGTAGGCAGATAACTGAATGTAGGTCATGATGCCATTAGTACGGAGCCCTTTGCTCATTCTGTTGCTGAGTTTTGAAAAATCTATTGGTGTGTCGACTATTTCTGGATTAAGATTTTTTCGAATTTGGTTAGGCGGGGTTCCTGAATCCCTTAAACTTAAGCCATTCTCGTGTAAGTATTTTTTTACTTCACGTAAACCTCGGCGTCCAAAGTAAGCTAGATGAAGTAATTCAGCTTCACTGCAAAGTATTAAAGAGCCTATTGTAGTAATATTTGCTCTCCTTAGAGGGGTTATAGTTCGCTTGTTAAAACCACAATCTTTTATAAGGAGATCATCTGAATGAGCCGTCAAGTCTAGCGGAGATGGGCTTGATTCAGCCGCCAAGCTTAAACCCATTAGGCTTAAGATATATGTAATGTCCTTTACCGTTTTACGACCACAATTTTTTGTTGTGAGTAGGTCTGAGCGACGGTAGCGAATGAGTTC
>JAJFLM010000068.1 GCA_021772655.1 Deltaproteobacteria bacterium
GAAACGCGTTTGATGGGCAAAGGCGTTTCCTCTTGCGCGACCTGTGATGGTGCTTTTTTCCGCGACCAACGTATTATTGTCGTCGGTGGTGGTGACACGGCTATTGAAGAAGCGACCTTCCTCACTAAGTTTGGCAGCGACGTCCGCGTGATTCATCGCCGTGATGAATTGCGGGCCTCTAAAATCATGCAGGACCGTGCCTTTAAAAATGAAAAGATTAGTTTCATTTGGGATTCCGCTGTCGAAGAAGTCCTCGGAGAAAATGGCGTTGAAGGCGTCCGCATAAAAAATCTTAAAACAGATGCTGAAGAAACCTTAGATTGCCAAGGCTTGTTTATTGCTATTGGCCACAATCCTAATACCAGTATCTTTAAAGGGCAGGTTGAGTTGGATGATATTGGCTATATTAAAACCAGCGATAACACCAAGACCAACATTCCCGGCGTCTTTGCTTGCGGTGATGTTCAAGATCATCACTATCGTCAAGCTATTACGGCAGCGGGCAGTGGTTGCATGGCGGCCATTGATGCCGAACGTTGGCTTTCTGAACAAGAAAGTTAGCGGCAGAAAACCCTATAAACAAAAACAGCCCCAGCTCGTTTAAGAACTGGGGCTGTTTTATTTCATAATCATGAGCCAGAAATACATGATGAATAATTTTTTCAGAATAAAATGAGAAGTTTTTTTTTGAGAAAACAACAGCAAAGAATGTACGGTTAGGATGAATAAATATCCATGAAATCACGAACCATTCTTAAAGCCACTTTGCTACCTAATATTTTGTTTTAGTTAAATAAAACAACGGCAAGCTCTCTAAAAATTTACAAACTCATCTGCAAAAAGCTGATGGATGAGAAACCCATGTAGATAAAAATTCATCCACAATAACAAGGGGATAGCTACTCTCTTAAGTTGCACTTTCCCCGGGAATAATTAAAAGTGCAAAAAAATTATCGCCTGAAACATATGAAGTATAAGTCGATAAAATTATTCATTTGTATTGTTGGGGGGGGACCTAGCTTATGCTTAACCTTACTTTTTTTCGTCGATTCACGACTCTTTTCTTAAATGTAACAATGCTATGCTTGCTGACAGCAGCACCTGTGTCTGCATCTACTTTGACTGTCACAAGTACAGCTGACACCTCTGCCCTTGATGGCTTTTGCACTCTACGTGAGGCAATCACGGCAGCGAACACTAACCTCCCTGTCAATGAATGTATCGGTATCGGCATCTTCGGAACTGACATCATTCTCTTTGCCATCGCTACTCCAGCAACTATCTCCACAACAACCCTACCTCCCATTACTGATGATCTCTCGATTCTAGGATTAATTGCTGGCATTATTACGGTAGATGGAGATGGAAGCGGACGTGTTTTTGATATCCGCGCAGGAGCTACGGTTTCCATTACTAATCTAATGATTACTGGCGGTGACGGCGGTGTTCGTGTCCGAGAAGATGGGACAGACGTAACACTGAGCAATACAACTATTTCAGGCAATTCCGCAGCTGGCGGCGGTATTTTGGATAATGGCGGTGGCATCTTACGGCAAGATTTATCGACGCTAACCGTTATCAACTCTACTATTTCAGGTAACTCTGCTGCGGCTGACGGCGGTGGAATCTATAATTCCCGCGACAGTGATGGCATCTCACGTGGTGAAATCTACTTAGCCAATGTCACTATTACAGACAACATGGCAACTGGCGACGGTGGTGGTTTGGCCCATGATATTCTTCCTAGTGCAAACAGTTATTTTGAATTAAAAAACTCTATTGTCGCAGGCAACACAGGTGCCAGTGGCCCTGACTGTTTTGGTGACTACGTCTCTCAAGGATATAACTTAATCGGTGACACGACCACTTGTACTTATGCCTCTAATACTGGCGATCAATTGAATCTGATTCGTGACGGCATTTTTGTTATTACTGACATCATTGATGTCTTAGCCGACAACGGTGGCCCGGGTGAAACTCACGCCGTTGTTACCGGCGGCCCAGCTGCTGATATGGCGAACCCAAGCGGCTGTCTGGATTTATTAGGAGTTCTTTTAACAGTAGATGAAAGAGCTGCGACACGTCCTGACCTTTTGAACCTTATTTGTGACATCGGTGCCTTCGAGGCCCAATGTGGCGATGGCGTCGTTGACGCTGGTGAAGACTGTGATGATGCCGGCGAAAGCGCTACCTGCAACCTTAACTGTACAACAGCCGCCTGCGGTGATGGTATTCTGAATGCTATAGCCAGCGAAATTTGTGATGATGGTAACGTCGCTGACGGTGACGGCTGTTCGGCTGCCTGTGATTCTGACGAAACCTGTGGCAATGGCGTGATTGATGCCATCACCGGTGAAACTTGTGATGACAGCGGTGAATCCGCCACTTGTGATATTGATTGTACGGCTAACTTATGTAGCGATGGTGTTCTCAACGTAACATCTGGAGAATTCTGCGATGATGGCAACTTAGTCGACGACGATGGCTGCGATAGCAATTGTACTTACGGTGATTGTGGCAACGGTATCGTCAATGTATGGGAAACCTGTGACGACAGTAACAACGTTGATGGTGACGGCTGCTCTGCTAACTGTCTCTCCGATGAAACTTGCGGTAATGGGTACTTAGACATAACCGGCATGACTCCTGAAATTTGTGATGACGGGAATGTCGCTGATGATGATGGCTGCTCCGCTGACTGTTTAACTACTTCTATCTGTGGCAACGGCATTACCGAGCCATGGGAAATTTGTGATGATACGAACAACGCCAATGGCGACGGTTGCTCCGCTAACTGTCTCTCTGATGAAACTTGCGGTAACGGTGTGGTCGACACTGTAACAGGTGAAGTTTGTGACGATGGTAATACAGCTGATAATGATGGCTGTGCTGGCGACTGTTTAACCTCTGATGTTTGTGGTGACGGTGTCGTCAACGCCTGGGAAGCCTGCGACGATAGCAACAACGTCGATGACGATGGCTGCTCCGCTAACTGCCTTTCCATCGAAACCTGTGGTAACGGCTACTTAGATGTTCTCGTCGCCGTTCCAGAGATCTGTGACGATGGCAACACTGCTGATGATGACGGTTGCTCCGCTGACTGTTTAACCACCTCGATCTGTGGCAATAGTATCACTGAGCCCTGGGAAGTCTGTGACGACGGTGCCAATGCAGCCGGTGACGGTTGCTCCGCTAACTGTCTCTCTGATGAAACTTGCGGCAATGGAATCGTTGATACCGTTACTGGCGAAGTTTGTGATGATGGTAACATCATTCCAGACGATGGTTGCGCTTCTGACTGCTTAACAAGTGATGTTTGTGGTGATGGCGTCGTCAACGCCTGGGAAGCCTGTGATGATGGTAATACTGCTGACGGTGACGGCTGTGCTGCTAACTGTCTCTCTGACTAAACCTGCGGTAACGGTGAAGTTGATAAAGTTACTGGTGAAATCTGCTATGATGGCAATGTGTTCGACAACGATGGTTGTGCTGCTAACTGCTTAACAAGTGATGTTTGTGGTGACGGCGTCGTCAACGCCTGGGAAGCCTGTGATGATAGCAACAACGTCGATGGTGACGGCTGTGCCGCTAACTGCCTCTCTGATGAAACCTGTGGTAATGGTGAGTTAGATGTCATTGCTGGTGAAATCTGTGACGATGGCAATACCACATCAGGTGACGGTTGCGCCGCTAACTGTTTAACGGCAGAAGTCTGCGGTGACGGTGTTGTCGATCCATGGGAAACCTGTGACGATAGCAACACAACGGATGGTGACGGTTGCTCAGCCAACTGTCTCTCCGATGAAACTTGCGGTAACGCGACTGTTGACACCATCACTGGCGAGCTCTGTGACGATGGCAACACCACTGCTGATGACGGCTGTGCCGCTGACTGCTTAACTAGTGACGTCTGCGGTGATGGCACCCTCAACGCCTGGGAAACCTGCGATGACACCAACAACACTGATGACGATGGTTGTTCCGCTAACTGCCTCTCTGACGAGACCTGTGGTAATGGTTTTCTCGACATAAATATCGCAACTCCTGAACTCTGTGATGATGGCAATACCGTTTCAGGTGATGGCTGTGCCGCTGACTGTTTAACGGCTGAGGTCTGCGGCGATGGTGTCGTGGATCCGGGTGAAGCCTGTGACGATGGCAACAACGTCGATGGTGATGGTTGCGCTGCCAACTGTGGATCAGATGAAACCTGTGGTAATGGCGAATTAGATGTCATCGCTGGGGAAATCTGTGACGATGGCAACACCACAGCTGATGATGGCTGTGCCGCGGACTGCTTAACAAGCGATGTCTGTGGCGATGGTGTTCTCAACGCTTGGGAAATCTGTGATGATACCAACAACACAAATGGTGATGGCTGCTCCGCAACCTGCATCTCAGATGAAACCTGCGGTAACGGCGTGGTCGATACCGTTAACGGCGAAGTCTGCGACGATGGCAACACCACAGCCGATGATGGCTGTGCCGCGGACTGCTTAACTTCTGACGTCTGTGGTGACGGTGTTGTTAATGCATGGGAAGCCTGTGACGATGGTAACACTGCTGACGGTGACGGCTGTGCTGCTAACTGCCTCTCAGATGAAACTTGCGGCAACCGCTTCTTAGATCCAGGTGAAATCTGTGATGATGGCAATACCGCCAATGGTGATGGTTGCTCGGCTGACTGCATGACCACTTCTGTCTGCGGTAATAGCATCTTAGATCCATGGGAAATCTGTGACGATGGCAACAACGCCGATGGTGACGGTTGTTCTAAGACTTGTATTTCAGACGAGTCTTGTGGCAACGCTATCATCGACTTACCGGCTGGCGAAGCATGTGATGCAGGCCCAATCGGCAACAGCGACACCATTCCAAACCGCTGCCGGACTTCATGTGAATTACCAAGCTGTGGTGACGGCGTTGTCGATACCTTAGAGGAATGCGATGGCACTCCAAACTGTAACGACGACTGTACCTTCGGTGATACTAACGGCGGTGGTTGTAGCTTGATCACAAGCACCACTCCTAGTGAAACTCCAGTTTCACCTCTGGCTATGATGCTGATGATGGGCATCGCCGGAATTGGTTTAGGTTCAGCAAGACGTCGAGCCTAACTTTAGTTTTATAGCTTACCTAAAAAGGGCGCCTTCACGGCGCCCTTTTTTTATGATCACAACTCTAAAAACTCCTGAATAAAATCAACCGCCTATTTACCAAAAAAACTTTCGCCCCTGTACACAACAGTTCACTGAAAAGGCGGCTTTTATCCCTACCTTCATTGACCGTTACCAACAAAAGACGCACGCACATAGTAATAAGTGCTGGGCTTAGTCATTGAGAGGACAGGGTAACTCATGGCTATCAACACATAGTCAGAGTTTTTAATAACTCAATCGCCCAGGGGACACTTATTATTTAGGAGAATTATTATGTTGTTAAAAAAACTTATGACTTTGTTGATTACAGGATTGGCAGCAACCCTACTTTCAACGACATCTGCACAGGCTTTAACTATTACAGTTAATGACCTCGGCGATGTCGAAGCAGATGATGGCGTCTGCACTTTAAGAGAAGCCATCGTTGCCATTAATGATCAAGCGGAATCTGGTGCAAGCGCTGGTGAATGCGGGCAAGGCGCTGTATTTGATGCCACTGATGATACTATTGATCTAACTAGCTTAACAGGAACTATTACACTAACCAGTGGCGGGCTCCCTCAAATGATAGATCCCATGACTATTAATGGGCCTGGTGCTGACACCCTCACTATTGATGGAGATGGGACTACAGATCGTATTTTCTTTATGGATGATGCATCAGCCTCCCCTGTTTCCTTTGGAATTAATAATCTCACCGTTACGGGGGGTGCTGGCATTCTGGTTTCAGATGATACCAGCACACTCACACTAGAATCCGTGACTGTTACAATAAATACAACGGCTACCGACGCTGGTGGAGGTATTAGAAATGATGGCGTTGGTGGGATCGGTGGGTCAGCAGCAGGTACAATCATCATTAACAACTGCAACATTATTGGCAATTCTACAACTGGCCACGGGGGTGGTATCACCAACCAAGATGGTGGTATCATGACTATTACTAACAGTACTATTTCTGGTAATATCTCAGCCTCTCGTGGCGGTGCTATCCGAAACAATGATGATGATTCAGTGATCACTATCTCTAATTCAACCATCAGCGATAATACATCAGCTCTCGATGGCGGTGCTATCTCCAACGATGATGACGATGGCAACACCATAACTCTATTGAATGTCACCATCACCAACAACCGAACTACGGGTGGTGATGGCGGTGGGATCTCCAATGAAAATGGTGGCGCCGACACTGATAGCAACACGATTATTATTGGCAACTCTATCATTGCCGGTAACTTTGATGACGATGATGGTGCCGCCCCTGATTGCAATGACCCATCGGATGATGGTGTAATGTCTAACGGCAATAACCTAATTGGCGACATCGTTGGTTGTACCAACCATAACTTTGATGCCGATCCCATGACCTTAAATGACCAATTCGGTGATTCATCCGGAGCCGGTGATTTAGATGCCATGTTAGCCAACTTGAGCATAGGTCCTTTAGCAGTGCATGCCCTCTTAGATGGGAGCCCTGCGATCGGCGGTGTTGACAACAATATCTTACTGCCACCTGTGATGGATCAACTTGGTAACACACGTTCACAAAGCCTCGCCGACACAACTGACATTGGTGCGGTGCAAGCCACCTGTGGTGATGGACAGGTTCAAAGCAATGACTTAGGCGAAGAATGTGATAATGGCGAAAATAACGATGACACAGTCGCCGATGCCTGCCGCACGGATTGTACCAACGCGAGCTGTGGTGATGGTGTCGTTGATACCGATGAAGAATGCGATAGTACTGATGGCTGCCGTGATGATTGTACAAACGAACCCGGCACCACCGATGGCGTTGGGGATGGATCTGCTGACGGCACCGATGATGGTTCTGCCGATGGAACTGATGATGCCGGATCCGGAACTACAGGAAGCACTAGCTCCAGCGGCTGCAATTTAATCACAGCCACGGCACAACATAGCGCAGGCGCTTTCTTTGCCATATGGAGTGTGACAGCCGCCTTTTTGGGCTCACGTCGACGTAAGTAGTACATTTAATTCAAGAATATCTTAAAAAGGCGCGGTGCAAACCGCGCCTTTTTTATACTCTCAACTACTTAAAAAGAGCTCAAAGCAACATAGCTTCATCAATCCAGCACAACTTGACCAATATCAAAAAAATAGGCATGAAGACTTGGGATAAAAATACTGCCAATTTAGTATAAAAAATTATCCATTATTACCTGGGCTAGGTGTTCACTAAAAGAACCAAGACCAATAGGGGAAAATCAATTCTTATTACTAAAATCTAAGGGGATCTATAATGTTACTGAGAAAATTTAGTTATTTATTCATGACTGGCGTAACGGCGCTGTTATTAAGCAGCTCCGTTGTGTTAGCCGATGATTATATTGTTAACGACGGCGGTGACGGAAGTGACTTGGCCGACGATGGTGTCTGTGAAGTCACAGCTGCGACAGGTGACTGTACGTTGCGGGCGGCTATTGAACAGGCCAATGCTGATGACAACGATTCTGTTATCACTTTTGATGCGGCCCTTAATGGCACAACCATTACTTTATCAAATGGCGGTTTTGAAACAATTAGTGCCACGGTCGCACGTTCTGTAACCATCACGGGCCCGGGGCCAGATGATTTGACGATTGATGGTGCTGGCACCACAGACCGTATGTTCATCATTGATGATGCATGCAATTGTTTGCTCGCAGTAAACATTTCTGGATTAACTGTCACAAAAAGTAGAGGTATTGCAATCAATGATGATGACGATACTCTGACTCTTGACAATATGGTTATTTCTGAAAACTTTAGCTCAAGTCCTGGTGGCGGTGTCCGCTTACTTAACGGTTCTCTGACAATTATAAATAGTACAATTACTAATAATACTACAACGTCTTCGGGAGGCGGTATCTCCATGGACAATTCTGGTGATGCATTAACGATTACTGATAGCATCATCTCAGAAAACACCAGTTCATTAACCGGTGGTGGATTGTATAATGACAGCGGCAGCGCAGTGACCATTAGTGGCAGCACTTTT
Source organism: Deltaproteobacteria bacterium (assembly GCA_021772655.1). Classification (GTDB taxonomy): domain Bacteria; phylum UBA10199; class UBA10199; order 2-02-FULL-50-16; family JAJFLM01; genus JAJFLM01. The sequence goes on from JAJFLM010000068.1 coordinate 8,164, forward strand.
TCTAATAATACCTCCTTCTCCGCTGGCGGAGCCATTCGCAATAATAGCGACAATTCAACTATTGATATCGAAAATTCTACCATCAGTGGAAACATGGCCCAATCAGATGGCGGTGGCATTTCTAATGATGATGACGATGGTACCGTAGTCACATTGCTCAATGTCACAATCACTAATAATACAACTGTCTCAGGCGACGGTGGCGGCATCTCCAATGAAAACGGTGGTGGCGGAACCGATGATAATACAATTATTGTCAGTAATTCTATTATCGCTGGCAACACAGACATCGGGGGACAAGCGGACGATTGCAATGCGCCATCTGATGACCCTGTACAGTCGAATGGCAATAACTTAATCGGTGATATTGTCGGCTGCATAAATCATGGCTTTGATGATGTAACTGAAAATGATCAAATTGGTGACTCCTCAGGTGCTGGCGCTATTGATCCGATGTTAGCACCGTTAGTCGCTAATTCACCCGGAACGCATGCACCACTTGATGGCAGCCCTGTATTTGCGGCCAGTGATAATGACATCGGGACACTACCCCCTGCGCTTGATCAACGAGGAGTCGATCGCACTCAAGGTGCTGGCGAAGTGAATGACATTGGCGCTGTTCAGGCAGCTTGTGGTGACGGTACTGTTCAAGCGACTGACTTAGGTGAAGAATGCGACGACGGTAATAATGAAGACGGTGACGGCTGTGCTGCCGATTGTACAGCTGAAGCTGGAGGCGACGATGCGGGCGATGACGCCGGTGATGGTGAGGGCGATGACGCCGGTGACGATGCGGGCGATGACGGTGACGATAGTGGAACCACCGGCACTGGAACAAGCAGCAATGGTTGTAGTTTAGTTGCAACAGCAACTCAAAGCAACGCCATGACTCTGTTTGCATTATTTGGAGTTACCGGCGTTTTACTTGGTTCACGTCGACGTAAGTAACACTCTTTAAAATCTATACTTAAAAGGGCGCCCACCAGGCGCCCTTTTTTTATTGAAACGTTACCGTCTCATTTTGAAACTCGTTCTGATAAAAAGTCTTAATAAACCCTTTAAACAACCTCACTCTTTCCTGGCATGGTCTTTGCTTAATAATACAGGCATGGCCATCACCTCCATCCCCAGCGCTGGCTTACTCGGTATAGACGCCTATCCCATCGATGTCGAAGTCGACATTCGTAATGGGCTGCCAGCTTGGACAACCGTCGGCCTCCCCGAAGGTGCCGTAAAAGAAAGCCGTGACCGTGTCACCGCTGCCATTAAAAACTCCGGCTATGATTTCAAACGCCAAAAAATCACCATCAATCTCTCTCCTGCCGATATCAAAAAGCAAGGGACAGCTTTCGATCTACCCATTGCTATTGGTCTGCTTTGCACCTCTGGAGTGATTGAAACACCTGATTTAAAGAACATGTTATTTTTAGGAGAACTCTGTCTCGATGGTCGGATCAAACCGGTTCCAGGCGCCTTGCCCATTGCCATGATGGCATTAGAACAAAAACAAACTCACTTGATACTCCCTGAAAGCAATGCGCAAGAAGCTGCTGCTGTCACCGGACTCACCTTATCACCCGTCAATCATCTCAGCGAAGTCGTGGAAGCCCTCAGCCAACAACAACCTTTTCCAACACTATCTGTTACAACCGCAGTAAACTCTCCTCATGCAGCACACCAGAAAGATTTTCGAGATATCAAAGGGCAATTACAAGCCCGTCGTGCCATTGAAGTGGCTGTCGCTGGCGGTCATAATATTATGTTAATAGGAACCCCCGGCGCTGGCAAAACCATGATTGCCGAACGCATCCCCAGTATCCTACCTCCCATGACATTGCAGGAGTCACTTGAAAGCAGCAAAATTTATAGTGTCGTGGGCAAGCTTGACGCCGAAGTCCCGCTCATTCGCGAGCGTCCCTTTCGCGCTCCGCATCACTCTATTAGCACCGCAGGACTCATTGGAGGTGGACCCGTACCGCGCCCTGGCGAAGTCAGCTTTGCCCACAATGGCGTGTTATTTTTAGATGAGTTTCCAGAATTTCAACGCAACGTCATTGAACTGTTACGCCAACCTTTAGAAAGTAAGTACATCACTATTGCACGTGCGCTTTCTACTTTAACTTACCCCGCGGCCTTTATCTTGGTGGCAAGCTGCAACCCTTGTAAATGTGGTTATTTAGGCAGCACCGTGCGTTCTTGCCGTTGTTCCCTGTATGAGCAAATGAAATACCGCAACCGTATTTCAGGCCCTATCTTAGACCGCATCGATCTCCATGTAGAAGTCCCCGCACTCTCTTATGATGAACTCGCAAATAAAAGCCCCGGAGAAAGTTCTGCAAATATTGCACGCCGCGTCTTGGCAACGCATCAACGACAAAATGATCGCTATGGACCTAAGGGGCCGCGTTGCAACGCCCGTATTGAATCACGTCATTTGAGAAAATATTGTCGTTTAGATGAAGCCAGCCAAAGGTTATTGAAACAGGCTGTTAATAAACTAGGATTATCGGCGCGATCGTATGATCGCATTTTAAGAGTAGCACGCACCATCGCCGACTTAGCAGCCATGCCCAACATAGAAGCCAATCACATTGCCGAAGCCATTCAATACAGAAGCCTCGACCGAGAACCCAGCTTGTGAAGCTATCCCCATAAGCAAATGTGATCGATAGGTACTACCCAACCCGAGAGCAAGCTACCTAACTAAACCAACGCTTCAGCATAGGGTCATGATGAGCGGCATCGACTAGCTTCTCTGTTACCTCTTCCAAGATATCAGGACGCTGATAAGGCGGAGCCGCTAAAGCATCAACTTTTTTCCCTACACTCTCCTGTAAATCCCCATAAACCGCGACAGGACCCGTCTGTCGGATGAGCGCTGCGAGCTCAATATTGCGTCGACGGGCCTCTTCCGATAAGGCTTTGGCCTCAGCCACGTCCAGCAATAAGGGCTTCCCATTCGATTTTTTGACTTTTTCATCCTCAAGAGCTGCCTGCTGACCTACCTGCGGCAGCATCGAGAAGATGCTCTTTATTGCCCGAAACAACACCGTAAATTCCCCTTTATAATCAGACCATTAGCGAACACCTCCCTTATCGCCAGCCCCCAGGCAAAAGTTGCGGGCTAAAGGCTTTTTTTTGAAAATTTTCGCAAATTTTAATGCGATGCGTTATTCTCACCCTCATGCAAGTCCCTAAATTATAAAGCTATTCTTCGCCTACGGGAATCCACTCGAAAGGGTTTACAGGGCGCTATGGCTATGGTAGCGGATGGGCTCTTTTTTAAGTAAAACTCATTCTCAATCATTCTCATTTAAGGATTAAGGGGAAACAGTATCATGGAAACAGGTAAGAATATTGAACCAGCCGTCGGTAAACTCGGAGTCTTGCTGGTAGGCTTAGGCGCTGTCAGCACAACTTTTGTCGCTGGTGTCGAAGCTGTCAAACGCGGCTTAGCAAAACCCATCGGCTCAATTACACAGATGGGAACCATCCGCTTAGGTAAACGCACTGAAAAAAGAACGCCGCTTATTAAAGATTTTGTGCCTTTAGCTGATTTGCATGACATCGAATTTCTTGCGTGGGACATTTTCGAAGAAAATGCTTACGAAGCCGCATTGAATGCCGGCGTTGTCGACAAAGAATTATTACAAGCTATCCGTGAACCTTTAGAAGAGATTCGCCCCTTACCTGCGGTGTTTGATCGCAATTATGTCAAACGTTTAGACGGGCCTAATGTTAAAAAAGGTGCCAACAAAAAAGAATTGGCTGATCAACTAATTGAAGACATTCAACGTTTTAAAGAAAAGAAAAACATTGAGCGCTTGGTCATGATCTGGTGTGGCTCCACTGAGATCTTTTTAGAACATACCGACGTCCATCAAGATGTCGCAGCATTTGAACAAGGCATGTTAGATAATGACCCAGGCATTGCACCCAGCATGCTTTATGCTTATGCCGCCTGTAAACTGGGGATTCCTTATGCCAATGGAGCTCCTAACCTCTCAGCTGATTTTCCTGCCATGGTCGCTTTGTCCAAAGAATACAGCGCACCTATTTCAGGA
>JAJFLM010000069.1 GCA_021772655.1 Deltaproteobacteria bacterium
GAGAGTCCCAGCAATAAAATCGGCTGGGTATCGCTTATACCATGGGCGCCCGCTCATTGGACCCACCCCCCCGGGATATCTGATATTGTCATATATGATGGCTGCGAAAAATCGTTCAGAGGTTCCGGCGTTTGCCGAAGCCGAAGGCGCGCCGCTTCCGTCAACTCTCTAAATTCCTTGTCTTTTTCCATCAAAATCTCCGCGCGGCTTATTCCAGCCATGACGGTCGTATGATCGCGTCCGCCAAACTCTCTGCCAATTACCGGGTAGGAGTGGCCGGTTAAATCGCGGCAAAGCAAATAGGCGGCCTGCCTGGGTCTGGCGCAGCGCCTTTGGCGGCGCTCGGATAACAATTCCATCATTGAAATGCCGAAGCTGCGGCAGACGGCCTCTTGAATTGATCGTATTTTCACGACACCCCTCCGTCTAAGTCAAAATCTTCTTGGTTTCCAACAGCATCCCCGCCTTGGGGCACAAACAAATCCCCCTGCTTGTAGGCGTCATCTATACGCTTGCAGGCAATATCGAAATATTTTGGCTCCAATTCAATTCCGATAAACTTCCTGCCCATCTTCGCGCACGCAACCCCCGTTGTGCCGCTGCCCATGAACGGGTCTAAAACGGCTCCGCTTGTCCACCTAATAATAGCAGCCATAAGCTGGCATGGCTTTTCGGTAGGGTGGTGGTCATTCCCCGTGCGCGCGACTGTTATTATATCTGATGGCCGCTCGTTTGGGAAAAAGTGACGAGGCCCATCGTAGAATAGGCAAATTTCCGTTTGCCTTGCGTGCTCGTGTTTCAGATCGCCCATGGACCAATTGTTTTTTATCCACGTAATGCATGATTTTGGGGGCGGGACATAGGCCAGGTTGTTCCATCGGCAAAAAACGTACTTTGAATGACTGGCTGGGAGGGAGCACGCCCAAATAAGCAAATCGCCTTGTTTATCGTTGGCTATTTTGGAGTGTTTGATACGCCTGTGATTTGATTGGAAGGACATGCCATACGGAGGGTCAGTGACTATTGCGTCTGCAGTTCCAATATCAGGCACTATCCCCATACAATCCCCAAGATAGAGCGTACAATCACCAATTACCTCTTTGCGCCTATGGGTCATACCGGCTCCGAGTATAAATTAGTCCGCACTTTGGCGGTAAAGCTGCCGCAATTCAACCGTCTTGCCCGCCTCCGCCGCCTTCTGCATCCCCGCTTTCATGCCTTGGGAAATTCCCCGGTCTGTGTAAACCACCACCAAATCACACACTTGCATCCACGCCCATCCAGCGGCCATGCCGATGTCACGCTCAAGCGGGACTTTGTCGTCAAGAAACATAGTGTAGAACCCGTGCGACGCAAAGGGGGCCTCGCCGCGTCTCATGCTGTCCTTTAGGCAGCGGTTTAAATATACAATGTTGTCCGCCGTATCGCGGTATCCGTCGCCTCGGTATGGCGACTCGATAATGACGCGCTTCATGTAATCTCTCCAAATTTTCCGACTTCGTTCCCCCATGCGTCCCACCCGCGACGGGTGGATCGGGAAAACATTTCAAGGTATGGCCCATCGACAAGGCGCTCTATGCGCTCATAAATACAATCGGGCTTGCGCGAGTGCTCGCGGCGTGGCGATAGAATTGCCTGCCGCACGTCCTTGCGAATCCGTTTTGGCTTCCCGCGCGTTCCGAGCAGGCACATTTCTGGGTTGGATCGCGTCCAATACCCCATTCCGGTGAAAAGCGACCCGTCACGGTTCGTTTTCATCCACGTAAATGCGACGGTCTTATAAGCAAAGCCCCACGCATCCATCAGACCAAGCGCGCTCGGCAACATGGGGTCGGTCGTCCACAAAAACAGACAGGCGTCATCGGCGGCTGGCGGCGTCATTTGTTCGAGGGTTTGTGTTTCCTCGCACACATAATGCCGGTCGGCGCACCAGGCGCGGCCCTTGGCCGAATAGGTTTTAAACCGCCACGGCGGGTCTGCAAGAATGGCGGCGTAGCGCTTCATGCCACCCCCATAAGCCGCTTGATCGGCCCCGGCACGTCAAACTCGATCCGGCCATCTACTCCGTCCATGCGAAGGGCCACCATGCGCTCATATTCGCGCTTTAAATCTTTGTGAATCTCTTCCAAATCGGGTTTGGAAAGCTTGGCTTTCGTCCGTGCGAGACGGCCCAGCTTTTCGTAATTTTTCTTGCCAAGATGCCCCTTGGCCCATTCCGCAAAAATCAGCGGGTTTTCGCCCAAAAAGTTGTGACACGCAAAGCAATGCGCCGCCGCGTTCAGAGGCATCCAGCGCGTCATCCGGTTACGTCTTGAATAGATATGCGAGCAATGAAGGGACTGGCGAAAGCCTTCGGGGTGGTATTTCCCGCAGCGCTCGCACACCCATTCCGCCCTTTCGCGCGTCAGGTTGGAAAATACTGCGTCTCGCTTGTCACGCCTAATCTTCATATCGCCCTTATTGCCAGAGCGCGGACCGTGTAGGATAGCGGGTCCACCACCTTAATAAAGGAATCAGAAATAAAAAATGCCGCAAGAAAAATAGCAAAAAACCCCATCGCGATAAAAACTCCGACGACATATCCGTCGTATGCGTTCTGGAATTTTATAGAAGCGTTATAAACCTCTACCTCGCCTTGGAATTTTTCTCTGGTCTTTAGCACCCGCTCGTTTGCCGCCTTCTCGTCGTTAGACGCCCGCAAAGCGCCGATCACAAAGAACGCCGCAAGGCAAAGCATCGAGACGATGAGTGCAAGGTGGGACACGCCACTCAAGAAATTGGCCTGCACGACCGCATCGAGGGCCTCTGGCCCAAAATCGACAACGAGTCCATCCGCCTTGTCGATCAGCCGAATGAATTTTTCGACAACGATTTTGTCCTCGCTCATAATCCTATCTCCTTTGCCCCACCATGAAAAGCCCCCGCCAACCCGAAGGCTGGCGGGGTAGGAGGGGAAGTGTGGCAACTCGGTATCATGTCTGCTTGAAGAAATCGTTCGGCTTGACCTTACCTTTTGTGGCTTTGCAGAGCCTGCGGATCAAGGCGACGGATGGGTCTTTCTCGCCGGTTTCAATGCGGGAAAGGGTGGACCTGGAAGCGCCCGCTTCTTTGCCAAGAGCTTCCAGGCTAAGCCCGCGCTTGGCGCGGTATCTACGTAGTGCATGTTCCATGGTTTTGAGGGTTGCATGGG
>JAJFLM010000070.1 GCA_021772655.1 Deltaproteobacteria bacterium
CCTTGTTGATAGAGATGAGACTGGTAGATTAATTGTTCACATGAACGATGGAACTGGTCAATCTTATATGGTAGAGTTTATTGGAGATGGTAGGATGGCCGATTGGGGTTCTTACAATCCTTCAACAGGAAAAATTGAAAATAAGAAAGGTGCTGGAAAGTTTACTGGTTCAGTTACTGAAGAAGAATCTTTACTAACTAAAGAAAATGGTTTTGATGGTATAGAAATACCTGGAGGTTCTTTCATGTGGAGTGTTGAAAAGAAACATGAGCAATGGAAGAGAGATAATGGATTTGAATAAAAAAGCTTGATGGGAACTTATCCCATCACATGCCGATATGCGCAGAAATGGTAATTGCACTGGCCTCATAAGTCAGCTGGAGAAATTCCTAATGTAGGTTCGAGCCCTACTATCGGTACGAAATAGTAACATAGAGAAGTCAGGTCAAGCTACGATATACGACTTGAGGAAACGAATTGGGATTATACACTGAGTACGTATTAAGTGTAAATGAATAAGGAGAAGATACAAGAAAAGAGGCGTAGAGTATCTCGTTGGTGCGCAGCCAGAGAGCGGTGGTTCGAATCCATCTGTTGCTACAATGCGGGGATGAAGGCTGGTTGATGATGCCTCAGGAGTCTCATAAGCTTCTAACCCTTTCAAGGACGTGCAGGTTTGATTCCTGCCCCCGCTTCCAATTGAAACATTAATTGTTTTGTTTCGTATAATTAAAGGTAGATTACGGTCTACCTTTTTTAATTTTAATAATATGATACTAGCAGAAATATTTCCAGAAGGTTCAGATATTGATAGTCTGAAAAAGGTTAAGTTTGGGATTGACCCAACCTTTCCACAATTGCATTTAGGACACCTTGTGCCGCTTAGAATTGTTAAGCAACTTCAAGAGCAAGGAAGGGAAGTGACAATTGTTCTTGGTACATTTACAGCACAAATGGGAGACCCATCTGGTAAAGACCAAACACGTCCAATATTATCTAAAGAAGATGTGGAAAAAAATGCAGAACAAATACTTGACCAAGTAAAAACGATTTTACACCCTGGTTTTAAAGTATTTAGAAATGGAGATTTATTTAATACCATGAATGTTCCAGAGCTTATGAAAATAGTTAGTGATTTTTCAGTTCAGAGCATGATAAATAGAAATGCCTTTTCTAAGAGAATAGAAAATAATGTACCAATAGGTGTTCATGAATTAATTGTACCAATATTACAAGGAACAGATTCAGTTGAACTTAATAGTGAAATTGAGGTTGGTGGAACAGACCAATTATTTAATTTCCAAGTTGCAAGAAGACTTCAAGAGCTTAATGGTCAAAAACCAGAAGTATGTATTATGGCTCCAATAATAAATGGAACAGATGGACAAAAAATGAGTAAGTCTATTGGTAATTGTATTTTCTTAGAAGAGATGCCTTTAGATATGTTTGGTAAATGTATGAGTGTGTCTGATGAAACAATGAATGAGTGGATTCCATTATTGACAGATGGAAATAAAGAATCTCATCCAATGAAGAGAAAAAAGAAAATGGCAATGGATATTGTTGAACAGCTTTGTGGTCCAGAGATAGTTCCAAAAGTTGTTAAGCATTTTGAAAAGACAGTTCAGAATAAAGAATTGCCAGATGATATTAAAGAAATTAAAGCAGGTGATTTATTGGATGTAATAACACAGATTAGAAATTGTAGCAAAACGGAGGCTAGAAGATTAATTAAATCTGGAGCAGTTAAAATAAATGATGTTAAAATTGATGAAGATGAAGTTTTATCCTCTGGTCAAATTATGAAAGTTGGGAAAAGAGATTTTGGAAAGATTGTTTAATCTTTTGTAGGTATTCTAAATCTCATAAGTGGCTTACCATTTATTGTAATATCACCCTTATCGTTTTCTCCTATTTCCTTAACTGTAATTTTTTTATTCTTGAATTTACCACCAAGAATTTCATCTCCTACATTTATAGGGATGTTGATGTCTTCTGATAATATTTCTCTAATCATTTCTCTTAAAGAATTTTCATTCATTCCTCTAGTCTTTTTAACTTTAGCCATGATGTCTCTATTCTTTCTTGAAGCTTTACCTTCTTCTGAACCTGCTGCCTGGCCTCCATGAAGCAATTGTGCAAAAGGTTCTGTTTGTTGCCAAGCAAGAGAATCATCAATATCAATTCTAAGTTGCTTTTGAGCAGCTTCTTCTGGAGAGTAAACAACTTCAACATATTTAAGCCCATACTTATCTATTAGGTCATCGTTTCTTCCGCCTTTAGAGGCGTTTAGAATTAAGTTAGCTGGAATTTGGTCCAATCTATTAATCCAGTAATTAAGACTCTTTGTATATGCGTAAAAAATTGTTTCTGGATGTGTTTTAGCTACTTTAACCCAAGCATCAAAATAATCTTGATTAAAGAAATCTCCACTCTCGTGAATTCTAAAAACCTTAGTTCCATGCGGAAGATGATAGTCAAGAGAATTATTAATTATCTCTGCCATTTCATCAGATGAATTACCTTGAAGTAAATCAAAGTTTTGCCATCTTTGTTTTCTTAAATTTTTGTATTGAACTTCTTGACTGGCAGCATAACATCTGAATTGTCCATGGTCTTGAATCTTTTTTCCAGTATCTCCAATTTCTTCTCCATGTTTATCAGCTTTAGAAAGACATTGTTGAGCAAATGGGCAGCTGTATCCAGCTGGTAAAGAAAAATAAGGGTGTTTCAATTTCTTGTTTCCTTTCACATTAATTGAAAGAATACAATCATCCATAACATCCTCTAAAGTATTAGAGCTAACATATTCGTGGTCGAATGGGTCAAACTCTTCTTTAAGGATTGCATCAATAATATATCTATGCGTATCCTGGTACATTTTTTACTTAATTTCTTTAGCTATGTTTTTAGCTTCTTCGTTGATGAATTTTATTAAATCTTTTCTCTTGATTTTGCCTTCAGATAAGGTTTTTATTTTATTATCAAGTGATTCACTAAGGTTTGTTAAAGGAGCATGTGCATGGTCATCACGCATTTTTACATTTCTGTCACCAGAGTTTCTAATTCCAGAACCAAGCCCTCTCATTTCATCAAGGTCTTCTTTTTCTTCGTGGTCTTCACCACAATCTTCGCTAACTGTTTCTTCGTTAACTGATTCTTCATTAACAATTTCTTCGTTAATTTCTTCGTTAATTTCTTCGTTCATTTTTTTTGGATTTTGTACTATTAAATTTTCTGGATATTCATCCATTTCTCCCATTTCTTCTGGGCTCATATATTTCATGTCTACTGGCCATTGCCAATTAACAACAATTGTTGTGCTACCTTGTCCATCATCTCCAAATCTAACAACACGACCAGTTTTTTCAGAACCATCAGTTTTTTTTACAAGAGTTTTTAGTTTAATTCTATTCCCTTGTATATCTTGAGGCATGAATAAACCTTGTCTTTCCATTTCTCCATCTTCTTCTC
>JAJFLM010000008.1 GCA_021772655.1 Deltaproteobacteria bacterium
TGCGATGCTTCAAAGCTCTCTAGCCTCGACCCTCTTGAAAGCCAAGATGAATGCTATCCTCGTCGCCCAACTCAAGCAAGTTCTCAATCCGTAAAAATCCTTATTATATAGGTATATAGGTTGGTATGATTCGGTGTTGAGGCAGCATGTCTCAAGAAAGGGGCCTTTCTTGAGAGACGCAGAGCTACTGAAGTGGCCCTGGAAATCATTGGACTTTTCCGTATCATCAAGCCATCTCAAAAAACAAAAGCTCAAGAGCCCGTAAGAGAGGGCCAGATCTGAGACAAGGAGGGATGAAGATGGGAAAGCAAGTTGGATATGCCAGAGTCAGCACTTCTGATCAGGACCTCAGAATGCAATACGATGAGTTAGAGAAGGCTGGCTGTGAGTTGGTGTTCTCTGACCAGGTGAGTGGTGCCAAGGCTGAGAGACAAGGTCTCAATGACTGTCTGACGTCTCTTGAGCAAGATGATACTTTGGTTGTATGGCGCCTTGATCGGCTGGGCCGCTCGATGTCGCACCTGGTCAACATCGTTGGAGAGCTGCGAGACAAGGGGATCCACTTCCGCTCTTTGTGTGATGGTGCCATTGATACCACCACTGCATCTGGAGAGCTTATTTTTCATCTTTTTGCTGCATTGGCTCAGTTCGAGCGAACCTTGATTCAAGAAAGAACACGAGCTGGGCTTGAGGCAGCAAGAGCCAGGGGCAAGATGGGGGGCCGTAAGCCTATCTCTGCTGATGCTCCTAAAGTGAAGATGGCCAAGACCATGCACAAGGATAACTCTTTATCAATCAATGAGATATGCAGCAGCCTTGGAATCTCCAGGGCTACCTTCTATCGTTACCTGGCTCTATGATCTCTTGATTACATTGTAAGTACATGAAATGTTTATATTATTTATCTTTCATGGATTTTGCAAAAGTCATTGAATATTTAAATATTTAATAGTTGACAGGTGGATCCTGACAAGGCTATGATCAGTTCAAAATTATTGCACGTGCAATAATCACAGGAGATGACAATGCCTGACTCCAAGAAGAAAAAAAGCACCACCACAAAAAAGAAATCGACAGTAAAGCCAAAGAAGAGCGCTACCAAGAAAGCGACTCCGAAGAAAACGGCACCCAAGATGCAGACTGCATCGAAGAAAGAGAAGACGGAGAAGAAGGTCCAACAAAAACAAGCAGAGGCTAAAGAAAAAGAGTTCGACACAGAGTTTGTAGAGTTTGAAATTCCCATTGAGAAGATTGTGTTAGGTGATCATCAGCCTCGCACCCGTGAGGATATCACCTCCAGGGGTGAACTCACACAGCTCAAAGAAAGCATCCGCAGCCTGGGTCTGCTACAACCAATCCTTGTGCAAGAGCAATCAGATGGAACCTATCTGCTGATCAGTGGAGAGCGGCGCTATACAGCTTCTAAGCAGCTAGGCCACTCCAAGATTCGAGCAGTGCTCCCCTCCAAGCGGACCATTCGTGTCTTAGAGAATCAAAGCAAGACCCTGGATGAGTTGGCATTATTCGAGAATCTACAGCGCAAAAACCTGACTCCGATAGAAGAGGGTCGTTGTTACCACAAGCTTCTTGATCTTCTGAAATTGACCCAAACCGAGTTGGCAGACCGTCTGGGACTGAAGCAACCTTATATAAATGAAAGAATCGGATTTTTACAACTTCCTGGTGAGGTACAAGAGCTGATTGAAGAGACAAAGATCACCACTAGCCAGGCCAGAGAACTTGGACGCTTGAAGGCTCTTCCCAAAAAAGAACGAGAAGGAAAGCAAGTTGATTTAGCCAATCAAATGCTGGCCGAGAAGCTGACAGTCCGCAAAGCTAAAAAGCTTGTCAATGATGCTCTCGGGAAAGAAGATAAGCGAGATGGCGCTCACCTCACCAGGCTTGGAGCTAAGAAGGCTGCGTACTTTATAGCGACTCTTAATGAGAAGTTTGATGACATTGATCTAGCTGTGTTGCAAGAAGAAGGTGAAGAGGAGAAGCTTCAACAACTTCTACAGGATTTACCTGTACTGATCAAGAAGCTTCAAGGTCTCAAAAAACAAGTGACAAATATCTCGAAGTTACTTCCTTCCTCTGGTTAAATTTTACCCAAGAGAATAATTATATCAATATCAATGCTATTCTTGAGATTGAACCAAAATACGAGTTGTATTTGTAAGCATCGTCTTATATTTTCCACTTAACTTTATTTTTGGCTGTAATCGACCTGTCGCAGGGAAATAAACCCAGCCGTCATCATAACAAACTCGATCTACTCCACATACATTTCCTGCTCTGCAATCTATATCTTTCTGGCAACTCTGCGTTTGCTTGGAGGCTTGCGGGACTAATAACTTATTTTCTTTAGGATCTATTAAATACACATCAATCAGGCTTGTATCTCTGACAGAATGATTCAAAACAATATAATATAGATGTTCATTGATAAGAGTTATAATGTTGAGCACAGTTTGTTCCATATGTGAGCTTTGAGGATCATGACTACATATGGAAAACCAATAGCCTTCTCCACTTATGGAATGTATCAATTGAGAATAACGAAATCCTGGATATGCTCTTGCTTTCCGATCTTGACATCCACCACATGAAAGTAAGGATGGTGTACTATGCATGCAAGTTTTCTTTGGATCATTTGCTTTGCAAGATTCACGAGGCTCGACACAATTTTGGACGGAATGTTGATTTGGATCCCCTATGATTCCTGCTACCATTACACGATGTTTTTGGGCTCTCAAACCTTGCAAGAAATCAATGTATGAAGAAACAGGATAAAGATCTTCTAGTAGTCCACTTTCCCCGTGATGAGAAATTGATTTGGGCAAGTAACATGGCATATAAGAAGTCAAAAAAGATTTTTGTTTATCGTACTTAAAAGAGCAATCATCTCGATAGTTCACAAAAAGAATTGTAAGCAATGAATGTTGTCTGAGGAAGCCTTTATTCTCTTTTTTAATAAGTTCAGGAGATAATGCTTTTCTCATTACTTCCAATCCCATCTGTGCTGGTGGCCCGAAGGATCCTCCTTGGCGTATTTGTTTTTGTAAATAAGATATCAGTTCGCTTTTGGCTAATTGGGAGCTATTGAGTATTGCCGGACCACGATCAGGATGCTTTTGGAACTTTCCTTGGTGGTATGAATTTGTCATATCTGGCACTATGACCGCAATCTGAAAATCAGATTTGTAGTGAAACAAATTGTTAACAAATGAAGTTGCACTCTTTACAAGTTCAATTTGTCTAATTTCTGTACCTCCTGTATTCCCTATTACTATAAGCATATCTAGTTTGTTATTAATATATCCGTCGAATATAGTTTTCTTGGAAGGAGGTTTCGGATATAGTTGTATCTCTTTTTGGCAGTAAACCAAACTAAGAGCCAATAGAGAGAGAAGAATAAGTGTGTTCATTTTTAGATTCATCTTACTAATCTCTATCCACTTGATGTTCAAGTTTTTGAGTTGTGGGCAGGGAGCGTAATCCCTTCCTTTGAGATAGCCTCACAAAGAATGGCCTATATGTCAATGACTATCAGTAAGATGGGGGAGTTGTGGCATGCTCATGGAGATCGTTTGGCTACTTCAAAACACCATGAGGCTTTGGGTAGTTCGAAGATTTGTCCGTAGTGCGATTCGTTGGTCAGAAACCAAATCCCATGTGGGATTTGGGGGATTGGCCCCGAGTCATAGGAGGTGACTATGA
>JAJFLM010000071.1 GCA_021772655.1 Deltaproteobacteria bacterium
CGGGATAATTGAATGGCTTGGCTGACTTGTTCAATGGCATCGTCTTGGCCATAAATTAAGAGACGTAAGTCACGGGCTAAAGTTTTTAGGCGTTTCTTATCATCAACTTTGACAGTTTGAGTCGGTACTTTGGCGACTCGAGATACGACCTCTTCGATATCATCGGGGGTGACCGTAGGTGTTTTGTCCGTTTTATTTTTTAACTTCGCATTGGCGCCAGCTTCATCCATGACATCAATAGCTTTATCAGGAAGAAATCGGTCATTAATATACTTACTTGCGAGGTTTACAGCCGCTTCAATGGCATCGCTTGAGTAGGTGACGCCGTGATATTCTTCATAATATTGTTTGATGCCATGTAGGATTTGAATCGATTCATCTTCTGAAGGCTCAGGGACTTCAACTTTTTGGAAGCGACGTGATAGCCCATGATCTTTTTCAATCAGGTTGCGGTATTCTTTGAAAGTCGTCGTGCCGATGCAATTAATTTCACCATTTGCCAAGGCAGGCTTAAGTAAGTTGGAGGCATCCATGGTGCCACCAGATACAGCGCCGGCTCCTATAATGGTATGGATCTCATCAATAAATAGAATAGCATGAGGGTCGTCTTGTATTTCTTTAATAACACCTTTTAAGCGCTCTTCAAACTCACCGCGAAACTTAGTGCCGGCTAATAAGCCCGCCATGTCCAAGGCATAAATGGTGGCATCTTTTAAATAAGGGGGGACATCATTGCTGATTATTTTGCGGGCGAGGCCTTCGACGATAGCTGTTTTACCGACGCCGGCATCACCAACAAAAATAGGGTTGTTTTTACGGCGCCGTGCCAGAATATGAATGGTACGGTCGAGCTCTTTTTCACGTCCAATTAAGGGATCGACTTTACCTTGGCGCGCCTTTTCATTCAAATCGACGCAAAAGCGTTCTAAGGGGTCTTGGTGTTGCCCACCCATTTCATCCTCATCGTCAAATTCAGGTAGTGGTGAGGTTTGCGGATGTACTTTAGAAATATGATGTGAAACATAACGAATTAAGTCATAACGGCGGATGTTTTGTTTGCTAAGAAAATAAACGGCATGTGATTGTTTCTCGCGGAACATCGCAATCAGCACATGACCCCCATCAATTTGTTTTTTGCCTGAAGATTGTACGTGTGCGGCGGCTAACTGCAATACGAGTTGCACCCCAATAGAATAGTTAAGTTCGTTGGCAGCTTCTGGTAAAGCCTCCAATTCATTTTGTAGAAAACCTTCTAGTTCCTGACGGAGCAGCTCTACATTCGCACCACAGTGAAATAAAATGTCAGAGGCAATCGGATCGTCGAGTAAGGCGAGTAATAAATGTTCTAGGGTGATAAACTCATGTTTAAAAGAAGTTGCTTCATCTTGAGCGCGCTGTAGGGTATTTTCAAGTTCAGGTGTGATCATTCGTGGTCGCCTCCATCTTCTTCAAGGGTGCATTCTAAAGGATGTTCATGTTTTTCAGCTAGGGTGCGTACCTGCATCGTTTTAGTGCGTGCCACATCATAGGGGTAGACTCCACAAATTGCCTGGCCCTTTTGATGGACGGCCAACATTAAGTGGACACTCTCTTCGGCAGATTTATGGAAGACCTTTTGTAAGAGCCAAGTTACAAATTCCATCGGGGTGTAGTCGTCATTGAGTAAGATGACCTTAAACATATTAGGTCGTTTGATCTTCGTATTGTCTTCGGTGAGGACCTGAGCATCGCCGTCAAAAGTATCCTCATGCCAATTGGGGTTGTCTGTCATAGCTACAAAATAGTCATAAATGAGCAAAGAATCAATATTTGGCCTCAAGGGCCTGTTGCAAGCGCTTCATAAACTCACTGCGTGCAATTTCATGGGCGCCAAATTGCTCTAATAAGGGGGTCACCATTTGTGTATCCATCCAGTTAAGGCCTTCTGCTTGAAGGGATTGAACTGTCTGGATCAGGGCATATTTAGAGGCATTGGTGACGCGATGAAACATGCTTTCTCCACAGAACATTTTACCGATACGTACCCCATAGAGGCCGCCAACGAGCTCTTGCTGGTTATCCCAGACTTCAAAGCTTTGTGCGTAGCCAGCCTCGTGAAAGGCAATATAGGCGGCTATAATCGCTTGATCGATCCAAGTCCCTGCCTGTCCGGGTCTGGGGACACTGGAACAGGCCTGGATGACGGCGGGAAAGTTTTGATTACGGGTAAAATGAAAATCCGCCGTTTTGAGGGCGCGTTGGAGGCGTTTGGGGATATGAAAGCGATCAAAATCAAGGACACCGCGCTGAGCGGGAGCAAACCAAAGTAGTGGGTAACCCTCATGGGGCCATGGAAAAATTCCATTAGAATACGATAGTTTAAGAGATGATACTTCAAGGTCTCCACCAACAGCAATGATGCCGGAATCATCCGCGGTATCCACGGGTGGAAAGGCAGCGATGGCCATGATTAAGCTCCTTGCAAGAGGGTGGTAAGTTCCTCAAGTTGAGTGAAAATATGGTCGGCCTCTGTGAACGATTCATCTTCCAGATGGGGGTTGCGAACTATGGCACATTGTAATCCGGCAGCTTTTGCGCTGGTGAGGCCTCGAGGAGAATCTTCAATAGCGAGGCAGTGTTCAGGCAATATTTCCATGCGCTCAGCCCCCAATTGATAGGGTTCTGGATGAGGTTTGGATTGTTGGTAATCTTCTCGTGTTAGAATAAAATCAAAATAAGGGAGGAGATCCAGTGATTGATGGATCATATCAAAATGCTTACGGATAGAGCTGGTGACAATGGCCATAGGAATTTTTCCATGGAGTGAATTTAATAATTCTTTAACGCCAGGGAAGGCTTGAGATTTTTTCCTGAGTAGGTCTTCATAATAATCATTGCGTACTTCAACCAATTGTTGGCGGTAGGATTCATTATAACCTGCATTCAGTACTAGGTTTAAAGGGCTACGGCCTTCGCGTAGATTCATTTGGACGAATTGCGGGTAGTGTAAGGTAATGCCCACTTGCTTGAGGACTTCGAAATTGGCTTGATAATAAAGGGGTTCCGTATCCACCAGAACACCGTCATTATCCCAGAGCAGAGCTTGAATCATGGGACCTTTATGGCAAGTTATTCATGCTGAGGTCAATGGGTGGTTGACAAAGACTGCGATCAGAGCGATTTTTGGAGTTCAAGGAGACAATTATGATGCCGCGGCAATCTAGCTTATTTTTATTAGCAGTATCCATTATTATTTGTGTGCTGATGCCAGAGGTGGCTTCGGCCAAAGATTATGTTGGAAAACCGCAAGTAAAGTGCCGCATGACCTTCGATATCAAATCATGGTCCGTGTTTTATAAGTCCGGCAAGGGGCAGGGCCATATTCATTGTAGTAATGGCCAGAACTCAGCTATTAAAATCCGTAGTCACGGTGGTGGTATCACTTTTGGTAAGAGTCGCATCTCGGGTGACGGATCTTTCTCTCAAGTTCATGATATCTCACAACTGTATGGGAAGTATGTGCAAACCGAGGCCCATGCTGGGGCCGCTAAATCTACTGGGGCTCAAGCCATGACGAAAGGGGATATCTCACTGTCACTTTCGGGTAAAGGCCACGGCTTTGATCTCGGCTTTGCTTTTGGCAGCTTTAAAATCAAGCCCGTTCACTAAACGGCGCCGGCTAATTTTTTCAGCTTTGATGAAATAATATTAATAGCGGGTGGCACGACCAAGGGCCAAATCACGCCGTCTTCTTTGATGAGGCGAACCAAGCGTTTTTCAATGTGTACTTCACTAACACCGCGGACTAAAAACAGTGCCCGTGCTAAGGGGTTGTCTTGCGCCGATGCAGCTTCCGCAAAGATATGGCTTTCGCCATCGGTCAGGTCGACATCAACAGTGAAAATAACTTCGTGAGGGTTATCTGTGTGTTCAGCAATGATGTTGTTTGGCATAGTGCCGGTGTAAAGCTTTATGAAACGGGTGTCAACTGACTGTCAGCGGATTTTCTGCAAATTCTACGGCACGTTGTTCGGACCAATAAGTGCCGCTGCGATTAAAGCTAATAAAGCCGACATGCCCGCCTGAGTTGGGTGTTTCCAAATGGAGGTAATCACTTTGAAGAGCTTGTTGGTAGGGGTAGCATGACTCTGGTAGAAAGGGGTCATTCTTGGCATTGATGAGTAAGGTGGGGATACGGATCCCCTGAATGAATTGGGTGGCACTGCAGTTTTCCCAATAGTCTTCAGCATTTTTAAAGCCATGCCAGGGTGCAGTATAGCAATCGTCAAAAGCCCGGAATGATTTCATTTTGTGAAGGTCTGTAAGGTTAATGTGTTCTGGATAAAGTTTGTGTTTGGCTTTTACTTTGTTTTTTAGTTGGCGCATGAATCGTGAGAGATAAATGCGGTTTTCTGAGCGGTCTAAATGATAGGCACTGCCTTTGAGCTGACAAGGCACTGAAAAAGTAATGGCGCTTAGAATGCGTTTGTCTATGCTGTTCTCACGTTCACCAACATATTTTAAAGTTAAGTTACCTCCGAGGCTAAACCCTATCAGGGCAATTTCTTGATAGCCTCGTTTGTTAAATACATGTTGGATGATAGTTTCTAAGTCATCGGTGGCACCGCTATGATAGGCGCGAACTTGTTGATTAGGTTCGCCACTGCAACCTCGGAAGTTCCAGGCGATGGCGTCCCAACCTTGGCGGTTAAAAGCGCGTGCCATTCCTAGGATATAGGGTTGGCGAGAAGAACCCTCTAAGCCATGAGATAAAATAATGGCGCGTTTACTGCCCACGCAAGACCAATCAATATCTAGGAAATCATCGTCTGGTGTTGCGATGCGTTCACGTTGATAAGAAATCCCCCGTATAAACCGACATAAATGTGGGAAGATGCTTTGTAGATGACCATTATTAAAATAAGTGGGCGCTTGGTAAGAAGGGTCAGTAATAATTGGCATCGTTTTAGTGAAGGGCGTCGTAGAGTTTATGGGCTAATTTAAACTTGTAGTTATGAGGGACAGAGGCATTCACTAAGATCACAAAACGCGCTGTGCTCCCATCTGATAAGGGCATATAGCCAGCATAAGTATTCGCACCGGTTAAAGTGCCTGTCTTGGCTTGAAATTTCCCATCCTTGGTGGGCAAGAGTGTACGGTAGGGGGCAAACTTCTTTAAGAGCGTCATCATTTGTTGGGCGCTGACTTGGTTCTTCCTTGAAAGCCCGGCCCCTTCAATGACTTGGAAGTTTTTCCAGCCGACATCCTCGCGCAGACATTTTTCTAAGGCTTGTTGGGCTTTCTTGGCATTAGCCGGAGCACCATAAGCTTGCGTGCCTAAAGCAAGGAAGAGTTGGTTCGCCATAAAATTAGTTGAGTACTTTAATAAACCACTTACAACTTCAGATAATGGCTTTGATGAATTGTGGCGGTATAAAAGTTTGTCGTTGGCTTGCTTCTTGCCATGCTGGACTTCGCCAGTTGTTGGGATGTCGACTTGTTTTAAGAAAGCTTGTAATAGCTCTCCAAAATAACGAGCCCCTATTTTAGGGTCTTTGCCTAAATTAACGCGGTGTTTTCCCGCAGCATATTTCAAAGCCGTTTTGACAGCAATAGGTGTGATCGGGGTTTGTGGTTCTGCAGATATAATTTTTGCGGGACTGTGCTTGTGAAAATACACCGTATTAAAATTAGCGACGAGGGGACCATTTAAGGCGTCATAGGGGTTTGATGAGTTAGCGCTGCCATCAATGGTGATAGGCCCATCAAAAAAGCTCGTGTCTAAAATAATATTCCTAACTTGTTTGAGACCTTTGCGTTTGAGTCCCTCAACAATGAGGGGAAATTCTTCGGAGACTAAGAAAGGATCACCATAACCACGTATAATAAGGTCGCCTGATTTATTTTGCAGAAAGTCGGTTGGAAAATGATAGTCTTTCCCAAAAGTATTCAAAGCACAGTAAGAGGTCGCTATTTTAATGGTGGAAGCCGGAATAAAGTTTTCATGACTGCGATGATCAAACAACACTTCGCCTGATTGGGACTCGACATAAGCACTCCCGTTTTTAAGGCTCTGAATAAAGCCTTGTTTCCACGCCAAAGCGGGCTGAGTCAATAAAGTGCTAGCAATCAGAATGAATAAAAATCGAATCATGCTTCCTCAACAAAGAAGTCTAGCATGGGTTCTGTATCCGGGTCATTGGCGTATTGATCGAAGTCATCAATGCCATGATCGCGCAAAAAGTATTCATCGATAATCGCTTGTCCGGTAATTTCGCGTTTTTGTTTGTTGAATAACATATAGGCGGTGTCGGCCATGATAGCCGGGGTGCGACTTTGTTTCATGCCATCGTCGCCCATAATCCAGTTGATAGCAGCCGTCGCAATAATGGTGCGAGGCCAGAGTGAATTGACAGCAATGCCATAGCGTTCAAATTCAGCGGACATGCCAATGCTACACAGGGTCATGCCGTATTTAGAAATTGTATAGGCCACATGGTTTTGGAGCCACTTAGGGTCTAATGAGACAGGTGGAGATAAACTTAAAATATGTGGATTTTCAGCTTTCTTTAAATAAGGGAGAGCGGCTTGGCTGCATGAAAAGACTGCGCGCACATTGACATCTTGCATGAGGTCATAGCGTTTCATGGGAGTTGATTCAGTGTCAGTGAGATTGATAGCACCAGCATTATTGACCAAAATATCAATGCCACCAAAAGCTTCGGCCGTTTGTTTCATTATCTGTTCAACGTTTTCAGAATCACGTACATCTAATTTAAGGGGAAGGGCTTGTCCGCCCACCGCTTTGACTTCTTCGGCGACTGTATAAATAGTTCCCGGTAGGGTGGGATGAGGGTCAGTAGTTTTAGAAGCAATGACGATGTTGGCACCATCTTGAGCACATTTTAAAGCAATAGCTCGGCCAATGCCGCGACTAGCACCTGTAATAACAATCGTTTTTCCTTTAAGTCCGCTCATGAGTTCTCCTTACTGCCGCCTAGACATTGTGGTGATGCTGGTATCGTGGGGCTCTGTTCTGCCCACTCTTCAGGCGTAAACGTCTTGAGTGATAAGGCATGCACGCCGTTTTGCATTTCTTCACTCAAAATTTGATAAATTTTTTGGTGTCTTCTGACCGAAGGTTGCTTGTCAAAGGTGGCACTCACGATAACCAGTTTAAAATGTGATTCCGAACCTGGGGGCACATTATGCATATGACTTTCATTCATGACTTGTAAGTGTGTTGGTTGTAAGGCCTGACTAATTTTAGTTTGGATGCTTTGTTCAACGCTCATGCTTATCTTTCTAAAAAGGCTTGAATAGCCAACTTTCCGTGGTCATGAAATGATTTGCCATCACCGACGAGGACCGATTCATATTGATAGTTAAGGAGTTTTTTTAGGCTGGTTTTTGCCTGCTTAGGATCGGGGACTTTTGCAGGTGGCAATAAATTCAACTCACCAGGAGGATTTCCTATCAAGGCATCACCTATAAATAAGACGCCAGCACCCTCTTGCCAGAGTAGGGCTGACTCGCCAGGTGATTTTAAGTGCTCCAGATGAATGACGTAGAAATTACCAGCTAGTTTCTGACCATCTTGGAAGGTGCGGTCAATCTCTATATTGCACAGACTGCGGTCAGCTTCATGGATCCACACCGGGCAGTCATAGCGTTGTTTGAACTCATCAGCCGTCCGGGTATGGTCTTTATTGGTTAGATAGATAGCTTGGGGATAGCCGCGACTTTCTATTTCATGCCAGACCGCATTATCGAGTGGCGGTGGATCAATGATAAAAATCCCTTCCTGAGTTTGGACGCAATAGCCGTTAAAGTTAAAGCCCTTCTCCTCAGAGAACCAGGACCAGGTAAAAATATTAGGAAGAATCTCATGCCAGCTCATGGCCCATCGCATAGCCTATTCCCCCTCAGTCATCAAGTCTAGGGGGTTGTCGGGAGCCTTTTTTCTCACTTTGCTGCCGTTTGGCTTCCAAGACTTTTTCTTTGGCTCGTTTGGAGCGTTTACGTTTTTGTCGCCGGAGTTTCTCACGTTTTTGTTGAGCGGCGCTTTTTTTGCCTTGTTGCTGGGCTTCAAATTTTTCGATGAGGAGTCGCCGTGCAAAGAAGCGGTTTTGAGACTGGCTGCGGGTCTGTTGGCAGCGGACTTCAAGGCCTGAAGGAATATGCCGCAAGCGTACGGTAGAGGCCGTTTTATTGATCTTTTGGCCCCCAGATCCCGATCCACGAATAAACTGTTCTTCGAGATCTTCTTCTAGAATGCCGAGTTGCTCCATGCGGGTTTCAAGCTCTTGGAGTTTTTCGGCTTTGATGGGATGGGGGCTCATGACTCGTTAGGCAGATCATGGGAGATGGCCTTCTGTCAATCCTAGGGGATCTCCTTGCCAAGCGCGCCGCGTCATGCTAGCCAAGCCCGACGAAAGTGCGTATATATGAAGACGCATTGAGGACGGTCTTAAGGAGGCTTTGTTTGGCAAGAGATGATTTAATTAAGTTAGAAGGCGCTATTAAGGATGTGACAGGAGGTGGCATGTACAACGTTGAGCTAGAAAATGGCGTTGTGGTTTCCACCAAGCTTTGTGGCAAGATGAAGCGTTTTAAGATCCGCGTCGTCGTTGGCGACAAGGTGACAGTAGGGGTTTCTCCCTATGATCCCACTCATGGGTTTATTTTATACCGCCATAAAAACTAAAGACTGATCCGATTGACGGATTTGTTAAATGAGTCTAAACAAGCCCTCGTTATTTATGCCAGGATGGCGGAATTGGTAGACGCGCCGGATTCAAAATCCGGTGATGGCGACATCGTGTCGGTTCGAGCCCGACTCCTGGTACCATTAAAATTTGAGTGTGAGTCCCAAGTGGGGGAGCCCGCGTTAGCCGACGTAGCTCAGCTGGTAGAGCACTACATTCGTAATGTATAGGTCACCGGTTCAATTCCGGTCGTCGGCTCATTAAAAATGCTTGTTAAAGTAAGGGTAGTTTCTTGAGTTGCCCTTAACGATGTCTATGGAATTCCTTACTGAATACAGTGGCTTCGGCCTTTATATGATTATCCTCGTGATGATGTTGGCCACAGGTTTGGGCTTGCCGCTCTCAGAAGATTTCCTGTTAATGGTCATTGGTTATATGATCTTCGAGCAAAAGATGGAGTTGGTACTCGGGGTTATGACGGCTTTTGCCGGAGCCTTAGGTAGTGATCTCCTTATCTTTAATATTGGTTATCACTATGGTGCTGCTGTTAGAAAGCACCGCTTTATTTTGCGCGTCTTTTCTCACCGACGACAAGAGCGCGTTTTAAAATATTTCCGTAAATATGGGGCTAAGTTTATTGTTGTTGCGCGTTTTTTGCCGGGTTTACGGGCCCCAACTTTTTTAGCGGCAGGAGTGAGTCATGTTCATCCATTACGATTCATCACACTGGATGGTTTGGCCGCTTTAATCAGTATCCCTTTATTGTTGGGCCTGGGTTATTTCTTTGGCAGTCAATGGGCTCAGATTGAGAAGGATTTCCATCAGATCCGCCGGATTGTTACTGTCATTGCCATTGGTGGCTTTGGTATTTTTGTCTTGATGAAATACGGTAAACTCTTTGTCGATAGGCCTGAGAAAGAAGATTTGTAGACTAAGGCGGTGCGGCGATCTCATGAGTGAGATTGCTTCGTCATGCTATTCCTCGCAATGACAAATAAAAAAGCCCCGGCATTTGCCGGGGCTTTTTACTTTAAGCTTCAATCTGACTCGCTTAGAACTTATACAGTACTTCTGCAGAAACCGTGTCTTGGAACTTACGAAGTGTTCCATTAGCTTTCGCGAAGAAAGCGCGATCACTGTGATCATGACGGTATTCTAAACGGGTTTCAAAACCTTGACCCATGTTGAAGTGAGCGGTAACCGTTCCTTCAAATAGATTATGGTCTGCACCACCGCCAAAGCGGAAACCAGCATTATCGTCAAACATCTCACCGCGTACTGTCAGACCAAAAAACTCAGTCCAATCATAGTGAACTAATGCGGCAATGCCCCACCAGTCAGCAGCAGCACGACCGAAATCTTGTTGGTTGGCCCAGTCGAAGTTTAACTGGAAAACCAATTCTTCTAAAGGTTGCCAGTTTAATACGAAGTCGACTAAAGCTAACCAGTCGCCGTCGTTACCAATAGCACCAACAGAAGCATCTGCATCCGGACCTAAAGTACCTTGTAATGAGAAATTCAAGGTATCAGAAGGCGTGAACGCCATTTGCCATAAAACTGTTTTAGCTTTATTAGCATCCGTGATGGTATCCCAGCCATTCACAACACCGAGGGCTGCTGAGAAATGATCGTTGAAATCATAGCTTGCTAAGACACCGGTATGTGTGAAGGGAATTGCAAAGCCAAAGAGGAAAGAGCGCGACGTATTATAGTTATACGCACTTTCAATGACTTCAGCACCAATCAAAGTGGCAAAGTGACCTAAGGTAAAAGTCAGGCCATTACCAAGCGGCGCCGTTAAAGCGACATAAGCTTGCTGAATACCAAACTCATCAACGCCGATGACGCCACCTTTTAAACCATCAACAGCTGCGACATCTTCACCGAAGGCTAGGTCTAAACGAAACTTTGCCCAGTCAACCGGAGCATTTTCAATTTCAAGTTCAGCACGATTGAAATCGAAGTCATTGTGACGCACGTCAAAGACGCGGCCCGTATTGGCTGATGGATTAGGGTTATTAAAGTTATAGTTATAACTGGTATTAAAGGTACCGGTCAGAGTTGTTTTTTCCCACCATGAGAGTGAGCTATCGTCTGCTTTAGCGGCAGGCATAGCTCCCAAGGTGCAAAGGCTTAACCCGACAAGCCCTAAGATCAGTTTCTTCATAGGAGTTTCTCCTTTTAACGCAAGGCACGTGCACGTGCCGATTCATGCCGGTGTCCGCCCCGTGCGGACTGCTCGGCTGGATACCACCACCCGGCGATATCCAAACTTTAAAAGGGCTCTAGATCTGTAAATTGATTTCCCAATTGATAGACTCCTCCCTAGACCCCTCTAAAGATTGATGGTCTTAATTGCAATTGAGGTGCCAAAAATCAAGGGCGTAATAATCAGATATTTTTCAATGATTTAGGCAGGTTATGGCTAAAATATAGGCAAGGGCAGAACTTGCTTTCAGAGCGTAAAAATGTCGTTGAACGACAAAAATGTTGGTTCGCTTAACCGAAGAGCATTTCCATGGCACGGCTGGCGGTTACTTTGACTTCTGTTTCGCCACGGCAGGCCAACCAGCAGTCATTACAGGGATTAGGATCTTCCAGCTCTGTAGGATCGTATTCAGACCAATGGCAAAAGGGCTCCATTTCAGAGCAGCGTTTCACCATACCATCAGGAGTGATCTGTATGAAATTCTTCCCAGCTTGGCAGCCATCAATACTGCCTTCTCGGAAGTATTCAGGAATGCGTTCTAAATAGCTCGAAGAAGTTGTGATGTGTCCGTGTTGCTTTTTTAATTCAATCAGTTCGGCGACAACATCTGATAATTTTTCTAGTTGAGCCTCACGTACATGATACTGATCACGGTCATTTTTCAATGTGCTATAGGAACTAAAGCCAATCTTGGTACCCCATTCAAGCGCACGTTTAGCCAGGGGGATAATATGATCTAAGTTTTGCTCCATAATAACAGTATTAAAGCTAATATTATCATGGCCTTTAGCCGTTAAGCTGGGGATCAATTCTGAAAAGTGTTTGTAGAGTCCTGGAATTTTACGTTCTTCGTCATGCAAGTCACTATCATAGTTTAGCGAGATAGTGACTTGGTCGAGGCCCTTATCAATCAGCTTAATAAATTTTTCTTCAGTGAGTAGTTGTCCATGAGTGATCATAGTGAGGTAGATGCAGTAAGGGCGGACTGATTCAATGATGTCGTAGATATCTTTGCGGAGTAAGGGTTCGCCACCATTGAGCGAAAGTACTAGTGGGCGGAATTTTTTAATAATCGGGCTAAAATCATCTAGTTGAGGGTAGCCTTTGATTGTCCAGCACGGGCAAAAATCACACTGAGCATTACAGTATTTAGTAACTTCTAAGTTAATGAGTTTAGGCCGATTTCCGGCAGCTTTAAGTTCGAGGTAGCGGTATAGGCCTTTGAGTTTGCGGGCGGCCCCCATATTCTTTGTCGACATTTTATTCCTTTACCTCGCTGTGCTCGTGCTCGCGTCAATGATCTGCATCAGTGATTTAGGGGGTTTTTCTAATTCCGTCAAGCTGTGCGGTCTGAACTGACTCGAGATGGCTTGAATAGGCTAAAGCGAGCGTTTAAGAGCACGAGCCAGGTGACATTGGTGCCGAGGAGGCAAAGCCAAAGAATTGTTTTAGTTTGTCCTATTAAAGCGAGCCCAAAGAAGAAGAGCGCGAAAAAGTCTCTTTTGATCATAAAAGACAGCTTGTTAATGAGCCGTTGCCATAAATTTGGTTTAGGAGTGTTATGTAAGTCCTTTTGAATAGCCAACATACTGCCAGAATCTGTGAAGCGCAGTAAATAGGTGAACATGACGAGCATGCAGAGCCCCAGGCCAACTAAAGTAAAAGAGCCTACTGTTTGAATCATGGGGCTACCCGTGCTGGAAGTGCCTATAACCAGCCCTATGATAAAACTCACATAGCTTAAATTATCGCTAATGGTATCTAGCCATTGGCCTACTTTTG
>JAJFLM010000072.1 GCA_021772655.1 Deltaproteobacteria bacterium
AGGCACTCTGCCCGTAGATCACTCCAAAGTTAACCGTTTTCCCAACCGAACGCTGTTCGCCCGTCACTTGATCGGGTGTCACACCAAACAAACCGGCAGCTGTCGCCGCATGAATATCTTTATCTTCTGCAAAGGCCTCCAATAAACCTGGGTCACCCGCAATATGTGCTAAAATACGTAGTTCTATCTGTGAGTAATCAGCCCCTAATAAAACATGGCCTTTTTCAGCCACAAAAGCCTCGCGAATACGGCGCCCTTCTTCACTGCGAATCGGAATATTCTGTAAATTAGGATCACTCGAAGACAAACGACCGGTCGCCGCAATGGTTTGATTAAAAGAACTATGAATCCGTTTCGTCTCAGGGTTCAGCAACTTTGGTAAAGCATCTACATAAGTTGATTTAAGTTTACTTAACGCACGATACGTCAAGAGGTGATTCGCAATCTCGTACTCTTCGGCGAGTGTTTGCAACACTTCCGTATCGGTTGAATAACCGGTTTTGGTTTTGCGAACGACAGGGATTGCTAACTTATCAAATAAAATTTTTCCCAGCTGCTTGGTTGAATTAATATTAAACTCTTCCTCGGCTTCATCATAGATTTTCTGGATAATCTCTTTAAGCTTCCCATCATACTCTACAGAAAGCGCTCCCAGCAGCTTGATATCAAGCTTAATGCCCGCCTGTTCCATCCGCATGAGTACCGGCACCAAAGGCATTTCTAATGTCGAAAAAAGTTCTTCTTGCTCGGCCGTTTTTAAACTCTCGACTAACAATTGTTGTAAGCGAAAGGTAATGTCCGCGTCTTCCGCAGCATAGTCGCAGGCCTTATCTAAGGGAACCTCACTAAAAAGAACTTGTTTTTTTCCCGTGCCCACAACTTCTTTAAAACTAATGGGCTTGTACTGCAGATACTCCATCGATAAGGCATCCATGCCATGGCTACCCGCAGGGTTCACACAATAAGCGGCCACCATGGTATCAAAACTCACCGCCCCTAAATGAATGCCATGGCGCTCCAATACAATCTGATCGTATTTAATATTTTGGCCGTACTGCGGCGGGGAATCCGCCTCTAACAGCGGCCGCAGTATTTCTAAGGCGTCCTCGCGTTTGATTTGCCCCTGAGCATCTAGCGTCGTATGAGCGACCGGAACATAATAGGCTTCTCCCGCTTTACAACAAAAGGATAAGCCCACTAATTCGGCTTGGGTCGGATAGAGTGAGGTCGTTTCTGTATCCAAAGCATAGCCGTCACTCTTTTTGAGCTGAGTGACTAAAGCTTTCAAAGCTTTAAGTTCCGTAACCAAATGATAAGTTTTCTCTAATTTTTTGTGACCGCCGCCAAGTTCCTTGAGTAAAGAATGAAACTCAAGTTCTTCAAATAATTTCTGCACCAACTCAGGGTCAGGCGCCCCCAACTTAAAATCATCAAAGTCATATTCTAGCGGCACGTCATCTCTTACCGTCGCCAGTTCTTTACACAAACGTGCTTGTTCCACATTCGCACGAAGTTTCTCACCCAGCTTCCCTTTCACTTCATCGGCATGCTCAATCACACCTTCTAAGGTACCATACTCTTTTAATAACTTGAGTGCGGTTTTTTCGCCAACTCCAGGGACACCCGGAATATTATCTGAAGTATCACCGGCCAAACCCAAAATATCAGGAACTCGCTCGGGATCTACGCCAAAGCGCTCTTCAACTTCATCAAAACTAATCTCACGCCACTTCATCGAATCAAACAAGCTGATTCCTTTATCGACCAACTGCATGAGATCTTTATCGCCAGTGACGACAACGGTATTCAATTTCTTCTTTTTTAAACCGCGTGCAATAGTCGCAATCACATCATCAGCTTCATAGTTTTCCATTTCGAGACAAGGAATATTTAAGGCCTTCACCACTTCACGAAAATAAGGAAACTGCGGCACCAAATCTTCCGGCGGTTCCATGCGATTAGCCTTATAATCTTCATACATGTCATTGCGAAAAGTTTTGCGGGCCACATCAAAGGCGACGGCAATGTGGTCTGGTTTCCGTTCACGAATCAACTTAAGCAACATGGTCGTAAAGCCATAAATGGCATTGGTCGGCAAACCTTTAGAATTGCTTAAGGGTCGGATGGCATAATAAGCCCGAAAAATATAACCACTACCATCAACAATATAAAGGGTCTCAGACATGCTGCAGCCACTCAGCCACCTGCGTGGCGTAATAAGTCAGGATCAAATCGGCCCCACCGCGACGGAGCGCAAGCAAAGATTCCATGGCGGCTTTTTCTTCATCCAACCAACCTTTTTCAGCCGCCGCCTTGAGCATCGCATACTCACCACTGACTTGATAAGCGGCCAAGGGGACATCAAAATTATCTTTGAGCGTGGCGAGAACATCGAGATAAGGCAAGCCCGGCTTCACCATCAAAATGTCAGCGCCTTCTTCTAAATCAAGCGTCGCTTCTCTTAAGGCCTCGCGAATATTCGCCGGATCCATTTGATAACTTTTTCGGTCACCAAAACTTGGAGCAGAATCTGCAGCATCACGAAACGGGCCATAAAAAGCCGAGGCATACTTCACGGCATAACTCATCATGGGAGTCTGACTAAAACCTGATTCATCTAAAGCCGAACGAATCACGCCGACCCGACCATCCATCATATCAGAAGGCGCCACCAAGTCAGCCCCGGCTTCCGCATGACTGACAGCAGTCTTGGCTAATAATTCAAGGCTCGGGTCATTCAGCACTTGTCCACCTTCAACAATCCCACAATGACCATGAGACATATATTCACACAGACAAACATCGGTCATCACCAAGAGCTCAGGAACCCGTTGCTTCATCCGCTGCACCGCCTGCTGCACAACTCCTTCAGCATCATAGGCCGAACTCGCCTTGTCATCTTTATGCCGCGGCACACCAAATAAAATAACTGCTGGCACTCCAGTACGAGCTATATTTTGAGCTACTTCTGCAACGGCTGACAAAGGATGTCGTTGAACTCCCGGCATTGAAGCCACCGGCACAGCTGCATCAATAGTTTCATCAACAAAAATAGGCTGCACGAGATGCCGTGCCAACAATTGAGTTTCTTGCAGCATCTGGCGCAGGGCCGGTGAATTTCGTAAGCGCCTGGGGCGTTGCGGGCTAAATATCATCGGCGGAGTGTCGTCCGCAGTGCACTGAAAGTCAACCCTATCAATGCTTGTGAGCAGATGGCTCTAGTTCCCCTAAAATCTTTCGCGCACGGCGATAGATGAGCGAAAGGATGGCTATGGTAATAAAAAGACCGACCACAATCCATTCGGGGTATTCCATCACAACCCCGACGGGATTATCAATAATGGCCGGGATGCTCTTTGCCGAAGCCCCTAAACTTGCGAGCAGCAAGGATGAGGGCAACATACCCAGCCAGGTGCCTAATAGATAATCTCGAAACCGGACCTGGCTAATACCATACATATAGTTCAATAAATTATAGGATAAAAACGGCGCAATGCGACTCCACAAAACAATGCGAAAACCTTGCACTTCTACCGCGCGATCCAGTGCCTGAAACTTTCGGTTGTTGGCAAATTTTTCATCGAGAAAATCACGGAAAACCGTCCGTGCAAGAGCCAAACAGATCACAGCCCCTGAAGTACTGCCTAATGAAATAACGAGGACAGCCAGAGGAAACTCCAACATAAAACCCGCGGCTAGCGAAATAATAAAAACCGGAATAAATAATACCGCCGCCGGAAGATAAAGCAGCAATAGCAAAACGGTATCCCAGTGCTTGATTTGTTGGATTCTTAGCAAAGCCAGCTCAAGAATCTTATCGTCCGGTAAATATAAGGCAATCAGCCCCAACAAACAAATGACAAGGATAATCAGAAATTTATGGCGGACAAAATAACGACTCACGCCGGGCACTATAGAGACAGGTCACAGCGCAAGCAAGGATCTTTAACGAGACCCCTCAACAATCAGGTCATCAGTAACACCAAAGACCGGCTCACTGTCGTGCATCACAAGGTCGCGTTCTGGCAAAGGTGTTGTGTTTCTGGACTCAAACCAACCGACCTTCTGATCATTAAACACATAACCCCAACGCAAACCATGGGTCGGACTTAAATGGAAAGTCCAGGCCTGATGCTTAAAACAATGGGGTAAAGCCTGGGTATACCCTAGCTCATGAGCCACAGCTTCAACAGCGGTTTGCAACTGAGTAAAATCAAGGTCTGCAGGCATTTCAAAGGGAATATGGTGATGTAATGACTCAGTAATAGCGGATTTAAGTTCTGTGAGCTCCATATTAGCCTTTAAGCCGCTCGTTGACGGTACGCTTGCATCCACTGACGGACTTCTGCCACCAAAAACAGTGAGCCTGTGACCAGAAGAATATCTTCTGATGTAAAATCTGCCATTAACTGACTCATAGCCGTTTCGCTGTCAGCATAACTCACTGCCGTGGCGCCTAGTTTACGAACATGCTGTTCTAATAACTCGACAGCCGCCGCGCGTTGCAGTTTAGGCTGTGTCAGATAAAGTTGGATAGACTCTATTTTCAGAGTCTGTAACATCGCATCAATATTCTTGTCGTTCATGGCACCAAACAAACAATGAATCCTCTTCCCTGAAAAAATTTGCTGGCAGGTTTTTATCAATGCTGTCAGTGCGGCCGGATTATGCGCCCCATCAATCAACACCAAAGGGCAACGATGAATAATTTCCATCCGTGCTGGCAAGGTCGACGCCGCTAAACCGCGATAATAGGCTTGTCGTGGCAATCGTTGTTGGCAACTGAGTTGCTGTTCATATTGTTGAACCGCACGCACGGCGATGGCCCCATTATGCAGCTGATTCTCCCCTAACAAGGGAACCCATAGATCTTCCCACTGATCTAAATTAAAGCTACCTTGTTGACTGCTAGCCGGTGCGTCCACACACACTAAGGGTGCCTGCTGTTCGGCTGCGACTTGTTCAATCACTTTCAATGCAGCGGTTTTTAAACCACCACATACAACGGGTACCTGAGGCTTAATAATGCCAGCCTTTTCAGCCGCAATATCCTCTAGTTTGTTACCAAGATATTTCTCATGATCATGCGCAATAGATGTGATGACACTGACTTGCGGCAACAATACATTGGTCGCATCTAAGCGCCCACCCAGACCGACCTCAATTACAGCCACATCAACGGCTTCTTCTGAAAAATAGAGGAATGCCAATGCGGTGATAAATTCAAAAAAACTCAGGGGCTGCGCTGGCTTACGGCTTTCATCCAGTTGTTGGATTTTTTGGGCTAAACGATTCAAACGGTGATCACTGATAAATTGTCCGTTGATCTGAAAACGTTCATTAACTGCATGCAAATGCGGCGAAGTAAATAGCCCTACTTTACGACCACTGGCCTCAAGAATGCGTGCCATCATCGTCGCCGTAGACCCTTTGCCATTTGTACCGGCAACATGAATACTGTGAAAATTATTTTGGGGATTATCTAGTTGGGCTAATAAGTCACTAATAGACTCTAAGCCTAATTTCATACCGAAATATTCTCGGTCTAATAACTGATCAATAACTAATGGAGCAGCCTTATGATTTAATCCCATAGCGTTTTAGCTTTCGATATAAAGTGGCTTGGCCAATTTGTAATTTTTTAGCCGCCAACACCACATCACCATTACATTTGGCCAAAGTCGATTCAATGGCATACTGCTCAACTTGAGCTAATGGCAGAATCCGTTG
>JAJFLM010000073.1 GCA_021772655.1 Deltaproteobacteria bacterium
CAGCTGACTTTTAATCAGCGAGTCACAGGTTCGAGACCTGTCGGGGGGACAAATTTTTAAATGTACCCATTCGCTTAGTTGGCCGACAGCACCGCACTTTTAATGCGGAGAGTGAAAGCTCCATCGCAAGTTCGAATCTTGCTGGGTACACAAGTAAAAATGCGCTTGTAGCTCAGTTGGTTAGAGCTTCCGACTCTTAATCGGAATGTCGAGGGTTCGAGTCCCTCCAGGCGCACAAATCTAAGTTCTGTAGTTTTATGGAAAATTTAGATTTAAGAACAGCAGTCTACGAATACATCAGAGATAACATGATGGTAGACGTGTTCACAGAAAAAGAAATTGATTACTATGACGAATACACTGTTATCAAAGTGAGCGTCAGACTTCGAGACCCTTCTTCGGGAGATTGGATTGAAGTTTCAGATGGTAGTGATTCAATTTCTGGTTGTCGTTAAGACAGCCATCTGCGCTTGAAGCTCATGTGGACGGGCATTCCGCTTTTAACGGAAGGGTAGAGGGTTCGAGGCCCTCTAGGCGCACTAAAAATTTTAGTGATGGAAGAACATATTTTATTTGCAATACATACACTGCATAGACCAGCCCACAAGTGGGTGGTTAATGAAGACGGTCTTGTTGATTTTTTTGGAGATATGATAACTCCAGCAGAAGCGTTTGAAAGGTTTAATGTAGAGTATCCAATGTTTACAGCTGTTAGAGCAGATGTAAGTGTGAGAACAATGGTTCCAAATGGAATATACTCATACACTTGGAATGAAGTTGAAAGGTTTTTATAAATTTAGAAAGGCATGTACCAGCCCATCCTGATAAGATGGAGAACTGTAATTGGTTGTTGAAAATATGGGTTCGAGTCCCATTTTGCCTACAAAAATAGTCCTATAGCTCAGTTGGTTAGAGCGTCTGCCTGATACGTAGAAGGTCCTCAGTTCGAGTCTGAGTAGGACTACACACTAGTGACATCCAAACGAGGGTTCGAAACCTTGGGAGGATGGGATGCATAGCTCAGTTGGTTAGAGCACCCCTTGCAAAGGGGGAGGTCGTAGGTTCGAGTCCTGCTGCATCCACAAGAATTTAAAGTAAAATTTAAAAAGATGGAAGACATAGAAATAGACATACAGATATGCGGATGTAGCTCAGTGGTGAGAGCGACAAGCTTATACCTTGTGTCAGTCGTGGGTTCAATTCCCTCCATCCGTACAAATTAGATTTGCATAATAACAAATTGTTTTTTAAATTTGCTATATGGAAAAACATAATTGTATAAACGGTAAGTGCGATTTAAGAAATCAAACAACAGACGAAGTTTTAGAATTTATGACTTCAAAAGATAAGGATGAACAAGAGGGGTTTGGGTTTTTTGTTTTTGAAGATAAAAAAGAAGATAGGGGAATGAGAAAAGATATTGTAAAGGATATTACATATTTAATAGCTAATAAAATGGCAGATGAATATGGTGATGATATGAAAGGTTGGAAGTTCATTCCTTATGGATATTTGGAAGATTTAGATGAAGTTGTTAAAACAATGGTAGATGGGCCTTTCGAAGCTCAACTACCTAAAAAATAATAAGGGCCTTTAACTCAGTTGGTTAGAGTGCAACACTCATAATGTTGAAGTCGTAGGTTCGAGCCCTGCAAGGCCCACTTGATATTTTGTTTTTATTTTTCTATATTTAGAATTATGGGAAATAAAATAAAATTTAAAGAAGAAGATAATACTGGGATTGTTGGAGGGAATGGTTTAGTATCATCTACAATCAATATGCCAGTTTATGTTGGAGGTTACGATATAACTGGAAGTAAAGAAGTAGCTGGAAGTATAGTGTTTAACTTTACAAGGAAACCAAGCTGGTTTCACAGAACATGTACCAGATTCTTCTTAGGATGGAGATGGAAAGATGAAGAAAAAAAGAAGAGCGGTTTATTGCTTGGATAAAAATAATATATTTATAATAAAGATGAAAACTATTAAAACATATTGGATGACAGAATCGCAAATGAATGATTGCGGCCTGGAAGCGGTATGTCCGTTTGAAAACGATAGTTTGAGCATTATGAATAAATAGATTTATAATCATATATAATATGAAGCTCAAACTTAAACAGTTTGAGCTTTTTTTATGCACAAAAAATAATTAATAATGAAAATGTAGACTCAGAAAATTGACAACTTTTTAGGACTATCTAAAAAAGAAGAAAAGATGGAAGAAAGAAAATTTAAGAAGTTTGGTGGAGAAGTAATCACTGACCTTGGAAAATATGTAAGAGAACACTTGGAAAAATTCCCAGGAGAAACTATTTATGTTGGATGTGATTCTGATGTGAGAAGGAATGGTAGAAAAGTTATGTATGCAGATGTTATTGCATTTTATGATAATGATAAAAATGATGGTGTTCACTATATTTTTGATAGAGAATTAGTTCCAGGAAATCAAGTTAGAACTGTTAAGACTGGAAATAAGGCAAAAGATAAAGAAGCTCATAGAAGAGCTTTGACTGATGCTATTTTCATGAGAATATGGAGAGAAGTTGAAAGACTTCAAGCTATTGGTGAATATTTTGAAAAAGAACTTGATGGATTTTATGATAGAAAAACTCCAGAAGAGTTGTTAAAGATGGGATATGGTGTTCACCAAAATAAATTGGTTGACATTGATATTGATATAAATCCAAATCCAGGATGGACACCATATCAAATGGAGCTTATCAGAATGGGAAAGGAACCAGGTATTCCAAAGAATAGGTCTTATATTGTGTATAAGGCTGCTAAAGCTCAACTTGAGGGTATGGGTTATAGAGTTAGGTTTAAGCCTCATTCTTGGGCAGCTAAGTGCTGTGCAGATTTAATCTGTAAAGGAGGAAGGTCTTAATAGACTTTCCTTTAAATAAGGTTGGGTGGCCGAGAGTATAGGCGACAGTCTGCAAAACTGTTTACGGGGGTTAGAATCCCTCCCCAACCTCAAATGCACATGTGGTCGAGTGGTCAAAGGCAAGCGCCTGCAAAGCGTTAAAATCGGGGGTTCGAATCCCTCCATGTGCTCAAGTAACATTTTTGTTTTTTTTCGTATAAATTATATATGAAAGAATTTAAAAAAAATATAAAACTTTTAGAAGAGTCTTTTAATAAAGGTTTAGATGTAGAAATAGAGTATAAAGGAAACAAAAGAGTGATTAGTAGTCCTGTTTGTTGGAGTTCTCGATTAGAAAAAGGTGATAAAATTAGTGCATACCATATTTCAGGATATTCAAGTTCAAACAGTCAATATTGTAGAAGTTTTTTTATTGATAAAATTAAAGTTATTAGACTTATATATAAGCATGAATCTTTAAATAAACATATTGTTAAATTGGGATTAGTTGCATATAAATCATCAATCAAAGGAGTTGATATAACTGTAATAAAAGATAAAAAAGGAAATAACAAATATGTTTTATGTCCAGCAGATTATTCAGGTTCATATGCACTATTTGAGTGGGATTATTTTGGGGAATATCTTTTAGAGGAAGATGGGTATTATATAGTTGATTATTCTTCTATTAAAAATCCAGAAGGAGATGATGATTATGAAAATGATGGAGGAAGTAGTAAATATAGGTTTGAAGATATGTATGATGTTTACCTAGCTATATCACTTGAAATAGCAAAAAAATAACTATGGAAGAAATCAAAAAAACAGAATGTCAGACTGAGAGAGTCCAAGAAGATGGAACTACATTCATTGTGGATAAAGTTAAGTTTGATACTCTTGATGAGGCAATTGTTGAGTGTAAGAAACAAAATAGAATGCCAGAAAAGACAGAAAAGGTAGTTCCCTATAAATGTAAAGTTTGCTATCAATATCACATAGGTAGAAACGGTACTTTAATTACTGAGAAATATAGAAATAAGTTAATTAAAGAAAATAGGGAAAAGAAGAAAGAAATACTTGAAGAAAATTTTAGAAATGCAGAATTTAAAATAGTAGGAAAAGTTGATTTGAGTAAATTTAGTCCAAAAGTTAAAATAAGAAAAAATGGAACTAAGAAATACGTTTATAAATAATGGAGCTTACTAGGACACAGTGTCAGAGGTTTGTTATAGAGAACGGAGAAGCTGTTTCTGTTGTCGATAAAATAAAGTATAACACCTTAAAGAAGGCACAGAATTTTGCTGATGAACAGAATCTATTGATGAAGAGAAAAGACAAGGTTGTACCTTATCATTGTAGAATTTGTGATAAGTATCATGTTGGAAGAAATGGAGAAGAGCTTACTCAAGAAGATGCAGATGAAATATGGGAGAGAACTAAGCCAGATAAATATAGGATTTCTGGATTAAAGATTTTAGGAAAGCTTGACCTTAGCAAAGTCGCATTGTCAAATAAGGACAGAAGAAGAATAGCAAAAGAAAAAAGAAAATTAGAAAATTTAAAAAACAATAAACATGGATGTACTTGATTTATTAAAAGGTAGAAAAATGATGGTAATGACAGATGCAAAAGTTGAAGTCGAACTGGAGATTGAAAGTGTTGAATCAAAAAACCATTCAAGACAAATAACACCAGATACAAGAGAAAATGATTGGTGGGGTGAATCTGAAAATTGGAAAACTTATGTTGTTAAGTTTACAAATGGTTTTGTAAAGGATTTTGGTAGAGACATCAATAGTATAAAAGTTATTGATGAAGAATGAATATAGAATTATACAATAAATATGGAAATTACTTTGATGGACATTTTATTGTTAATCATGATGTTTTTCATAAATTTATAGAAAATAGGTGTGATGGTAATCATAAGATAGCAAAAAGAAAATTAAGATTTTGTTACTTGTGGTTATTAATTCCAATGATGGGAATTATATTTATGTACTTATCACTGGAAGATAAAGGATTATAAAATTAAAAATAAAATGGCAAAGTTAAAAATAACAGGAAAAGAGCTTATGGAGTTCGGAATGGAACCAGGAAAAGTAATGGGTGTTGCATTGGATATTATAAGAAAGAATTATAAGCATTCAACATTTGAAGATGTGCGTGTTATTTTAGAAGGAGTGATAGCAATTCCAGAAGAATTTGTTGACCATGAAGTTCTTGGACCAATAGCAGAATTATTGATTCCAGAAGAAGAAGTAGAAAACCCAGAAATTCCACTTAATGAAATAGGTGTGCCATATACTGTATATGGTAGAGATAATATTGAACAAGGTGCTATTGACCAAATGGATATAGCAGTTAGATTGCCAGTGGCAGTTGCTGGAGCAATTATGCCAGATTCTCACCAAGGATATGGTCTTCCAATTGGAGGTGTTCTTGCTACTAATAATGTTGTTATTCCATATGGAGTAGGTGTTGATATTGGATGTAGAATGTCTTTAACTATTTATGATGAGAAAGCTAATTATATTGATGGTAATAGAGGAAAGCTTATAAATGTACTTAAGTCAGAAACATTCTTTGGAAAGGGTGTTGAGAACGATGGTATTCTTACAGAGCATGAATTTCTTGAAAGAAAGGAGTTTAAAGATGTTAAGTCTATAGGTTCTCTTAAAGATATAGCTTGGAAACAACTAGGTACTTCAGGAGGTGGAAATCACTTTGTTGATTTTGGTGTTGTTAAAATAACTGACCCAACTAATGATTTCGGTCTTGAGGTAGGAGAATATGTTGGTGTATTAACTCATTCAGGTTCAAGAGGTTTTGGTGCAAAACTTGCTAATCACTATACTAATATTGCTAGAGAAAAAACACCACTTCCAAGACATGCTCAGCATCTTGCTTGGCTTGACCTTAATTCTGAAGAAGGAATTGAATATTGGATTGCTATGAATATGGCAGGTGATTACGCACAAGCTTGTCATGATGAGATGCACAGAAGAATTTCTAAGGAACTCAATTTGAAACCAGTAGCTAAGATAGAAAATCACCATAACTTTGCTTGGAAGGAGAAGATTGATGGGAAAGAAGTTATTGTTCACCGTAAGGGAGCAACTCCAGCAGGAAAAGGTGTTTTAGGAATAATCCCAGGTTCTATGATTTCTCCAGGATTCATAGTTAGAGGAAGAGGTGTTGTTGATTCAATATCATCTGCATCTCACGGTGCTGGTAGAGCGATGTCAAGAACAGTTGCTAGAAATACTTTTACTGAAAGTTCAGTTAATAAACTTCTTAAGACACATAAAGTGGACCTTGTAGGAGGAGGAACTGACGAAGCTCCATTAGCTTACAAAAATATTAATGAAGTTATGGGATACCAAGATTCATTAATAGATATTCTTGGAACATTCACTCCTCAAGTTGTGAGAATGGCTGATGATGACTCAGATAAAAGGAAATATTAAATAATAAAGCGGATTTTTAAAGTCCGATTTTTTTTTGTGTTTTATTTTTTATATATTTGAAATAAAATAAAGAATATGAATACTAAAAGAAAAGAAGTGTTAGGAAAGTCTATGAAAATTTATTCAAATAAGTTTTCTAATGGTAATTGTAAATTTGAATTTGAACTTGGTGATGATTTTGGAAGTAATTTAAACGTTGCATCACAAACTCTTAGGTTTATTTCAGACTCAGACATTTATTATAATAAAAAAATGGTTGTAGAAAAAGGAAGTCCAACTCCTTTTTATAATTTTATAAAAAAATGGAGTCCAGTTGAATTATATGAAAATAATAAAGCAATAGTATCTATTGATTTAAGACCAAATAATAATATTAGAAATTTTAAAACAAATCTACTTAATAATGGTGTTGATAAATTTGGAAAAGATTTTATTTTTAATTTAACACCTTGTTACAACATTTGTCAGTCCTAAAATTTTAAAATTTAGGCATTTATATGACAAATGGTCAGAACAAACTAGTTGGCACATCATTTGACTATAAGAGTTTAGTTTTAACAATAAATTTTAGAAAAAATGATTAGTAGAGAGAGAATGATATTACTGCCAGGGATTTTCCCTGAGTTTATTGCAACATCTCATATGAATAAAGGATTTCCAAGGCTAATGGATAGTCCTCATATGAACAAAGGTATTCCAATGTAATATTAGGTTTGTTTATTTTAAAGGCAGGAGAAATCCTGCCTTTTTTGTTGCTATTTATTAAAAGATGAAAAATCTTAAGAAAATAGTTAGAACAGATGCTGCATTTGATATTCTTGATAGCAGCAATTGCTCTGGTAGTGACTGGGGAGCTGGAGGATGTGCAATTCTTGCACAGGCTTTAAATAAACTTGAGGGCTATCCAATGGTAGTTATTTATAATTATGATTATGAAGGCCCAGAACATTTTGGTGTTATGACTCCGAGTGGTTCTATTATTGACCACGATGGAGAACACAAAAGTT
This sequence comes from Deltaproteobacteria bacterium, assembly GCA_021772655.1. GTDB lineage: Bacteria > UBA10199 > UBA10199 > 2-02-FULL-50-16 > JAJFLM01 > JAJFLM01. The sequence goes on from JAJFLM010000073.1 coordinate 7,344, forward strand.
CAAAGTCATGGATAAAGTTTTTTGTTGAGAATGAGCATCCAAGAGAAGGAGCTTTGTCAGTTAAATACTTTACTACAGATATGAACTTAAATGGAATTAAGTTTGATGATAAGGCTTCAGATAGACTTGCAGAACTAATAAAAAATTATAAAACATTAAGAGAAAGTGTAAAAAATATATTAAGAGAAGTTTTGTCTTAAAATAATATGTATTATAAATGAATAAGTGTCCTCACATACAATTAACACAAGAGATTATTAATTACGTTCTTGATTATGTTACAGATGAGAATCTTCTTAGAAGTGGCGGAGTTCCTATTGAACTATTAGATAAAGCTGCTTATGGTTTTTCTGCAGATAGTATAAAAACGCTCAAGCCAGAGCAGTTAAAAATAAGATGGAAAGATGACTTGGATAACGTTAAGTGGGAAATTGAAAAACAAGGTCTTACAGATAAGCAGTGGGCACAGTACATTGATTTATCTGAACCTATAGATGTAGAATATTGGAAGGATGATAAAGAAGGTTTTGAAGAGGGGTTTTATATTTCAGATGGTCATCATAGATATTACGCTGCAAAAATACTAGGAGTTCCTCTTAATGTTAATTTAGAAATAAAAGTTAACCCAATTACAAAAATTGCTCCAGGTTTAGGATATGATGATTTTCATAGATGTTTATTTAAGCAAGTTAAAGAAGAGTATGGACATAAAGAAGTTTCAAAAAATTTCTTAAAGCAGTTTTTAAATAGCGTGAATAATAAAGCTGCAAAAGACTTTATAAAAGGATGGATAGAAAGAGATGATGAAGATAAGGTAAAACTTTCAAAAAAAGAATATTACATTCTTCAAGGAATAAGGAGAGATGGAAAGGTTCCTATGACAAAAATGAATGAAGTTACAGATGTTATAAGAGATGTTTTAAATGAGAGATTAATGAACGTTGATAGTGATGTTGATTATATTTATGATAAATATTTTAAAAGTGATTATGATGAAATTGAAAAAACTGGAACGTTAAAAAATGCAAATTTTGAATTATACTATATTGATACATCATTTTTAAAATCACCATTAGCAGAAAAAGCTCATAAGTTAAATCCTTGTGAAATAGCAATAAATAAATTTTCTAATTCTTATGACCCAGCTAATAAAAGAATATCTATTAGTTTTCCAAGACATGCAGTAAACTTTGTAAAACAAGAAGGTGGAAGTAATATGGATATTAATGTTGCTGCTAGTAAAATTAATAATGGTGATTCATTAAAAAAAGAATTTAAAGAATCAACAATAAAAGGTAGCATTCATCATGAATTAACACATTGGATTGATGACACATTACATAATAATCATATAAAGAAAAAATTGAATAAAGCATTAGAGAGAAATGTAAATAAATCAAAAAACAATTCTCCTATAAATGCTCATTATATGGAAATACAAAGTCAAATTCATAATATATATCAGTTAAATAAAAAATATAAAGATACTTGGAATGATATGTCTTTTGAAAGTATGATTAATCTTTCTCCAGCATTATCATATGTTAATAATCAATTAAAAGGAGATGTTAAGAAAAAATGGTTAAAAAATATTAAAACAAGAATGCATCGTGAAGGGTTGTTAGGAAATAATATGATGAATGAGAACATTAGAGAAATAGTTAAAAAAGTTATTTCAGAATCTATTTTCAATGAAGCTGCAAGGAGAATAGAGAGTCTTCCTAAGACAACAGCTTTATTTATTGAAACAATAAACTCTGGATACGCCCTTTCTTTATATGACCCAAAAAGTAAAAAAGTATATGCGACAATAATATTTACAGATGCTGTTTCACCCCATCAATATCAAGTTTCTGGTGTTGCTGCTGAACCTGGATTCGGTCCATTTATTTATGAACTTGCAATGATGGTTGCAAATAAAGATGGAATGGGTTTAATGCCAGCAAGAGATGGAGATGTAAGAGGCGAAGCATTTAATGTTTGGAAGAAATTTTATAAAAGAGGTGATGTAAAAAAAGAAACAATTCCATTTGAGGATGAAGAATTTAGTTTTAGAATATTTGATGACCATGATTATTTAGACATAGAAGAAAAAAATGAATGGCTTCAGAGTATTAAAGATGATAAATATTCAAGTGTAGATGAACTTATGACATTTAATACAGCTTTTTCATTGAGTCCAGATAATAATTTTAAAGAACTCACATCAAGAGCAGATAATTGGATTAAAAATGGATTTGATATTCAAAATGCTATAGATGCTGCAGATGATTTGTGGCATAATAAATATCTTGATGAAGATGTTGAATTTGAAGATGTAGGAGATGATGAAGGATATTGGGATAGAGTTAAAATAATTGCAAGAAATAAATCTGGAGAAGAAGTTGGTTATGCTGTTTTAGATATGTACATGGACCCATATGTAGAGCAGAGTGTTACTGATGAAGATGACCCAAATAGATATAGTGATGAAGAAATTGAAGAACATTTTCCAGAAGATTTTGCAGCAAAACTTGAACATCTTGAAGTGTTTCCTAAATTTATAAAAAAAGGATTTGGAAAAGAATTAATGGATGCTGTTGTAAAGTATGTTAAAGAAAGGGATTATAAGACTTTGTATTTAATTGCAGCTCCAATTGGATTTGAGCCAAAGATTAGTCTTGATGATTTATCTAAGTTTTATAGTGGATATGGATTTAAGGTTATCAAGGATTTTGATAATGCTCATGACATGGTTTCTCAATTGAGGGAGGATGTTATTGAAGAAACATTTGAAGGTCAAAAAGACCTTGAGAAGTTTACGAATGATATATTACGTAATCTTGGAGATAGGATTGTTAAGGAAAGAGAGCATATGGAATTTTTGGTTGCTGGAGTAGAAGGAGAAAATCCTGATTTAAGAAATTTACCAATGATGTTTACTGGGACAATGAAGGATGATGGATATGATGAGATTGGAAAATTTGTTGATGAAACTAGTATTAAAATTATTCCAGAAACTATTATTGGGGGAGGAAAAGAAACAAAAGGTCAATTATCTTATGGTTCACCTCATCAAAATTTAGGTAGAGAAATTTTTGAAATAAGACTTAAGTATGACCAAAGAGATTTGGATGAAATAAATGAGTTATTTAATGATAAGAAATATGGAGAAGTAACAGGTAAAGATGTTTACTTTAAATTATATTATATATTCTATTCATCATTATTACATGAAATTCAACATGCTTATGATGCATGGAGAAGTAAAGGAAAAGCTTTATCTGGAGGAACGTCAAAAAAGTTTATAGATTCTCAAAATAAAGCTAAACAAATAGCAAGGTCAAAAAATTATTATGAATTAACACCAGAAGAAAGGGGAGCAATAAATAATAGTTTTAAAGAATATCAAAATCTTGTTCATGAAATAAACGCAAGATATGCACAAGCAATGCATAGAGTCAGAATTGATACAATGGATGATAATTGGAATGAAGTAATGAATCCATGGAATAAAGTTTATAGTAGTTTTAAATCAGAATTTGATGGTTGGATAAATTTAAGTGATAAGATGAAAAAGAAATTAACAAGAAGACTTGCTAAGGCATATCAAACAACTTCAGAAAGATTACAAACAGCAGAAGAAAGATTTGGAAAAGACATTGCAGATGAAGTTGGAGCAATGAATGAGGCTAGGAAAATAGTGAGAGAAGTTATAAGAGAAGCATTGGATTCAGATTATAAAAAGTGGAAGAGGAAAAATGTTACTCTTAGAGGAATGGGTGATGTAGGTAAAGAAAATTCGGCTGGAGCAAGATTTGGAGAAGGATTATATACTGCATTTCTTGGAAATAGGGCGATGGCCAAAGAGTATGGAAAGGTATATTTTGTTGTTGGAGCAATTCCTAAAAATCCAATAATAGTTAGTGACGCAAATCAAGCAGAAATATGGATTCAATATAATTTGTATAAATTCGAAGATGAAAAGTTACCAAATCCAAGAAGATTTTATCAGGAGGGAAAAACTATTTCAGAAGAAATGTTAAAACTTGGGTACGATGGTCTTATAATTAAAGGAAGAGAAATGGTAAACTATGCTCCAGGTGATATTATGTACTTCGACAATGAAAATCATCTTATGGATTATTATAATTTCAATGTTAAAGAAAAAGAGGGTGTGGATGAATCTTTAATTCAGGAAACAACAGATACTGGTTTTGATGCTTATCATGGAAGTGATTCTAAAATAGAAAAATTTGAAGATAGTTTTTTAGCTGGAGAGAATGTAATACAACATTATGGTGCTGGTATATATTTCACAACTAATTATGAAAATTCGAGAATGTGTGTAAATAATGTTTATAAAGTTCGACTTGATGGAAAGTTTATAGATAAAAAAACTCCTGCAAAATCAGTTGATATTAAAAAAGTAATTGCTCTTATGAAGTTGAGTGATGAAGAATGGGAGATGGAGGCCTACAACTATAATGAAGACCCAGAAACTGGAGTTATGATTGCAGCTAAGGAAGCAATAAATTATGCTGACAACGAAGCTGATGTATTTTTAAGAGTTCAATCTAGTTGGTATCAATATCAACCTCTTGATTATGTTAGAAATATGACAAAATTAGGATATGATGGAATGATTGTAGATGCTCCAAGAGATTGGGTTGGAGAGAAACATATAATTGTTTTTAATCCAGAAATAATAACACATAAAGAAACAGTTAATTAATTATTGAAACATTATTTTATTTGTTTCGTATAAAGTAGTCCTGTAGTTTTCCTAAATGGGCTACTGAAATATTATTTAGGAAGTTGAGTACTTAATCCTCATTAAGAGCTAGGCGTAAGTCTAGCTCTTTCTTATTTGTAACATTTTTGTTTTTATTGCGTATAATTTAATTGAACCAATAAATTAAAGTTTTGAAAATAAACATATCACATTCACAAGCAGAACTTAAGAGATGGATTAAGGAAAAAGATGAAGAGCTTAAGAATATTATTTATAGTTATAGGCGTTCAGATGTTTATAAAAAGAATGTAGAAGATATTGCTGAGCTTAGAAAGAAGATAACTCTTTTGGAGAGAGAACAGGCTGAAATGGCTGTTGACCATAAAGAAGAGTATAAAGATGAAATACAAATCATTAAAGATGATAGAGACCATTTTAGAGACCTGTTGAATCAACTTCAAAGAGGATTAATTCCATCTGAATATAGTGAGGAACTTCAAAAAATGTTTAGTACATTTGATTCAGGAAGTGACGGAGCTTATCATAAAAGATTGGAGTGGGTTTCTGATGATGGAAAGTATGCACTATTTAAAAGGAAATCTTTCAGTAGTTATGGTGGAAGAATGTCTGGCTCTGGTAGTGTAGGAGCAGTTTGGGCTCTTGTTAAAGTTGTTGAAAATTATGATAGACAAGAATTATCTTATTTTAGTCCACATATAGGAGATAGAAATAAGAATTTTCTTATATGGGCTACAGAAGGAGGTAGATGGAATAAAGAACGTCAACAGGAAATGGAAGAAGCTTTATTTAAACATATAAACGGAATTGAAGAATGAAACTAGTTAGAAAAAGAAAATACACTGGAAAGGAATTAATGGAATTGGTCGAGGCCAATCCAAATAAAGTTATAAAATATAAAAAGAAATACAAAAACGATGGGGAAGTATTTGTAATGAGAGCTCAATATAAAGGTAATGGAGAATTTCTTGTTCTTCACAATGATGATAGTGGAGGAATTGTAAGAATGCAATGGGAGAATGATTATGGATTTGAAAAAAACAATATTATTGTTGATTATCGTGATGAAGTGTTAATTTCAAGATTTGACGAAAAGAAGAAAGACCTTATTGAATCTTTAAAAAATAGTAATATTAAGACAGCTGAGATTATTGTGAACACTTTTTATAGAGGTCTTGCAATAACTGGAAACAAAGAAGCTATAATGGAGGCTGGATTTAGTAAAGAAGAAATTGAAAGAGCTGGAAATATAATTATAGAAAATAGATAAAGGCGAGGTTATCGCTCTACCCCATTTATTGGGATGAGAGGACAAACTCAGGCCATCTCTGCTTAGGAGGAGTGGGAGCCGAAAGGCGTTATTGTACCACCATAACCGAAATTCCGTCCGAGATGTAACGCATATAGAATTAGGGAGGTGAGCAGTCCCAATGAGTTCAGGTAGCGGCAAATAGGCAAATGATAACCCTAGTGAAAACTAGACAGAATCCTGGTTATGAGCCTTTATTTATTTTTTGTATATTTGCACTATGGAATATACAAATGAGTTTTTGGATAAAATTAAAAAAGAGTTGGACAAGTATTGTAGAAAAAACTTGAAAGCAGCTTGTAATGGTTATTGGCTTAATAAAGAAGAATCTTTAAAAGCTTTTGATAGCACATCTCTTGAAGATAGAGAAGGAATAGATAAATATATTGAAAATAATTCAAGATTTAAAGAAGGAATTCCTTTGGTTTGGTTAAAAGGTGCATTGCATTATTATTTGGATGTTCCAAACGATGAATTATTAATACCAAGTGATATGAAGATTTATTTCCCTAATCAAACTCATTATGATAGTGGAATGCAAAAGATGGTTTGGGAAGAAGAAGATTAAATTATGAAACATAAATTAAAAGAATTTTTTGAAGAATATTGTGAAGTCAAAATAGGACATCCAACAAACGAATCTGGTGTTAATACAAGTCTTGTATATACTGATGTTGGAATTAAACCATCTTGTTTTTTTTGCGGAGGAGCACTTGCTCATGAAAATGCAGATGAGCAAGATGAGGTTATATTTTGTAAATTAAACAATATTGAATTAATAGATGGGTATAGAGTGCCTTCTGAGGTTAGTATGGATTATGCCATTGAAAGAAACAGGTTTATTGAAAAGCTAATAAAATAAAAATAAATTATTATGAAAAGAATTTTAACATTAATATGGCTGACAACAATTTTAGTATGTTGTGATGTTGGGCCAAGACAAACATCTGCAAGTATTTCAGTAGGAGGTCATAGTTGGTTGAAAAGAACCAATAATAACGTTGATGGAATTGAATATCATGTTTACTCTACAGGTGCTTATGAAGGTGGAGTATTTGTAGTAAACCATACAAAGGAGTTATTAGAAATTGAACTAATTCAAAAACAGATAAATGAAATTAATAAAGGAAATCAAGAGTAAATCTGGAGAGATTCACTTTAGACGATGGAGGATAATATCTCTTCCTTGGTTCTCAATTTATATTCATGGAATTTATAAAGCAGATGAAGATGAGCATCTTCATAGTCATCCATGGAATATATGGACGATGATTCTTTGGGGAGGATATTTTGAAAAACTTCGTGGAGGTCATCATAGATTAAGGAAGCCTGGTCATATGGCTTATTCTAAGACAAGTGACTTTCATAAAATTTCAGAGATGTATAAAATACCAACATATACATTAGCAATTGTTGGTAGAAGAAAATTAGATTGGGGATATATGGTTGATAAAAAATTTGTAGACCATAAAACATATAGAAAAAATAAAAGAGGAATTTGAAACATCCTCTTTTTTTATTCGTATAACTTTAGTGAACCAATAAAATTAGTTATGGATAAATTCGCACAAAACATTTACGATAAAATATCTTTTATATTTACAGGCCTAACATTGCTTCCTACTTTTGGATATTTAGAAGACAGAGAAAGATATACATTTGTTGCCAAACCTAGACAAAATGAAAATTTTGAAAGAATTAAAGGTGCTCTATCTGGATTAAAATCTGGAGTTGAGGTGGAAGATTCAAAAAGTTTAAAACATGGACATGAGTTTACTATTGATGGTAAAAAAGTGTCAATATTATATGCAAAAGAAGATGATAGTTATGATTTCTTTTGTGAAATTAGTTCTTACACAATTAATTCATTGATTGGTAAAATGATTAAGCCAGCTGGGCTTAAGCTTACTCAAAATGGCCTTCTTTATGAAGAAAGATTGGGAATAGAAAATCATCAGTCAAAAGTGGGAGATTTTTATATTACAAAAGATGTTAGAAAATTATTTGAACTTGTTGAATTGGATTATGATAGATTCAAAAATGGATTTGAAACAAAAGAAGAGTTTTTTGATTATATAACTTCAACTCCTTATTTTAACATCAATAAATTTTTAAACCCAAAGAAAGAATATAAACTTAGCATTTATACAGAATTACAAGCTTATCTTATATTAAACCCAAAACCATCTCAAATAAATAAAGAAATTTCGTTTACTGATATTGATAATCATTTTGATGATATAAATTTTTATGCAGAAATTGAAGTTCTAAAAGAAAAAGAAAAAAGAAAAAGAGAATCAATTGGTAAATTTAATGGAAAAACGATTTTAAATCATTACCCAGACTTTGATAAGAAGACTATCGGAACATCAATGGGTTATTTCAAACATTCTTTTGATAATGTAGAAACTTTTAGAGACTTCTTATTAGACAACTCTGAGAATGAGATTATGAACAAATTTAGAGAGGTGGTAAACTTTTAAGATATGGAATACGAATTTAATCCAGAAGATTATGGATACCAACATGTATCTAATTTCCCAGAACTAAAAGAGCTTTTTGGAAATACAACGTATGTTAAAATAACTTGTGTTGGAGGAAAGGAATTTGATAGATTGGTATATTGGTATACAGCTTGCTATAGTTGTGGATTTCGTGAAGACCAAAACTGGAAAATAATGTCTGGTTCTCACGATTCTGCTCAACCAGAAAAATATAGTTATTCAACTTGCTATGTAGGTTTAATATCTACAGATGATTTCGCCAATCAATTATTAATGCATATTTTTGGAACTACAAAAAACGATAGTGTTATAAAAGAGGGGAAGGAACGTCTTGAATCACGAATTAAGTTAGAAGAATATGGAAAAATATAGGTCATTAATAATACTATCATCAATATTGATTGTATATTTTTTACTTGATGTATTAATTCCTTTTGGTGGATTAGTTTTGTATCCAATTAAACTATTTGTAACATTCCTTCACGAGTTTGGGCATGCATTCGGAGCATTTGTAACTGGTGGAGATGTAGTATCTCTTCAAGTTAATGCAGATGGTAGTGGGGTGACTTGGACATCTGGAGGAAGTAGAGCAATTACAATTATGGGTGGTTATCTTGGTTCTGCACTATTTGGAAACCTGTTATTATACTTGGGAATTAGAAAGCCAGGAGCAACAAAAATCACAATGATAACCATAGCAATACTTATGAATATTTGTGCATTAATATGGTTCTCTTCAGCATTTAATCTAATATTTATCATACTGTTTTCTGTGGCTTTATTTTTCATATCAAGACTTGAGAAAATTAGTAGATATGTTCTTATGTTTCTTGGAGGAGCAGCTGTTTTGCATATAATATCTGATTTTAATGTAGGACCATCTTCTGACCTAGAAGCTTATGAACAAGTAATGGGGTTGACAGATACAATGTGGATGTATATATGGCTAGTAATAGTTCTTGTCATGACATTCTTTAACGTTAGAAAAATAATTAAAAATGAGCAATAAGAAAGTAAAGAATACAGAAAAAGAGCCAAAGTCAGAATGGTTATTAGGATTAAATCCAGGAGCTATTGAAGAACAAGAAGCTAAAGGTCAACAAGAACTTGTGGAATCACTACAGCTTCCAAAAACATGCAACAGTCCAAGAGGATTAAATGCATCTGAGATATATCATAAACTTGGAATAAAAACTTTTACAGGTTCAAAGGGAGATGATTTGTTTATGGGAGTTAAACTTCCAAGTGGATGGAAAAAAGAAGAAACAGACCATTCAATGTGGAGCAATCTTATTGATGAACAAGGAAGAAAAAGAGCAAGCATTTTTTATAAAGCATCATTCTATGATAGAGATGCATTTATAAACTTTAATTGTAGAATTACTTTTAGAGTTGACCGAATAGGATTTCATGAAGGAAATTATGATAAGAATGATAAACATGAATATATTTCTAAGTCAACACCTTTTTGTGGAATTGTTAAAGACTATGATGACACCATTCTTTTTAAGACTGAAGAAATTTATTGTGAAGAAGAATATAATTATAAGGATGGAAAAAAATGGGGATATTCTGAAAAGTATAAAGAAGAACTTAGTGAAATTGAGGATAGATTTGATGCTGAGTGTAAAGCTTTCTTAGAAGAAAATTATCCAGATTATAAAGATGTAACTGCATATTGGAGTTTAAAATAAAATTATGAAAAAAGTAGTATTAATACCAGGGGACGGAATAGGTCCAGAGATTGTAGAATCTGTAAAAAAAATTTTTAAGGCTGCAGATGTTCAAATTGAGTGGGAGGAACATTTAGCTGGAGAAAGTGCTTTAGATAAATTAGGATTTCTTTTACCAATATCAACTGTTGGAGCAATAAGAAAGCATAAAATAGCCCTTAAAGCTCCTCTAACAACTCCAGTTGGAAAAGGATTTAGAAGTGTTAATGTTCAGATGAGAAAAGAACTTGACCTCTTTGCTAATGTTCGACCAATAGTTTCTTTAGAAGGAGTTAAAACTCCATTTAAAAACGTTGACCTTGTAATTGTTCGTGAGAACACTGAAGGTCTTTATGCTGGTATTGAACATATGGTAGGAGATGATGCTGCTGAGACGATTAGAGTAATTACAAGAAAGGCAAGTGAAAGGATTGGTAGATTTGCATTGAAGATGGTTGTAGAAAGAAATAGAATTTCAGAGAATAGGTTGACAATTGTTCATAAGGCAAATATTATGAAATTGACTGATGGTCTTTTCCTTTCATCAATTAAAGAACTTGCTGAAAAATATATATCAGAAGGAAGTCTTCATAGAATTAAAACTATGACTGTTGATGATAGAATCATTGATAATATGTGCATGCAATTGGTTCAACGTCCAGAGACAGTTGATGTAATTGTTGCACCTAATTGCCATGGAGATATTATATCAGACCTTTGTGCCGCTCTTGTTGGTGGACTTGGTGTTGCTCCAGGAGCAAATATAGGAGATGATTGTGCGGTTTATGAAGCAATTCATGGAACTGCTCCAGACATTGCTGGAAAAGGGTTGGCAAATCCAACATCACTTTTATTGTCTGCTGTAATGATGCTTAGAGATAAAAATATTGGAGACCATGACAATGCTGATAAAATTGAAGCAGCTATTAAGAAAACATTGAGAGAAGGAAAAATGGTTACTGGCGACCTTGGTGGCTCTGCTAGTACAATGGAATATACTGATGCAATTATAGCAAATTTATGGGCATCGGAAAGAAGATAATAAGAAGAAATTTTAGAGAAAGCACATTTGACAGAGATGATTATTCTTGCAAATGGTGTGGTAGTGGTCCTCATTATGATGCAGCAGAAACAACCCTTGATGCTCATCATATAACTGATAGAAGTGAAATGCCTAATGGTGGATATGTTCCAGAGAATGGAATAACTCTTTGTAAGATTGGAGAAGATGGAGAAGAAACCTCAAGTTGTCATATGAAAGCAGAAATTTTTCATATATCTGAAGGATTACATTGGGAATCTGGAATGCATCCAGATGATTTATATACATTAATAGGAAGTTCAAAAGAGCAAGCTATTGAGGCTAGTAAAAAATTAAAGTAATGAAAAAAGAAATTAGCGTAAGATTAAATCTTAAAAGCAAGGAGGATGGAAAACTATTATCAGTACATCCTCCTATATCATCTAAACAAAATGGAATAATAGAATTTCCAGTAGAGATAGATAAATGGGAAGTAGTTTCTATTGATAGAAATTCAGAAATAAAAATTAAAGATATTACTGATAGAGAATGGGAAGTTTTTGAAAATGATGAAATAACTGTTATGGGACAGGTCCCAAAGGTTTATAAAATAATTTTCAAAGAAGGAATGTTTGGAATTGAAGCAGACAAGAATACGTTGATTGAGGATTTTGTTCTTACCTTCCTTCCAGGAATTATTATTGATAATATAAGAGATTATTATTATCAAAAATTTATGATGAATCAAGATAAGAATTTATTCATATCTTTGTCGCACTTAAATATTGGAGAATTAATCAGTGTAGATGACACAGAAGAAAAAATACCAACCATATTATTAACTAAATCATAAAAAACTATGTACACATTTTTAATCTTTGTTGCACTTTGTGCAATTGAATTTATTATCGTCAAAATGAAATGGGACGACATTCAAGACTATAGAGATATAGGAAAAGGGGTTGCATCAATTACTGGAATTGACAAAAACAAGAAGTATTCTACTTTCGTTAGGATAGCTGGTAAATTTTTTGGATTCTTTAAAGTATTCATAATAATTCCAATTATTATTATGGTAATTTTTAACTTCATAGCTGCTTTAATCTTAGGTGGATTAATTAGCTTTATAACTTTATTTTTCTAATGGAAACACACAACAAAGTAGAGAGCAAAGCTCAAATTAAATCAAATGCCAATGGATTAATATCTGGAATACTTGATTTTATAGTAAATGTATTTCAAATAAAAGATAGAATTGATATACCTGGCTCAATTAAAGAAATAAAGAAAGGGCTTACTTTTGAAGGTGCTAGAGTTTGGATTCTAGCAGCATCAATTATAACAGCATCTATTGGTCTTAATATAGATTCTGTTCCTGTTATTATAGGTGCAATGCTTATAGCTCCATTGATGTCTCCTATATTAGGAATAGGGGTATCTCTTGGTATTAATGATTGGCCAACTCTTAAAAAATCCTTAAGAGGATTATCAGAAGCAGTTGGAATTAGTTTAGTTGTGGCTACAGTATATTTTATATTGTCCCCAATTAATATTGCTGGAGAACAAATAATATTTAGAACAGTTCCTACTATATTAGACATTCTTATTGCATTTGCTGGTGGTCTTGCTTGTATTGTTTCTTTCTCTTTAAAAGATAAAGGGCTTGCAGCAACAGTTATTCCTGGAGTGGCTGTAGCAACAGCACTAATGCCACCTCTTTGTACAGCTGCGTTTGGAATTGCTCATCTTAATTTTGGTTATTTCATTGGAGCTTTTTATTTGTTTGTATTGAATGCAATTTTCATAGCACTACCAGCTTATATATTTGTAAGAGTAATGAAGTTTCCAAAAGTTCATCTTGAGGATGCAGCAACTGAGGCAAAACATAAAAGATATGTGTTTATTAGTTTAATGTTAATTATGATTCCTAGTATAATCTTATTTGTTGGAATAGTTAAGGATTCTGTATTTAGAACAAACGCAGATGAATTTGTTCAACACGTTATAGTTCATGAAGGAAGTGATATGGTTAGTTATAAAGCTAACTATGATGAAAACAATATTGAGGTGTTTATGATGGGAACAATTGTTCCTCTTGAGGTTCAAGCTTCATGGAAGAACCAGCTTGATGAATATGGACTAGATGAAACCACTCTTAAGGTTAGACAATCTAAAGATGCATCAGCTGAAATTGCCCTTAAATTGCATGACCAACTTAAAGTAGACATCATAGAAGACCTATATAAGGATAAAGATATTCAGGTTAATGAATATAAGAAAAGACTTGCTGAAGTTGAAGGAGAATTGGCTAGATATAAGCAAGGAGATATACCTTTATTGGATATTGAGAAAGAAATTCAAATTAATTACAACAATATTGATAATTTTTCGTATAACCAATCAATGGAGCTTGATTTCAGTGGAAAAATTGACACTATCCCTACTTTTATTGTAAAGTGGAACGGAGGATATAAAGATGTTGAAACTGAATCAACTAAATTAGGTAAATGGCTTGAAGCTAGACTTAATATAGACTCTGTTAGAATTGTAAATAATTAATTATGGGTTGTCACACTTGGTTATATAAGAAATCTAATCGTACAATAGAAGAGGCGAGAGAAATTTATATTAAATTGTTAGAAGAAAATAATGATTTTTTTAATAATATAATCAAAGATAAAAATCATGATGGAATTGATTGGTTAGACGTTTATCCAGAATTTACTGATGATAATCTTAATAGAGTTATTGCAGTTAATGAGAGAAAGATTAGAATAGTTAAAAAAGGGTTGTGTAATGTAGCTGTTTTTAATAATCAACCAGAAGTATCAAGATATATAGAAGGTAAAGGTTTTTTTATTGATACAAATGAGGGACAGCCTTTTAGGAAACGTGGATACCCTGATGATATATTATTCTCTTTTGAAGAAACTATGGATTATATAAATGACCCAAAGAACAATTGTGAAACTTGGGGATATACTAATGAAGGTGTTAAAAAATTCTGGGACAAATATCCAGATGGAATGATAGATTTTGGATAAAATGGAAAGAAAGGAAACAGAGATAATTTACTTCGGTCAAAAAGCAAAAGTTGCTTGTGATATGAAATGTAATAAGGCTTGGGGTTTTACGTGTAGACCAAAAATTTATGTTAATGACCCAGAGCAAAGAGTATATGGACTTGGTTCTAAACATGGATATTGGGCATCAGATGAATTTGGAGATGAAGATGATTATTTCTGCTTATCTGATGATGAATTAGAAGAAGCTCCAGAATGTACAGGAACTTGGGAGGGTGGCGATGGGAAGCCATTCATTGAAGACATGAAAGATAAAGATGTTCGACACAACAAATGGTGCGTAAGAGCTTGTGAGAGATGTGTTATGACTGAACATGGAAAGCCTGATGAAGAATTAAAAATTAAAGATTGGTCAAAAAGAAGATATAACATACCAAAAAGTAACCCAGAATATAAAGATGAACAATAAGACAAAATATATAACAACAACACTTCCATATGCGAATTCAAAACCGCATATAGGACATGCCTTTGAATTTATTATAGGTGATGCTCTCTCTAGGTATTTTAAATACTTAAAGAAAGATGATGTATTGTTTAATATTGGTCTTGATGAGCATGGATTAAAAATTCAAGAAGCTGCAGAGAAAGAAGGAGTTACTCCACAAGAATATGTTGATGGATTATCAGAAGTTTGGATTGATTTTATTAAGAAACT
>JAJFLM010000074.1 GCA_021772655.1 Deltaproteobacteria bacterium
GTTTTTTTAAAAAAAATTAAAAATAATTTTTAAAACATTGATTACCAGGCTTTTATTTCTATATAAAATTTTTCAAAATTCTTTCTTACTTGCTCAGAATACTTAAATCTTTTTTTATTTATCTCAATACTATCTTTAACATTTCCACTTTTGTATCTAGTAGTTGATGCTTTCCAATCAACCAACATTTCAATAATATCTAGTGGTTGCATCTCTTGAATTCCGTTTTTAAAATGCTGCGGATGATGTGAATTCTTAGCATAATGATGTCTCAATGCAGATTCAAGTTTTTTTAAACTTTCTTTATATTCTGGAGAATCATATTGTATATCCTTTGTTTGTCCAGCTGCAGCAAAATGAGGAGCTTCCTCTTTGCTATACTTTGAAAAATCATGAACAATCGCACGCTTCATTAACTTATAACAAACTTTTGTCATATATTTAATTATCTGAAACTTGTGTTTTGTTGTTTGCCAATTTTCTTTTATTACAATCCATTTCATACTACAAATTTACAAATAAAAAAGGCGATAATCAAATTATCGCCTTTTAATCTAAATTAAAAATGTTATCTCTCCTTAGAAACAATAACTCAGTCCTGGCGTTATATACCAAATTCCATCCCAGTTACTTGCTTGTCCAAATAATCCAAATCCAGAATCAAATGCACGAGACATCCCAACTCCGTATTCAATAAATACTTGCTCTGTTGATAAATAATTACCAACAGCTAACAATCCATAACCATCAATTTTTGAATTCCCAATTGGGAAATATACTGCAGATTTTAAAGACATCCAATAATTTTCAGTAACATCATTTCCTTGGAAATCGAAACTACCTCTTCCTCCTACTAATCCAAGAGCAAAATTACCTTTCATAATTCCTATCTCTACAGATGGATATGAAGTTTGATTAAATGTAGCTGCTCCAGAATTACCTACCGATACTCCAGCTGCAACATAAACATCTAAACCTGATGTATTAGTTGTGTCTTGTGCGTTTGATGTTACTATGAACGCACACATAGTTAATGCAATTAAAATTAATTTTTTCATTTTTACTTTTTATTGATTTATAATGTGGGAAACTCCCCTTTGATTTCATTTATTAATTTATTGAACTCTGGATGAGTTTCAACATTATCCTTCCAAGCAAGGTCTCTTTCCATTAAGTTATATTTATACTTAATTTTTGCTCCTGGAATTATATTATTTGTATCAGCAGTTCTATCACGACCCATCATCCAAATTGTATCAGAAATAGCAACTGTTGAATGTATATCGTGAGATACAATAATTATTGTATTCAATTCGTGCATGTGAGCAACTTCTTTTATAAGGTCAGAAACCTCTTTAATCATATTAACATCAAGACCAGAAAAAGGTTCATCCATTAATAAGAAGTTATTAGCACAAAGTATTTGTTGAGCAATTGCTGCTCTTTGTTTTTGTCCACCAGAAAGCTGTGCAGGATAGAAACCTTTTTTATCAACAAGTCCAAATTTTGTAAGGACATCATCTATTCTATCATTTCTTTCTGTTTTATTTTTAAAACCACTTGCAGCAACTCTCATGTTACCATAAACAGTTTTATTCATAAAAAGAGGATAGTTTTGTTGAACCACTCCTACTCTGCCAATTTTTGTTGGTTGAAGGTCTTCTCCTATAAGTATTGTTCCAGTATCTGGTTTTCTGATTCCAGCAAGGCACTCAAAGAACTTTGTCTTCCCCATTCCAGATGGAGCAAGAAATCCAATTATTTGACCTGTTGTGTATCCTGGTCTTACAACATCTCTTATTTCAACATTAACATCTTTTAAAATCTGATTCTTACCTAGCTTTAAAGATACGTTGTCTACTTTAAGTATTACATTTTTATATTCGTAATTCATAGTTTTATGATTTATGTTCTTTAGTTAAATTAGAATATGGACAACATAATTGTTTAGAATATCCAAACATATAATCCATTACAATACCAACAATTAAAATTAGAGTTTGAATTGCAAATACAGAATCTAAATGAAGATGTTTATTTTGATTAAGAAGCATTACTCCAACTCCTCCATCAGACCTAACTAATCCTTCTACAAGTGTAAGCATCATCCAAGATATTGCAAAATTTGACCTTAAAACATCAAACACTTTATCTAGCTTAGAAAGAACTACAACTTCCCAAACAACTTTCCATTCACTCATTCCAAGTGTTCTAGCATGATTAAGTTCATTACTTGTAATATCTTTTATAACTCTCATCATTCCTGTTACAAAAAATACTGTCATACCGAAAGTAAGAAGAGATGTTTTAAGCAAATATCCACTATCATCAAAACCAGCTGTAGCAAGAGTAAACACAAAACTTAATCCTACTATTGTAAGAAATCTAAATTTTATTGCAACAAACGCTATTGGCCTAAATAATGGAAGTACAGTTGCGTAACATATTACTAATGATATAACTAATGTTTGAACCACTGCTACTAAACATAGTTTCATACTGGTCCACATTTCTAATAATAAAGCCTCCTCAAATGTAAGCTTAACAAAAGCATCCCAAATTTCTCCTGGACTTGGTAATATTTCTGATGTAGTCATCCAAAGAAAAGAGGCTAATGCCATATGAAACAATGCTATGACAAACATCACTTGATTGTTTACTTTTTTGTTTGGTGTTAACACTCCAGTAAAATTTCTTGGATGAAATCCTTTTACAATATTTCTTATTAAATTTTTCACTTTGATTTGGTTTAGGGTTAAAAAAAAAGGTGTAACTTTTTCATTTATTACACCTTTTTATATATCTATTATCTTTTTTCTTAGTTTCCTAACACAATCTCTACACGTCTGTTTTGAGTGTTTGTTCCAATTGGTTCAGTAGAACCCTTTCCTACTACAGATATAAATCTGTTGTTTGGATAGTTGTTTGGAGACAAGTTCTGTAACCAAGTCTTAACCGCTAGAGCACGCTCTTGTGATAAAGGAATGTTAACAGCATCAGAGCCAGTTGCATCAGTGTGTCCCTCGATAGAAATCTGAAGACCTTGAGCAACAGTAAGTTGGTCATTTAACTCTTGCATAACTCTTAAAGTAGAGTTTGTAAAGTCTGCGCTTCCAGTTTTAAACTGAATAGACCAAGCTCTCTTAGATACAGTATTTGTAACTGAAGTTGCTTCAGCATATTTAGTTTCATCAGCTGCAACAATATTACCTTTATTGCTACTTCTGTTTGCAACAGCTTGAATGTAACTTGTATTAAGAACAGTTTCAATTGCTGGATATGTTGGAACATACTCTGGATATAAGTTACTTGCAATGTCACCGAACACTTTATATACAGAAGCATATGTGTTAGTTCCGCTATTACCTAATCCGTAAAGCTCCATGTTATCAGCTAAATTATTCACTCTTGAACCTCCTAATTCAACTTGATTACCTTGCTTATCATATTGAGAAACACCTCTGTAATAAGTTACCCAATATTGTCCATTTTCTTCATTATATACTTGAGCAGATAATTCACCAGCTTTATTTAAAGCTTCGTTAAATGTTTTAACTTGGTCACCACCCTCAGAAATTGCTGCAATCATATTTTCAACATCTTTTCTGTGGTCTGAGTTCCATTTTTTAATTCCGATAACAGCATTTGCCATTTGAGCAGAGTATTCTTTTGTAGATACAATTCTAACAAGACCACCTTTACCTTCAGCAACAATTACATCAGCAGGAGTCCATACAGCAACCATGTCTACACCAATAGCTTGTCTCTTACCAGTTTTAACAGTTCTACCATCAGCAGTAACTTCAACAACATCTCTTTCTTCTGTGTATCCAGTATTATACTTGATTGATGCATCGGTGTTTTCGCTTGCAGCTATAAAATTAATTGCATTTGGATTATAAGTAGTTTCATCGGTGTTAACTGGAATACCATTATCAGCAGCCCACTTAATTACGATGTTCCAATCTCCATCTCTAATAACAGTAGCACATACCATTCCTCTTGCAGCTTGTGGATTTGCTTTAACAGATGGTGGAGCCATGAATTGGTCTTCTCCAAGTGAACGTCCACAAGAATAAATTATTTCAGCAGTATATTCATCTCCAAGACGAGATAATTGCTCGTTAGCTCCTGCAAGCCATGCTGGACCATAATCACCCATAATAGCGATGAAATTTGTTCCTTTAGCTGTGGCTGGATTTGCTTTATAAGCTGTAGCGAAAGCTATAAGTTCTGATTGCATTTGGCTACAATCATCTAATCTTTCGATTGTTAAGTTTACTCCATATTTCTCCATAAGAGAACCTTGAGTAGTGTTAGCTCCACCATTAGAGTATATTGCTCCCATCTGAGAGTTCCAAGCCATAAGTTTCCATAAAATATGAGTAGCACTTGCCACACTTGTGGATGGCTTATTAGATGGTAATCCTGCAAACACAACATTTTGACCTTTCTGGTCTAAAGGTGCATTTGGTAATATAGTTTGGCTACTATTTACAGCAACCTCTCCATCTTTTGTTTCTTTTGTAAATACTCCGCTATCAGCTAGGAAGTAATTTGCACTAAAGAACACGATTGCAGCTAATGCTAATGCACCAAGTACTTTCGTGATTTTTTTAACTTTTCTTTTTGGTTTAAATTGATTCATTTTTTTAAAGTTTTAATTTAGATTTAATTTAGATTTAATTGTTTTTAGTTATTATACGGATGCTGAAAAAAAATGTTTCAGCATCCATGTAAATTTTTTATATTAAAAGTATTTAGCTTTAGAATTTGTGTTGGTATTTGTGTTGGTATTAATGTTTGTATTAACAACCTTAACCTTTTCTCTTCCACTAAACTCAGCATTACCTGCTTCAAGAGCTTTCACTGGAGATTGATAATTGGCAGCATCAAATTTCTCATCAACTTTATTAGACCATTCATCAAATGCTTTAAGACCTTGGTCTTCTAACATTCCTTGTTCTAAATCCATTCCGTTCATGAAATCTGCAGAAACATCCATAAATCTTTCCATTTCTCCAATTCTCATTCCAATGTCATCAACAATATATTCCATCGCTTGGTCAAATATTAACTTTCTATCTGAGTTACCATTAATAATATTA
>JAJFLM010000075.1 GCA_021772655.1 Deltaproteobacteria bacterium
TTTTTTTGTTGGTATGGCCACCCGCCTGGGAAACTAATCCTGCCGCATCATGTCACTGTACTGGCCCAGGTGGTGGTGATCATCCCCGAACCAGGTATTAATTGTGGTAAGTCGTTTGAAATAATGGGAAACATCAAGTTCATCGCTGATTCCCACGCCGCCATGGAGCTGCACTGCCGACTGGCCAATCAAGCGACCGGCCCTACCAATAAAGTTCTTCGCCGCTGCTAGCGCGGCCCTGCGCTCATCCGGCTCGGCGTCGGCTTTATTCGCCGCCAGGTAGACCATCGAACGACTCTGCGACATGGCCATGAACATATCCACCGCCGCATGCTGCAGTGACTGAAATTTGCCGATGGCCACATCAAATTGCTTACGGGTTTGCAGATATTCGACTGTTGCCTGCTGTAACGATTCCATGCAGCCCAACGCTTCGGCACAAAGAGCGGCAATGGCCTGATCGGTGACCCATTCGATGTCTGCATAGGCTCCACCAACGCTGCCTAACAGATGATCTGCCGATACTTCGACCCCGTCAAACTGAACATCCGCCGCCTGCAGAGCATCGACCGTGCGATAACCGCGCACCGAGACACCGGTCGCATTTACTGGCACCAGGAACAGGCTGATGCCCTGGGGATCATCTATCTCACCACTGGACCGTGCAGTGACCAGTAGCTGGTCGGCATTCTGACCATTTAAGACCAGTGCTTTATGTCCGCTTAACGTGTATACGGCGCCATTCTGTATGGCTTTGCAGGCCACCCTCGACAGCTGGTATCGGCTTTGCGGCTCGCTATGGGCCAGTGCGAGTTTCATCTCACCGGCGATCATTGCCGGTAACCACTGCTCAATCTGCTGAACACTACCTGACCGAGCCAATAGCTGCCCCCCAAGTACGACATTGGCCATAAAGGGTTCTACCAGCAGCGCTTTGCCAAACGATTCGAACAGCACCATCAAGTCGGTGGCACCGCCACCAAACCCGCCCTGCTGTTCGCCAAATGGCACCCCCAACCAGCCCAGTTCGGCGAATTGTTGCCAGTTTTCTTCGCTATAACCCAGCTCGGTTTCGGCGAGTTGCTGACGCGTGGCGAAGTCGTAGTCGCGTTCGACGTATTTTTCCACGCTCTGCTGCAACATCTGTTGCAGTTCATTTAGTTGATAATCCATTGGCCTACCCCAGTCCTAGCACGGCTTTGGCGATGATATTTTTCTGTATTTCGTTGGAGCCGCCATAGATCGAGCTTTTGCGCCAGTCAAAATAGTGGGGCATCAGGCTCGCGGCATAATCTGGCCCTACCGGCTGCTGGCCGTCCCAGCCCTGCATTAATACTTCTTTGTCATAGGGCAGGCCATAATAACCAACCGCTTCGACCAGCAGTTCAGTGATCTGTTGCTGAATTTCGGTACCACGCACTTTTAGTAGCGACGCCTCCGGCCCGGGGCCAAGACCCGCATTTTCATCGCAGAGCACGCGCAAGTTGGTTTGCTCGAGAGCCAGCAGGTCAATTTCCAGTTCCGCGGCCCGGTCACGGAACCGGCTCGATTGCCAAAGTGGCAGGCCGTTTTCAAGTTCCTGCGTAGCGATTTCTTTCAACCGTTGCATCTGCTGTTTGGACGCTGCCACGCCAGCGATGGTGGTGCGTTCATGGCCAAGCAGGTATTTGGCAATAGTCCAGCCGGCGCCCTCCTCACCCACCAGATTTTCGCGGGGCACACGAACATCTTTGAGAAACACCTGATTGACCGTGTGTAGACCGTTATTGGTTATAATCGGCACCACCTCAACCCCCGGATCATCCATATCCAGCAACAGAAAAGAGATGCCCAGCTGCTTACGGCCTTCACTGCTAGTACGTACCAGGCAAAACATTTTGTCGGCATAGTGTGCGTAGGTAGTCCAGATTTTAGAGCCCGTAACTCGATAGTGATCGCCTTCAAGCACCGCCTGAGTTTTCAGGTTAGCCAAATCTGAGCCGGCATCAGGTTCCGAATATCCCTGGCACCACCAGGTGCTGCTATCGAGAATCGCCGGCAAGTATTGCTGTTGCTGTTTGTCGGAACCGAACGCCATCAGCACCGGCGCAAGCATGGTCAACCCAAATGGCATTACCCGCGGGGTGGATGCGGCGGCCAGCTCTTCTTCAAATATATAACTCTGTACTGGTGACCAACCGGTGCCACCAAGCTCCACCGGCCAACGCGGCGCAATCCAGCCCTTGCGGTGGAGAATTTGCTGCCAGGTCACATAATCATTTTTATTGGGCGCGATTCCGGCCTGCATTCGAGCACGAATATCGGCCGGGTAGTTGGCGGCGACAAATTCACGCACCTCGACACGAAAAGACTCTTCTTCGGCACTAAATTCAAGTTGCATAATAAATTCCCAAACAGAATGACAGGATTAGCCGCGAAAACTAGTTGGCGATAAAACTCATCGCCAGGCGATTAAATTTATCGGCGTGTTCCCACTGTGCCCAGTGCCCACAATGGCTGAACACGTGCAGGTCGGCATCGGGAATACCCCAGACAAATTTCAGGCCGTGGTCAAGGGGCACAAAGCGGTCATCGCGACCCCAGATAATCAATGTCTTAGCCTTCACTTCGCCCAGCCGCGATGAAAAATCTGTCAACGCTTTCGCCGGATTGGCCATACTCTTAACAAAGTTCTCCAGATGCTCCGGCTTACGCATCATGTTTTCGTAACGTTTCTGAATCAGGTCATCGGTCATTTTAGAGGCATCAAACACGAACACCTGGATCATCTTTTTTAATAGCTCCAGCGACGGGTTCTGGTAGAGCTGAAATAAAATTTTAATGCCTTCCATCGGCATGGGAGCAAACAGGCTCTGGCCACCTCCACCGGCCCCCATCAAGATCAGCTTATCGAGCCGATCGGGATATTCAAGGGCAAAACTGAGCGAGGAGGCCCCGCCCATAGAGTTGCCAATCAGATGAGCTTTCTCGATACCTAGCTCATCCATTAATCCTTTCACCGCGTTGGCATTAAGCAGATCACGCGGCAGATCTGAAACCACTGCATCAGACTTATTAAAACCGGGGCAATCGAGCAGAATGGTGCGGTAGTTCGATGCAAACGCATCCATATTGCGGGAGAAGTTACTCCAACCTGCCGCGCCAGGGCCACCGCCGTGAAGCATGATCACGGTTTCGCCGCTGCCGGCCTCGTTATAGTGCAGCTGCATGCCGTCGACGGTCACATATTTGCTGGTCTGCTCTTCTGTGTAAGCCATTTCCCCTGTCTCCTCGTTATTCAGGCCCGTTGCGCATCATCTTCTTGCCTTAAAAAACCTGACCACCAGCAGGTTTTCAGCGGCAAGCTACTTTACCCCAACAGCACATTAATTTTTGCCCATCTGGCGGCAACCCCTGACCGTGCTTAATCGAGATCGACAGACAAAAAAAACCCCTGGAGCAAATACTCAGGGGGACAGAGGGGTGACTGTTAGCCGTTAGGCCGGGTAATGATCTTTATATCGGATCAGTAAAAAATTTCTACCCGGCAACGGTAAGGAAACAATAATCAGCACGACCGATTCGATTGAGCCCTGCCACCGCCGCTGTTCTAGCGATGGTGTTCTACCCGGTGCTTTGCCAGGCGCCGCTCACCAGGCCCGACCCGACCGTTATTATTAACATCGGCCCGATCACGTATGTTTTTGGCGCGCTGGCGTTCTCGTGGGCCCAACCTGCCGTCGTCATTGCGGTCGATTCGGTCATGAATGTTTTTTGCGCGCTTGCGCTCCCGGGGCCCGACCTTGCCGTCGTCATTTCGATCCAGGCGATCGTGAATGTTTTTAGCACGCCGACGTTCCCGTGGACCAAGCTTGCCATCATCGTTACGGTCGATTCGATCATGGATATTTTGTGCCCGCTGGCGCTCGCGGGGACCAACCTTGCCGTCGTCATTTCGATCCAGGCGATCGTGAATGTTTTTAGCCCGCCGACGTTCACCTGGACCAAGCTTGCCATCATCGTTTCGGTCAATTCGATCATGGATGTTTTGTGCCCGCTGGCGCTCGCGGGGGCCGACCTTGCCGTCATCATTTCGATCCAGGCGGTCATGAATGTTTTTAGCCCGTTGGCGCTCTCTGGGACCTAGCTGGCCATCGTCATTACGGTCAAGTCGATCGAATATGGGGCCAGTCGGAGGTTCAGCTGGCTGTTCTTCAGCCAGGGCGGGCTGAATAAGAAGCCCGGTCATCAATAACGAACAGACAGGCAGGGTGACTCTGCGTAGGTTTTTCGGTAGCACTTGTTTCATCGATCGTCTCCAGGTGAGGTAACACCTGCATACAACGACCACCGGTCCATTAGGTTGACATGTGAACCGCGTTATTCTGGCTCGATCCCATTTACACGCCAGTTCAATATCGGAAATCCCCCTGCGCCGCCACCACGCTGGTCAACCGTTAACCCGGACACGTCGGCCAATGTGTAGTCATCAATCACTTTCATAAACTGCGCCAACCCGGCCCGAATCACACCCTGTAGCCCACACTGCTGAACGATTCGGCACTGGCAGTTCTCGCCCATGCACTCTACCAGGTCCAGCCGATGCTCCGCATGTCGGAACACCTCACCTACTCGAATTTCCCCCGGCGCCCGGCTCAAGGTCACGCCGCCACCTTTGCCACGTCGGGTAATCAGATAATCGCGTTGACCTAACCAGTGAACCACCTTCACCAGGTGGTTACGGGAGATATCGAAATAGCCCTGTAACTGATCGATGGTGACCTTCTCATTGGGATGCAGGGCCAGATAAATCAACACCCTGAAACAGTAATCAGTGAAGTAAGTTAGCTGCATTTCTGCCTCCGTTGCGATCCTGAACGACTCTACCAGTAAAGATTCATATAAAACACTTCTTCTAAATGATGCATATCAATTGCACTTTTTATTTGCTGCGTACCCCGTGGCGACACTCAGCCCCGGCCCAACCGGGCGTGCCCGACTCGCTGCCTCATCGGTCCTGACGACCCGTTAACTATGGAGATTTGTGAATGTTCTGTTACCAATGCGAACAAACCACCCGCACCCGACATGGCGATGGTTGTCAAACCAGCGTCGGCACCTGCGGCAAGGATGAACTCACCTCAGACCTGCAGGACCTGCTGATCTATATGGTCAAGGGCATTTCCCAATATGCCCACCGTGCTCGAGATTTTGGCGTCAGTGACTCAGCTGCCGACCAGTTTGTGCTGGATGCCCTGTTCACTACGCTGACCAACGTTAATTTTGATTCCGCCCGCTTTGAGGGACTTATTAATCAGGCGGCTGAAATCCGCGATAATTTACGCATCGTTTATGAGGCCGCCTGTGCCGAAAACGGCGTTCCTGCAGAAATTCCTGCTGGCCCCGCCGCCAGCATGCCCGAACACGAAATGAGCAAACTCCAGCAGCAGGCTACTGTTGGTGCCATTACCGTTGGACTGGAGAGCGCCGGTGAAGACGTTGTCGGCCTGCGGGCGTTAAGTCTCTATGGCACCAAAGGGGTGGCGGCCTATGCCCACCACGCCATGTGCCTAGGCCAGGAAAGTAATGAGGTATACGCCAGAATCCATAAACTACTCAGCTACCTTGCCGAAAATCTGACCGACATTAATGACCTGCTTGGTAACGCCCTTAGTGTTGGCGAACTGAATTTGACCGTGATGGGCATGCTCGACGAAGGTAGCACCAGCCGCTTTGGTCACCCGGAACCTACTCAGGTCAGGGTTTCGGCAGTGAAAGGCAAAGCCCTTCTGGTCAGTGGCCACGACATGATCGACCGGGAGAATATTCTCAAACAGACCGAAGGTACCGGCATTAATGTTTACACCCACGGCGAACTGCTGCCAGCTCAGGCTTACCTTGAGCTAAAAAAACCCTCACCTGGTCGGCAACTATGGCGGTGCCTGGCAGGATCAGCAAAAAGAATTCGCCGCCTTCCCCGGTGCTATTGTGATGACTTCAAATTGCATCATCGAGCCAGAGGACAGTTCCCGTAATCGCATCTTTACTCACGGTCCGGTCGGCTGGCCGGGGGTGCCCCATATCGAGGACGCTGACTATACTGCGGTGATAGCCGCTACCAATGCCCAACCAGGGTTTGTTGAGGATGGTCCGACTAAAGAAATCACCACCGGCTTTGCCCGCAATACGGTAATGGGTGTGGCCGACAAGGTAGTGGGTGCGGTAAAAAGCGGCGATATCAACCACTTCTTTGTCATTGGCGGTTGTGACGGCGCCAAGCCTGGCCGCAATTACTTCACCGAAGTCGCCGAGGAAGTACCGGATGATGGTGTCATCCTCACCCTTGGTTGCGCCAAATACCGTTTTAACGATCAGGAATTTGGCGACATTGGCGGCGTTCCTCGCCTACTCGACCTCGGTCAATGCAACGATAGCTACTCGGCCATTCAAATCGCTGTCGCCCTGGCGGATGCCTTTGATTGCGGCGTGAACGACCTACCGCTATCGCTGGTGATCTCCTGGCTGGAACAAAAGGCAGTGGCAGTTCTGCTGACCCTGCTGCACCTGGGTAATCGCGATATTCGCCTGGGACCAGACCTGCCTGCCTTTGTTAGCCCTGCGGCCCTGGAAATCCTCTCAGAGAAGTTCAACCTGATGGGAGTCGGTGATGCCAAAGAAGACATGCAGCAGATGCTCAAAGCTTCATAATGTTAAACCGTAAAACCAAAAAAGCCGGTGGCCGCCTTAGCAGCCACCGGCTTTTTTAATAGCTATTTCTAATCGATCCACTATTGCCACCGCCACTACTCATGGCAAATAAGACCATCGGTTTCAGGCCTGAAACTTGATCGGCAGCTCTTCGCCCCACTGATAAATCTCGACCACCTCAGGGCCACATTTGTTACAGCCAGAACCGCAGTCATCACCGTTTTCCAGCTTTACCACTTTACCTTTGCGCTGCCACTTTTCTCATAACGGCCGTACGGCGTCGGGCTCCATCCGCAAATGCAGAGCGATATCACTCAAGGGTGCGCGACCGTGGGTTTGCAGATATTTTCGTAATTCAGTAAGCATTGGAGAGCCCTACGTTAAGTCGCTACTGCCGGTTCAGCAGCGGGCAGACCGCCCCTGGCAGCACGGCGCAACACCACAAATACACCAAGCCAGAGCAATAACATGGCCGCTATCCAGCATGCAGAACTCAACGGGTGGCGGCTAAAGGTTGCTAACTGGTATGAAATGGTCGCCGCGCCATAGGCAAACCCCGTAGTCCAGCCAACCACAAACAGCGCCCAACCCGTGCCAGCTTCGCGGAAAATCGCCGCCGTCGCCGCCACACAGGGGAAATAGAGCAACACAAACAGCAGATAAGCGAAAGCGCCGGCCCTGCCATCAAACCGACTGGCCATAGCCCCAAAGGTACCTGTTGCAACCTCCTGTTGTTCCGCCGCCGCTTCGGCGCTGGAGATATCGCCAATATTAATTCCTAATGGGTCGGTAATCATCGATCCGAGCTGGGTCAAATTATCAGGGATAGTCTGTACTGCACTAGCGACCTCAGCCCATAGATCAAATGTCCCAGTTTCACCCGAGAAGAGTTCAGCATTAGCCGGATCCTGCTTCGCCAGTTCACTGTAGAGGGCATCCAGAGTGCCAACTACTGCCTCTTTGGCGAGCACACCGGTGAATATGCCGACCGCCGCAGGCCAGTTCTGTTGATCCAGTCCTAAGGGGGAAAAGGCCGGCGCAATAGTCTCGCCGATCGCACTCAGCACCGACTCTTCACTGTCCTCGTTACCAAAACTGCCATCTCTGCCGACCGAATTGAGTACATTGAGCACGAGCACCATTGGCACAATCAATTGACCCGCACGAATCACAAATCCTTTTAACCGATCCCAGGTGCTCAACAAAACCCCTTTAACCGTCGGCACATGATAAGTCGGTAGTTCCAGAACAAAAGGCGCGGACTCACCCTGTAGCAGGGTCGATTTCATCACCAGTCCGGTCATGACTGCCGCACCTATGCCAATCAGGTAAAGCGCAAACACCAGGTTCTGTCCGCCCACGGGGAAAAATGCCGCTGCAAACAACGCATATATTGGCAATCGCGCCCCACAGGACATGAATGGCGCCATGGTGATGGTCAGCAGCCGATCGCGCCGATGCTCCATGGTGCGGGTGGCCATAATTGCTGGCACGTTACAGCCAAACCCCACCAGTAGTGGCACAAACGCCTTACCCGGTAACCCCACCGCACGCATGGCCCGATCCATGACAAAAGCCGCCCGGGCCATGTAGCCGGAATCTTCCAGGACCGACAGAAATAAAAACAGGCTACCGATAATCGGGATAAAGGTGGCAACTACCTGGATACCCCCCCCAATACCATTGGCGAGCAATACCGTTAACCACTGAGGCAGACCAACCGCGGTCATCAATGCTGCCGTTCCATCCACAAACAAGGTACCGGCTAGTTGGTCAAAAAAGTCGATAAAAGCACCACCGAAATTGATGGTAAACA
>JAJFLM010000076.1 GCA_021772655.1 Deltaproteobacteria bacterium
GCGTGCTCACTTTACCCGTATGATCGAGGCCCTGCTGATTGCATCGGAAGAAGAGGCTTATCAAGAAGTAAAGCGGAAGTCGTCCGAAAGCCGGTCACGCTTCCTGTTGTCAGCTCAGTTGGATTGAATTCTTCCTTGTAAACCTTATTTGCATACCAATTTATAAAATTGGTCAACTTAATTGGTTGACAAATTGATGAAGTGATACTAGCGTCAATTCCCTAAGTGGGCCTCTGATGGGGAGTTCTGAGGTCCTGCGATATGTTCGTTAAAGGGAGGGAAAGATGCGATCAGAATCAAAAAATCAGAAGAACTGGTCAGCCAGTAAACGTACCGCTTCACTGAAAGCTATGTTGCTTGCTGGCGCTGCGCTGCCTTTAATGAACGTGCAGGTAGCTGCGCAGGATGCTGATCCGGCCGAGTCAGTTGACGAACTTGAAGAAATTGTGGTGACCGGTGCGCGTCAGACGATCCGAACCTCAATCCAGGTCAAGCGACAATCCACAACAATTGTCGATGCGCTTAGCGCAGACGACATTGGCGATATTCCGGCGTTATCGATTGGGGAGGCCCTTGAAACGCTTACTAGTGCGGCGTCGCACCGCGAGCAGGGCGGAGCTACAGAGATATCAATCCGCGGCCTTGGGCCTTATCTGGGGTCTACCGTGATCAATGGCCGGGAAGCGGCGAATGGCTCCGGTGATCGTTCGGTAAACTTCAGCCAGTTTCCGTCAGAGCTATTCAGCAAGCTCGCGATATACAAAACCCAGGAAGCAAAGCTTATTGAGGGTGGTGTATCGGGGCAAATCCAGCTTGATACGCTCAAGCCTCTGGAATATGGCAAACGACGTATACAGGCAGATTATAAACTCAACTACAATCCCGACAATTTCGACATCGACAAAGATTTGCGGGAGCGGGACTTTGGTCATCGGATCACTCTGAGCTATGTGGATCAATATGAGTTGAACGGATTGGGTGACGTTGGTGTATCTCTCGGATATCAGAAAAATGTGACCACAAACCCGGAACAGGAAGCGCGTACTTCGAGCGGCTTCCGCGATTGTCGAAATGTCGTATCGGGTGACCCCGACAGTGATAATTTCGGCGTAGATAGCCTTGGTGATCCTGATCAGAACTGTGATTCTGGTGGCGGCGACCTGGACCTTGAGGTTGACCCGGCTACGGGTATCGCGCCAGACGCAAATACACCTTTCCTTTTCACGTCGAGTCAGCGTCATTTCCGCCAAAATATCACCGATGATGATCGTGATTCTATTTTTGCTGCGGTGCAGTGGCGGCCGTCTGACCGCTGGGACATCAACTTTGACTTCCAGTACTCGGATCGTGATTTTTCAGAGCGCCGTCACGACCTGACAGTAGACGGCAATTCTATTCTCAACCTTGGTGAGGATGGTGAAATTATTCCTCTGTCAGTGAGTTCACTTGGTGCGCCCTCGGGCTTTACAACCTTTGACGGGGCTGAAGTTGCCTCTCTGTTTGCTGAGCGCCTGGAGGAGTTTATTGGCGGCGGCGCCACCATTGCCTATCAGGTCAATGACAGACTGAACGTATCGCTTGACTATTCATACTCCAAGACCGAGCGCCGCGAGAATATCGTCCAGACGCGTCTGCGCTCTGATACGGACGGCGATAGTGGTTCGGAGGATATTTTCACGGGCATTATCGTCGAAGATGATGTTCAGCGCTTTGTCTTTCGTAACTTTGATGTAACCGATCCCAATAGCTTCATTGTTGGCCCAAGGGTACGTGAGGATCTCAATCAATTCCGGAATCACAGTATCGAGGCTGTTCGCGCCGATTTTGATTATGAGGTCGGGGGAGACCTCTTCACTTCTGTTCTTGGTGGCGTTCGTTTCTCCGAAATGAAGTATGATGCCTTGCCGAGAGTGCGCCGCGAAACCGACGGCAATCCATTGGCAGTTCCGGGTGACAGATTCGCGGCGAGTGCTGCTTGCCGATATGACAGCTTCCCGGAGTCCGGCTTCCTTTCCTCGGTTGCTGATGGTGACCTTATCACGAATACTGATGATGACGGCAATGTCGTCGCAAGCGGTACAGGGGCGAGCTATGTAGCTTTCGATCCAATTTGTCTGGCAGAGACTTTGCTGGGTCGTGCTATAAGTATCCCTACAGCTGACCAGGTTTTCCTCGGCAGTGATGTAATGGGAACTGGGAATAACCCACTTCAGATTACCGATGTCGAAGAAAAAGTAATAGCGGGCTACGTACAGGCTAACTTCGAAACTACGTTTGGTGATCTCCCGGCGCGCGGCAACTTTGGTGTCCGTGTTGTTAACACCAAAGTCACTTCGGACGGTTTCCGAGGATCAATTGTCCTGGACAGGGATGGTGATAACGTCATTACTGGCCTTGGTGTAGACAACAGTGATCTGGTCACAATTAGGGACACCCATGAATATACGCGGCTCCTGCCGAGTGCTAACCTCGTATTGGATCTTGAAGAAGACATATTGCTGCGACTGGGTATCTTTAGGGCCTTGTCCAGACCTGACCCATCTGATCTCGGCAATGGCCGATCATTCAGCTCAAGCATCGACAACGAGAATGGCTCCACAGATGTTGCCGATGTCGTTGCTCAGGTTGACGGTTTCGGCAACCCCCAAATCGATCCATTGATGTCATGGAACTTCGATGTTGCTGTTGAATGGTACCCAAATGAAGATACGATTTTGGCTGCAGGCTTATATTACAAGAGCTTTAATGGCGGTTTCCGTAATGTTGGTCAATTGGAGACCTTCAGCATTGACGGGCAGGACTTGACTGCGGTCGTTACCACTCAGGAACTGGATGATACGGACAGCGAGATTTACGGCCTGGAAGTCACAGCCGCGCATACCTTCACCAGCCTCCCTGGTGCGCTTTCCGGTCTGGGTGTCAAGTTGAGTTATAACTATGCAGACTCCAACTTTGAGTTTGAGGACGCTAATTTCGGGGCAGCTTCCATTATTGCAGGTGATGGTACCGCGATTGAGCGCGTAGGGATCGTTGCACCGGCTAATATACCTGGCCTGTCCAAGCATGTCTTCGCCGGTCAGGTATATTGGGGTCTTGGCGACCTGGACGTGCAGCTTGTTTACAAGTATCGCAGTGAGTATTTCCAGCAGTTCATCAGCACACCGGGTAATTTGCGGTATATCGCGCCCACAAGTGTAGTTGAAGCTCGGGTATCTTATAGTTTGACAGATAATGTCAGACTGTCGCTTGAGGCTATTAATCTGTTTAACGAGCCGAGGGTGCAAAGTAACCCGATCCGGACGAATTTCGCGGAGGTGAATGTTTATGGTCCGAGAATTTTCTTCGGTGTTCGCTCGAAGTTCTAAAACAAATGGCGTTCATAAAACGGTTGGGCGTGACTCCGGTCGTTTTATGAACTCTCCCGGCAGGCGCCTTTTAGCGAAGGTGCCTGCCTTTAAAACCGATAATTTTTACCTTCAGGTGTCTAAGGTGCGCATTATTAAACAGTTTATAGGTACACTTTTTGTTGCTCTCGGTTTGTTGGCCGTTACTGGATGCAGTGCTGCCAGTGAAAGTACAATTGTAT
>JAJFLM010000077.1 GCA_021772655.1 Deltaproteobacteria bacterium
GTGATCTTACTCATCTTAATCTAATCCTCTTATTCTTATGATTGCTCCTAGTGCATGTGTTCTTACGTTCCCATAAGACATCTCTAGGCATTCTTCCCTTTCGAGTCCCATTCTTTCTGCATACTCTTCCATCTCATCTTCGGGAACGTATTCTATGATAGCTTCCAAAGCTTTTAGAGCTATCTCGTATTTTTCTTCTTGTGTCATATCTTGCATCTCTTTGATGTATCTTTTTGCAAATCCCTCGGCAAAGGCATCCATGATAATGGCAATACCTTCTGGTCTGTAATGAGCGTGAGTCCTCATCTTATTCTTCTTGAGGGTTTCCTCTAAGAATATCAGAGCTACTTCCTGCATGGTGGTAAGCTCTATCTTCTCGACCGGAGCTGCTATCTTAACGAACTTTGATCCCTTGACGCATTTCTCACAATCTCTATAGTGGGTTTCTGGCTCTCCGAACGCTCCGTGGCTGTCGTGGCCTATTCTTCCTGTGCCTCCACAGGTGTCGCAGGATTCTTTTGTGTATAGTTGTTTCATTCTATATCCCAATCTTTTGCTTTATTTAGGAAATTCCTTGCTATTTGTAAGTCTCCATCCTGGCTTTCTGGGGAAAGTCTTTTTTTTGTCATCTGAAAGACCATTTCTACAGCCAATTTGTTTATCCATTCTTGCTCACTTTGATCTTCCGTGGAGGGAGATTTCTCTTTGTGTACTTGAGTATTCTCAAATCCCATTCCAAGCTTCATCATGAAACCTATAGAATCTGAAGCTGCTGCCGTGTATAAGTTTGCTGCAGTCTCCATCGTAGGCTTCATTTGATAAGCTTTGATGAACTCTTCCGCTCTCTCAAAAGACATATCCTGAAGCTTATCCGTGATAAGCTCTATGACTTCTTGCTTTAGGTTTTGATCTTCCATCTTAATATCCTATTTGTTTTGTTACGTTTTGCCTAGGGTTACATTATTGCCATCTTGATCGTATACTTGGGAGTCAGGATCACCAACAGGCAAAGATTGATCTTCTTCCATGGAGGGAGGTATATCTTTTTCTTCTTGAGTATCCTCTCTTTGCTTTACCATCTCACGGAAGTCCCACAAGGTGAAGACGTTCTTTCTGTGGACATGTGCTTCATCTCCCCAGAATCCATACTTGATCTGTACCAAATCCTTCATTCCAGGATATCGTCCGATGGAAGGCCAAGTCTTGGTTGTCTTTCCTTTGATGATCTTCTCCTTAGAAGAATCCATAAAGTAAACTCTTGTTCCTTTTTCTATCCTGTCCATTATCTAAGTCTATTTCTTAACCATCTAATGAATACTATTGCTCCTACTACGAGTAATCCTCCCGTAACTGCCCACATGATGGCTGAAAGTATCGCTGGGTCTATGTATGTCTGGTCCATTTTCTTAACTTTTTTGTTTTGATCGCAGGGGCCGCAAACCGCGCGGTACTATCCATTTGTCTTAACTTCCCTTACCTCTAAGATTTTACAGTCGTCTACGTTAGTGCACGAGAGCATATCTTCTTTCCACGCCAACATCCCGGCTAAATCATTATCTATTTCCCAACCAACCTCAAAGGAATCGTTCCTTTCGTCCAAGATCAGACCAATATACTTTTTGGTGTTGCCCGATATATGATCTTCGAGGGAGAATGCTTCTTCTATTCTTCTGTTGTCTGGGCTTATTGTGTAAATGAATCCCATATATCTGTACATGGCGTGACCTGATATGCGAGAGTCATTTAATTGTTCTCCACTTTCAAGTACTTCTTTTGCTGTTGGCATTATCATAATTTATCGTTTATCCGTAGAAATCCTCAATTGTTAGATCGCCACCATCAAAGACTCCATCCTTTCCCATATCTGGTCCTGCTATTGGTGTCCAAGGTACATCCATATTGGCTGCAAATTTACTTATGAGCTCTAAATCTGTGGTGCTTTTTGGGATCGTATACATGACCACATAATCGGAATGGTGCTCGCGAAGGTCTATTAAGAACTCTTCTGAAGTAGCAAATACTATCATCATCTTAGCTCCTGGATCATTAGCGTGCTCTTCCACTGCCTCTGGATCATATCCTCTATACATTAGGAATGTTCCGCTATTCTGTATTATTTCAGCTATCTTTCTCATCGTTTCTATTATGTTCAAACTCCAATATCTCCAACATCTCCCTTAATAGGGAAATCATCTCTTCCGTTGGTATCTCTTTTATGTCTTCCCGCATGGTGTTGCTAACCATCTCCAAATTGCCATCCTTTAAGGTTACGTGTCTTGCCTTAAGAGTCATAGCATATTCATCGTTAGTGATTACCCTCACGACGCCTTGAACTTCTATCTTAGTTGGGCTTTTCTTATCCATTGTCTGTACCCTCCGGTTCTATTACCCATTCAGCTTCACATCCTATCATATCGTCACCTGCCTCTAATGCTTTCTTACACACATCACAGTAGTGGCTTTCAGCCCACTCCCACGCTTCGTCCTGGGTTTCGAATCCTTTCTTATCCGGATCTGCTTCTCCTTCACTCAGAGCTGGCATGTATATTGCCTGCCATTTTGTCATTTCTTTAGCCATCTTGAATGTTATATCTTAGTTGGGCTTTTCTTATTCATCATCTTCAATTCTACCACCAGCCATTAAGAAGAAGTAGTCAGGTTCTGGTGCACCTGGCATTCCTAAGGTTGTATTGGCCTGTACGCTATCAATCCAGAAGTCTTCTTGAGCATCTTCGACATAGATTGGAAGATAGCCATAACCAGCATCTTCTAGTCTTTCTAGCTCTTTTCTTAGGTCTATAATTGTCTTTATCATAATTTAATCATTCATCATCATTCTTATTAACTCCGATTCTACCAAGTTCTTCTCCCACGGAGGGAGTTCGCTATACATCGATCTTAGGTTTTCTAAGGTTGTGTCCATTTCTGAATGCTTATCTTCTAATGAACCTATCAAAGTTAGTTGTTCTGGCTTGTGCTCCAACACCTCGTCCAATTGGTTTAATGATACTTTGAATAGCCTCACCTTGATAGGGAACCAATCTAAAGATTTTGTGTTGACACTTTCTACAACTCCAAGCTCTTCTAAATGATTCTTAACTACATCACCTACTTCATATTCTATTTTAACTATAGCCATATCTTATCCGAAATGCTCCCATTCTGTTAAATCTATTTCGTGGGCATCATTATCAGCTCTGGTAGCTTTGACCAACATACCTAATCCAGTAGGAGTGAAGACGAATGAGTATCCACCGCCCGCTGCTCCAAAGTGACCTTCGTCCAAGTACGGTAGACTTTCTCTCCATTCTTCATATTTCTTTTCTTGTTCGTCTGTTAGCTCGAATGTTGTCATTATCTTGGTCCTGTGTTTCCTGATCCCGACGGCCAGAAGTTACCTTGCCTTCTTATCGAATCAATCTCTGATTGTAATTCTTTGTTTTCTTTCTCCAAAACATCTATCCTATCTTCTGTCGCTTTTAATCTTTCTTCTACTGTTTTAGCTTCATAATTGAAGGTGACTATGTCATGGTCTTCTACTGCTAATCCCGTACCACGACAGGATCTGCAC
Source organism: Deltaproteobacteria bacterium (assembly GCA_021772655.1). Lineage (GTDB taxonomy): Bacteria > UBA10199 > UBA10199 > 2-02-FULL-50-16 > JAJFLM01 > JAJFLM01. Next base: position 3,572 of record JAJFLM010000077.1, read on the forward strand.
GGTCTAGAAGAATTTTGTATTCCTTTACACTCTTGACAAATCATTCTTTTTCTTTTTCATTGTGTAGAATCCTAACAGAATTCCTGCCACTATTAATAACCATATTCCTCCGTCTATAGGAACGTTGTGTGGACCTCCTCCGCCTGATCCTCCTTTACAGGGAGGAACTTCACATGGTCTTCCTCCTGATCCTCCTGGAGGAGGTGGTGGCTGTGCATAGGCTGAGGTTATCACGATCCAGTTTCTTTTGGCGGATTACTCGTGTCCACAGTAGTGCTTCCCCTGTATCCATTATTTAATGGTCCGTTATTTCCTCCTGGCCAATATCTCATTGCTATCACTGCTGCCACCGGGATACTGAATACCATTCCAAAAAGAATCATATCATCATCAAAGTATAGCGACAATGCTAAAGGAATGAGTGCTACCGCAAAGGGAAACAACCCAGTAAAGATTATTTTGTAAATATGAAGTAATTGTTTGAACATCATTATAGTAAGATTAGGTAAGCTGCTACCATTAGTACAAATATAACAAATTTTATCAAATTACCTCTTGGTGTGCTTGGTTTCTTCGGCATTCTCCAATCTGGATGAAGAGGATGATTCTTATTATATGGCGTCATATTGTCTATCATTTCTTAAATTCAATAACATCCGTCATCTTATCAAGAAACTTCACTGCGGAATTTCTTTCTTCCTCGTTATGAAACCAAACTACTGTGGAGTCTTTGTTGTGTTTATGCCAAAATCTAACTCCATGAATCCATTCTCCCATTCTTTCTTCACCTTCATCACGAGGGCTTTTTCTGATTGGTTGATATTCGATAATGCCATCCAGGTCGATTCTATAATCTCCTTCTTGATAAGCTTCTGGAAATGTTACAAAGTTCATAACTTCTAATTATTAATATGCTGCTAATCTGTTATAGTAATCCCAAAATTTTTGTTTATTTCCAGTTTGGTCTCTGGCTAATATTTCCATCACGGCTTCAAAGAAGTATTGTGAATCACTATCATGATAACCATCGGTTTCTATTAGTCTTGCCAAATCCTTTTCGGCCATTACATATAAGCTATCAAAGAACTTAATCTTCTGTTTATCTGTGTAATCTTTTAAAGGTTTGATGGCACTTTTCTGATTATCCAATCTTTCTATTTCCCTTTCTTCGGCTTCCAGGTCCGCAATCTCAGATCTCTTTTTATCGATCTCTTTTTTAACAGTTTGTACATTTCTCATATCTTATTCTATTGAACGTAAAACATTCTATCCTTACCAGAATACTTGACATTGAATTTTCTGTAGTGGTGCATGAAAGCCTTCTTAGATTCAAATCCAAGAGACTTCATTTTATCATAAGATACTTTTACTATTTCGTCGTCTTTCTTTTTCATAACGGTTT
>JAJFLM010000078.1 GCA_021772655.1 Deltaproteobacteria bacterium
TGTCCAAATTGGAAGTTTCCGTCCCTACTAGCAAAAGTTAATCCAGCATTATTAGTTCCATCTGAACTATCATAGATGGTAGAAGGATTTGTATTCCCGTCATTAAATTGGATTCCCGCTCTTTTTACTCCTCCTGTAGATGTTCCTAAAGTTAAAAGATTAAATCTATAATCAGATTCATTTGGAATAACTACCCTACCAGTATTATCAATACTGAAATGTTCTGTTCCTTGAACCTCTATTGCTAATCTTCCCGTTGGAGAAGGTCCTGCAGTTTCAACTATAGTCTGTAATGTAGCATCAAAGTTCGCAGAAACTGTTGCGGAAGGAGATCCATCATCAGAATCATATTTTCCTCTTAAGTTTAGTAGTGGGGAATTAACGAATGAATCATCAGAAACTGCTGTTCCGTCCACCAAAATAATATCTCCTCCGGCAGAAATTGTTGAATCATTTGTAATCTTTAACATTTCAAGCGATGAAGAATTCTCCACCAATAATGCTCTAGTTCCTGAAGTTGATCCAGAACCAGTAACATGAAGTCTTGCAGAAGTTGAAGCAATACCAACACCCCAGTCATTTAGTGTGTAGTTATCCGAAGCACCCCCTAGTTTAGTAGTAATAGTGGTATCTTGCTTCTTTAATTGGATCAATCCGCCATTTGTAGCTTGGTTGTAGAATTCATAAACAACGGCCGAAGCAGCACTATCTCTAACTTCATATACTGGTTGGCCACTGGTATCTTTCTTAATATAGTCTTTAGCAGTCAATGATCCAGAACTGGAGGTAATTGTTCCTGCTTGATTTTTAAGAAGGATTTGACCTCCTGTTGTGGCTGCATTATAAAGCTCTACAACATGATTTCCACTTGTATCATCAGTCAATGTCCAACGTGGAGTACCTGCCGTGGTCTTTCTTGTGTAGTCATTGGCTCCTGTGTCCCCTAGCTTCACATTGAAAGTACCTCCTGTATCTCTAAGGAAAAAGATTCCATCAAGTCCTCCAGAAGCGGAGGCATAGATTTCAGCTACGTTATTAGAACCTACTCGGGTCCTCCAGATTGGGGCAGAATCTGTAGCTGCCTGAACTTGGTGAACAGCCCAACCATCGTCTTGTACGAAGAAAGTGTCATTACCCGATGAATCCTCTGTTAGTATAGTTTTACCTGTAGTTGTTCCTGTTCCTCTTATATGAAGTTTTGAAGCAGCTGTGGTATGACCAATTACAAAACTATCACTATCCCATCTTCCTCTTTCTGCTCCATCTTCTTCAAATATTAGATCTGAAGCAAAATCGATTACAGAATCCATATAAATGGTATCCACTCTAAATGCCGGAGATCCACTAGATCCAATATTACTTGGTTCAGCAGTAGGCATTAAATCATCTCCTACTATCTTCCAAGAAGAATCTTCGGTTGTTGATCCTGTTCCTTTAGGAATTACATCGTCTGTAATTGCTACGTTAGGATCTCCTCCTGCTCCAACAGCTAGTTTTGTCCAAGCTCCGGATTCATAAACCCAGAATCCTATTGACGTAAATGTAGCATCCGTGTCACTTACATTAACTAACATACCATTAGTAGGACTACTGATAGCACTAGCTCTTGAAGCAGTCATAGGAGTGAAGTACATATGAGCTCTATAAGCTAATGGGGAACCAAATCCACCTGTATCAGATTTAATAGTAACTATAGAATTAGCATTTGGTGAATTGGAGTTATCGTCTGTAAATCCTATTAATCCGTCTGTTGTTATTCTTAAAGGAAAGTTAGCAGAACCTGCTGTTTTAACATTCATAGTGTCAGCGACGCCATCGCCATACACATTGAGCATTGCAGATCCAGAAGTAAATCCTATAGATACGTCATTATCAAAGTGGTTTGTGGATCCATTAAATTGTGCTTCGCCATCGAACCTGTGGGTAGTTCCTAGGAAGGCTGTTGTTCCATTAACTACGAAACCAAACCCAAAGTCATTAGTTCCCCCAATAACAACTCCAATATCATCATTAACTGTTAATGCGGCACTTCCTGAAGAATTTTCAACTAATAAAGCTTTTGTTACTGAGGTTGATCCAGATCCTCTTAATCTTAATCTTGCAGTAGTCTCGTTTGTGGTTCCAATGCTAACATTTCCATTGCTAGCCATTTGCATTATATCAGTTCCGCCAATAAGAAATTCTAATATACTAGTAGGACCAGCAGTTTCCATATTATGTCTTATGGTCGCATCAAAATTAGCACTTGTTACGGGAGAAGATCCATCAGAATCATAAGTTCCTCGTAGAATTAAATCTGGGGAATCAGTGTAAAAATTATTTATTGTTGTATCAGCAGCCTTGAGTATTAAATCACTTTCATCAATTCTTAAATCGTTTCCGGTATTTATATAGTCATCCCCGCCTTGGTTAAAGTTGACAATCTCTGTTGTACCGTCCAAATCCCACATAATTATACCACCACCTCTACTGGTGTGGGTATTCAGGGAGACTTGATTTTCGCTACTTGCATTTCTTAAAAGAATAGCATCGTTCGCCGCATTTACTGTAAGAGGACTAGTAGGGGAAGATGTGTTAACTCCAAAATTGAAACCATTATTTACATAAGTATTAGTTCCCCCTCCTAATCGAGTCTGGATAGTTCCAGATTCTGTATACATTAATAATGCACCCCCTGCGGTATTAGTATTCCAAAGTTCAACTGTGTTTTGTGCTCCATTTTTAATAGTGTAAACAGGGAATGAATTATTCTCCGGAGTATTATGGGTAATAGTTCCAACAGAATCGATAGAAAATCTTGAAGTTCCCCCATTACTTAAATTCAATGTAGACTCATAATCAATAGTAGAAGCCATATAGATCGTATCTACTCGATTTCCTGGTGAACCTCCTTGTCCTATATTAGATCCAGTTGTTAGTGGATATATGTCATTTCCTGTGAATGCCCAAGTACCATCTAATACATTATCTCCTGCTGCATTACCTCTTGTAACGACATGTTCAGTAAGCCCGGAAATAGTAGTTCCCGCTCCCGCTGTTCCTCCCCAAGCAGATCCATCCCAGAATTCAATATCTTTAGTAGTCTCGTTATAAACGGTCATACCTTCTGTTGGAGTTCCTCCCCCAATCAGGTTTCTATTGGTTGTGGTTACTCTCGGCGGTAATAATCCTCTGTATGTGTCTGGAAATACTTGATGAGCTTCCATTGTTACAACAGCATCTTCTTCCGGGGTTTCTGTTCCGAAACCTATAATTCCATTGTCTGTAATAAGGGCATAATTGAAATCTGCATTCGCCGCATTTAACCAAGCCCCAATATTTGCATTTGCCGCTGGGGAGACTGTATTAATGTGATCCATGTTCGACCAGAAGCCATATGCATCATCTACATCATAATCGGCTTCAGCTCTGAAACCATATTTGAACGTTGAATTTGAACCATTTACACTAAGTCCAGTGTTAGCACCGGGAGCATTTGAACCAATAGAAACCCCATTTCCATGGAAAGCTTTACCATCATCATAAATGATAAGGTTATTAGCGTTATCTGAATTGTTTTTAATTACTAAACCTTTTGTCGCGGAAGTATCCCCGGCTCCTTGTATATGAACCATTCCATCAATCCCAACTGATAAGGCACCAAAGGCTGTTGGCTCAAGGAAATTATTCCTCTGACTGTCAAAATAAATTCTATCTGCGCCTGCTATATTAAACTTAAATATAGATCCAGCATCATAATCCCACGTAAAACTCGAGGAACTTGAAAATTGAGTAGCCCAATATAGTCCCGATTCCTTAAAATTCGCTGTCTTAAATGTTATGTATGCATCCTCAGCACTTTCTAAGGTTAATAGAGTTCCTGCTATTGGAGTTACTGTACTGCCATCAGAATCATAAATATGGAGTAAAGATTGTGGGCTATCTGGGGAAGCTTGATCTGTAACAACCAAACCAGTTGCAACATTAATCATGGAACCCATATAAATATCACGAATTCTATTAGCACTTTTTCCTAAATCTTGGGCATCGTTGGTTGTTGGAAATAATGCACCATTTGGATTGGCATCTAATTCCCAAGGACCTGCTAGAACGCGGGCTTCTGTACCAGAAGAATCAAGAATGTACCACCCATCACTTTTAGGGTAAATTTTTCTAAAATTAGCAACCGGGGTATCCGGGGTAATACTATTCTCCCTATAAATAGGAATTTCGTATATTTTCTTTTCATTTGCCATCCATAAGTTAACTTCATTTTTAGCCAATAAACGGCTATTTCGTTAACTTATATATCTATAGGAAGACGTAAAAAGGAGCTTACTCGGGGGAAGGAGTATTAGCGGTTAATATAATTTGCCTGACCTCCTATAATTATTCCACCTTCGGTTGTTCCATTGATAGTATTACCATATCCACCACCAATAAAACTGACTTGGGCATTAGCCAAAGTATTGACATATCCTCCGCTGATAACATTATATAGACCAGTTCCACTTATCGTATTAATTGCACCTCCTCCTATCACCTGATAAGGATCAGTTGATGTAATAGTATTGGTTTTTCCACCTAAAACACTTTGATAATCTCCAGCAACAGTATTGCCATAAGCCTCTGTTGGGGTAATTCTCCCAGATGCTGCGTGATAGAATGCTCCGCCGCCTCCACCTATTTCAGTAATAACTCCGGCACTATCTTTAAATTTTAATGTTTGGTCTAAGTCTAAACCAATGGCATAAAATCCTGCTTCCGGATTATCTATGGCAGTTATATCAGCTAAATTTGTTACTATCTTACCCATTATTTAGGTTAGGTTATTTTTCTATCTTATATATTGTTACAGAGCAATAAAATTAATCGTTCCTGATACTGCGACGACCGTAGTTATTTCTACGTTATCATCATCCACTCTAGTAAGTTCTAAATCAATCTCGTCGTCACCTTCTCTGGCACTCCAGACAAAGTCTTTAGTTCCAAGTCCGTGGTTAATATTTAATGGAGTTGCTGCCACAGTTGTGAATGTTGTGGAGTACTTATTAACTATTGAACCGGGTCCGGTTGGAACAGTAACTAAAGTTAAGGTTCCAAAGTCATTAAATGTTCCAGTTCCTTCCAGAACGATAGCTCCATTGATCAATACTACTTCACCATAACTGGTAAATTCTGCTCCAGTTTGAATTGTAAGGTCTCCATAAACCAGATATTGGTAATCTTCTTCTACGATGATATTATCCGTAGGTTCGATTAGAGTTTTAATTCCCTTGAATCCTTCTGAAGCTCCTAATGTAACTTGGAGTTGTGAGCCATCATATTTTAGCATGTAAACTACTCCGGGTCGTAAATCTGCCGGATCTAATGGTAATAGATTCGGACTGGTTTCTAAAGGAGTAGCTTTGACAATATCAAGTGCTCCAATACCAAGAACGTTTAGAGTGGCTGCACCAGTGTTAGCATTCTCAAATGTCATTAAGAAGAGCATGTCTAATTCATAAGCATCAATAGGAGGATCCACACTTACAGTGTAAGTATCTGTTCCTATAGCTGCACCAGCTCTAACTTGTCCTGGTGGTAATTTAACCCATGTTGCAGGGGAATTATTTGCCTCCCACATATAAGTGGCAAAATCTTCATCATCAACTCTAACACTCATTCCATTTGTAGGAGTGGTATATGCCCAGGAAGCTCCTGCCCAAGTTGCAATATTATTTTCTTGACCTACCCAAGCTCCGGATGCTCCGGAATCTGCGATCAAGTATCGATCCCCAACTGTTGGGCCTCCAGGAGGGGTTGCTGTTATAGTAAATACTGAATCTACCCATTCTTGTCCTCCACCAACGGCCAAGGAAATTTCGGTAGCAATTCTTGTTGCTGACCATAGATTGGTAGTGGTTGTGACCGTATCATCTACATTAATGGAGAATTGAGCATGGTCACCATAAATAAGTGCTGGGGATAGAACTGGGGAAGAACTATCATCATAAACTTGAATATTAATAAACGGATCCGCTGCAATTAAGCTAAATGTATCTCCAGAAATTTCTGCAAATGCTGAATTAACTCCATCACTCATTGCTGTATAAGAAGCTGTACCACTCAATAAGCTATTGATCTTATCAGAAGACCAAAGGGTTGAAGTGGTGATAGAAGAATCATCCAATAATCTGTGAGCATCTATATTCCAATTTAATAGAGCGTCGTGATCAATCTCTCCAGGAACAATTTCCCAAACTACTGTATCTGCATTCGATCCAGGACTAATACTTGCATCATTAAATGTGGTAACGTCTAATCCATCACCTGCTAAGAATAATAATCCGTCTGTTTGTGCGTCTGCTTCTGCGGAATTTCCGTGAGCATCATCGATTCTAGAAAATGCAAATTGGTTGGCAAAGTCTGTAGCATCAATTCTTAATGTTTCATTCCCTCCCGGATTTAGAACGGTTAATGTAATTCCTGTTCCAGAAACAAGAGTAGAATTTAAATAATCTGGCCCTGTATCAGCAGATGTAACCTTAACAGTTCCATCAGATAAACCATCTACATAGAATTTTGTAGCTGCATCTTGTGGATTAACAGGATCAAGTAAGTTAGTAATATAATTACTTCCCATATTGATATTACCAGAAACTGTATTATTAGCTGTTCTTGCCTGCTCCAATGTAACCACGTGAGGATTACTCAATACATCCGCAATGTGAGTATCGATCTGAGCGTGAGTATTAACTCCAATGTCTGTCAAGGTGAAGTGAGATCCACCTCCTCC
>JAJFLM010000079.1 GCA_021772655.1 Deltaproteobacteria bacterium
TTGTCCTGCAATTCCATCGCCTTGCGGATCAATTTTTCAGAGCCTGCGAAGTGTTCACAGGTAGGAATGATGGGGAATGGTTTTTCACCTTTAAAAAGGGCTTCACTCGGATGAGTCTTTGACATGGGTCTAATCTCCTTAAAATACAGAGCTACCAGCCTTTAAATCAGGCTACCAGCAAATACAATTTTCCTTTATTTATTAATCACTTATAAAAAACTTAACTGTTGGTCGCTATCAGACGAAAGTAACAGCGACGGCTCTAACTAGCGGATGTCAACGCGGGATGTCAAGATGCTCCCAAATCCCAGGAAATTGGGGTCTGGGAGCTATCCTCAACTTAATAGACTAGTGATTGTCTTGAGACAGTTCGAGCAAAATGCCACCCGTGGCCTTCGGATGAACAAAAGCCACTAATTTATTATGCGCTCCTAGCCGCGGCGTCTCATCAATCAATCGAACACCAGCGGCTTTATACTCGGCCAAGGTTTTTTCAATATCCTTCACCTCAACACATATATGGTGCAAACCACCACGACCATTCTTAGCAATGAATTTGCCAATCGGACCATCTGGCGAGGTAGATTCAAGTAACTCCAGGTTAGACTCACCCACTGCAAAAAAGGCTGTCTTTACTTTCTGTTCATCAACCTCTTCGAAGTGTTCTGGGTCCTTTCCCAGTAAGGCTTTATAACACTTCACTGACTCTTCTAAATCCTCAACTGCAATGCCAATGTGATCAATTTTTTCAAACATGATAAGCTCCTTAATAAACTTTTACATAAGACGCCCTATTTCCTAGACAGGTGGGCCGCGGCGGGTAATATAGGCACCCACAACATGGCCTATCAACAAAAAATTATCCGCACCCTACGCTGCAAAAACAAAAAAACCATTGGTGTCTTAGCCAAGCTCACCACTGCCATTTCTTCATTAGGGGGGGATATTGGCGATATCAAGACCGTCTCTACGGGTGAACTACATAATATCCGCGACATCACAGTGATGTTTGATGATGAATCCTGTCTCAACCATATTCTCAGTGCGATTGATGGCTTACCTGAAGTAACCCTTGAACAAGTCATTGACGGGGTTTTAGAAAAGCATTTAGGTGGTAAATTACAGTTGCTACCGCGCTATCCCGTCCATACATTGGATGATCTGCGGCGCGTTTATACCCCCGGAGTGGCTGCCGTATCCAAACTCATTCAAGATGATCCAAGTAAAGCTCAGCTCTATACAGGAATCGGCAAGACCGTAGCTCTCGTCACAAACGGTACTCGTGTATTGGGTTTAGGTCCCATTGGTCCAGTGGCTGCAATGCCCGTCATGGAAGGCAAGGCGGCACTATTCACCCAATTCACCGACATGCAAATGATTCCAGTGTTGGTGAACACCACCGACAAAAAAGAATTTATTCAAACCGTTAAGAATATTTCCTGTGCCTATTCGGCTATTCAACTGGAAGATATTGCAACGCCCGCATGCTATGACATTGAGACACAATTAGATAAACAGCTCGCGATTCCTGTCATGCACGATGATCAGCATGGAACAGCGGTCGTCAGCTTGGCTGCTGCGATTAACGCCTGTAAATTGGTCGGTGCTGATTTCAAAAAAATTAAAATTGGTCAACTCGGTTTAGGCGCGGCGGGCTCAGCTATCAGTCGCTTGATTATGTCCTATACTGGCAACCCCGTCTTAGGCGCCGACGTCAAAAAATATTCTCTAAACCGCCATGAAAAAATGGGCGGAAAACTCGCTTCGATAGAAGAGATCATGAAAAAGTGTCAGTTGGTTATTGCCACAACAGGTATTGCTGGCATGATCACACCCAATATGGTCCGCAAAGGCCAAGTCATTTTAGCTCTGTCTAATCCGCATCCAGAAATTGCGATTGAAGATGCTCTGGCCGCCGGTGCCGCTTTTGCGAGTGATGGCAGCCGCGTCAATAATCTTTTGGGCTACCCCGGAATTTTAAAGGGCGCGATTGATAGTCGCGTGACCCGCATCACACAAGAAATGTATCTGGCTGCCGCTGAAACCATTGCCCTACGGGCCCCGGACAAAGAATTAATTCCAGACCCGCTTGACCCAAGCGTCCACCAAGCCGTCGCTCGCGCTGTCGCCCAAGCCGCTATTGCTTCTGGAGCAGCTGGTATCTTATTGGACAATGATTATTTCGGCAGTGATGAGCGCGAAGCGATTACTTAATCACCTATAAAAAAAGGGCCCCTTACGGAGCCCCTTCTTCATCAAACTAGATACCTGTTTTTAATGCCGGCTTTTGCCGCGGTACAGGATTCCAAATTGAGGTGTACTGCCATTCATCGCACCCTGCAACCACTGCACGCGACCCTTATGGCGTAAGGTTTCATACACCAGAATTTCGCGCAACGGCGCTACGCTAACGCGGTCACCATCATAGGGTGAATTTTGTCGGAATTGCTCTAAGATGGTATGCGTTGATAACGCTATCACACCTTTTTCATCTAAATCAGGCTGCAATAACAAAGTATCCACCTGCCCTTGATTGAGTGCCTGATAGACATCTGTCCGCATTGTGGTTCCATGGCCACTGGCAATACGCTCCAGCGAACTCATCTCATGATCCACACTATTGGCAACACTTGTACCGTTGTGCCCCAACTGCATCAAGGGCCCTAGGGCCGGAATATCCAACAAGTAATAATCATTGGGCAAGGGTTGCTCCGACGCAAAGGACAAGACATCAGTCATAGTCTCTGACGCGAAAAAAGCAACCCCATGAAATAGAGACTTCTCTTTAGAATTAAGGAATTCTTCGGCACTCTGCTCAATGGCCTTCAAGTGTTTTTTCCAAACACTCTCCTGATCCACCAGCTTCATAATCTCAGGCGCACGGCGGAACTGTTCCATGAAAACACGTACCTGTTTTCGATGATTGAGATCATGTCCGTGACTGTGAAGATAAAGTGATAAAATAGGTTGGTCTGAATTGACCGAAAGACTTGAAAGTTCGTGAACGAGCTTTGAATAGGGTAAGGATTCAACCCTTTGCACCATAGGCACCTCCTGATTGCAGCGTTATCGTTTCTTTCACATGCCTGCCATTGTAAGGCGAATCTATCAGAATTGTAAAGACTGAGACTAAAAGTCCCATCCTGGGGTACCTAGCCCCCAAAGAAAAATTCTGTTAATATATAACTCATTAAAATCATTAGGTTTATTTTGGGTTCCTCTTGGTATAAATCCTGCATATAATATAGATGTCATGTCTAACCTGGGACCCAAAAGTTTTGCTGCTCAACTTGGTGCGATGGAACAACCCCAAACGCGGGCGAACCAGAGTCGTATGCGCCCCGAGTCTAGTAATTCCTTCGCGAGTCAGCTGGAAGATATCATGCAGGGCCCTAACAGCTCCTCGACGAAAGACCGGATTCAAAATGCTGTCAAACAGGCTTCACAAAAATACAATGTCCCACAAAATTTAGTCCTTTCCATCATCAAACAAGAAAGTGCTTTCCAACCAGATGCCACTTCGCACTGTGGCGCACAAGGACTCATGCAGCTGATGCCAGAAACGGCCAAAGACTTGGGCGTAAAAGACGCTTACAACATCGAGCAAAATATTGATGGTGGCACTAAGTATATTTCACAAATGCTGAAGATGTTTGGTGGTGATACTAAGAAAGCCTTAGCCGCTTATAATGCTGGCCCTGGCAATGTACAAAAATACGGCGGCATCCCACCATTCAAAGAAACACAAAACTACGTGAAACGTATTTCGGCTAACTTGGCCAAAGGCAATGTTGGCATCCCCAATAACTTACCTGAGGCACCAGGCAGCGCCCCCTTACTACAGGCACAAGGGCCACAGGCCAACATGCTAAGCGCAAATTACAAACAAGTGAATGATATCTCTGGCCCGGGTCAACTTGCGATGCGCAATCAATCACGCATGACCGTTGACTTACCACAATCCACCGCCGTGGAAAACGCAGCCACAACAGACTTGCAGCAAGCTAAAATGATTGGCGATATTGCGGAAGACAAAGAACGTCTTGATGAAGAACAAGCTGACAAACTACCTAGCCATGCCATTCTCGTTTAATTGTTAGTGAACCTGATTAGACGTCATCCCAACAAGTTGACTCATTTGAGTAAAAACAAAATCTAAGAAACGGCGCTTATCGTCTTCTTCAATGTAACGAATCACGGCACCAATTTCATAACTATGATCTGAGATTTGGTTCTGCCACATAACTTCGCAGGTCGCATACACAGGCTCACCCATTTGTCCTTCAATCGTAATCTCAATATCCAAGGTCGAACCATTCTCTAAGGGCGTAGGCGTCATCAGACGGATCCCTGTCGCGCTGATATCACTACTCATAGCCTCAGCCATCTCCGTGACCTCACCATCCTCGTCTTTCACCACATAGCTGACTGACAAGGCAATATCCAAGCGAGCATGTTTACGACGTTCAAGCGGTGTTTCACTGAGCTGTGACATAAGTTAAGACCTCCTAAGGTTCCAAACAATATTGTAGGACTATTAATGATCGGCAGCCAAGTCAAGATTGTTGCTAATGCGTTTTTTTAAGTGCTGAATAAGTATAACTATTTAATATTATTAATGTTTTTTAAAACGGTGCTCCAAATCTCTTGCCAAAACACAACTTAAGCGTCAAATATGCCGATACATATGGATGGAGAGGTGTAAAAAGCCCTTATGTCACGGATAGATAAGATAGACTTGAACGCAAGAAATTTAGGCTCCCAGCTCCGCAAAACGGCGCGCCGCGGAGCTGCGCCCAGTGACGGCCTCCAACAAAAAAACTTTGGCGAAAAACCACCCTCACCCGCGGATATTTCTAAAGATCCTGAATTGATGAAACTGTTCAGCCAACGTGGCTTGGTCGGTTGGCTAGAAGACAAGATCAAACGCGCCAGTCGTCACAAAGGCTACATTATCCCTGCAGAAGACATCACTGCGATGGCCATGCCTCATATCCCCGGTAAACAAGACGGTAATAAAGTATTTTTAGGCACTGAGTTTGTCCGCAAAAACCAAAGTAATCCTGACTTAATTGCGGGGGTGTTAGCTCATGAATGGGGTCATTTAATTAGTGACTTTTTGATTGGGCGGAATGCCGAAGACATGGATTGGGGCCGCATCAATGAACTGCGCCGTGAAGAAGAAAGCTATGCTGATGCTTATGCCGGCCGCTTACTTTACTTAATTGGCCATAAACCTGATGATCTGATCAAGCACTTAGCAGCACATGAATGCTGTTCGCCAAAATATTTTAATTTTGAAACCCGCAAGGCCATTATCTTAACCGCCTTCAATGAACAAATTAGACGACAAGAAACAGCCGCACGCATCTTCGCCCCCAATGGTGGCTCTCATCCTTTAGGCTCACGATTGATTGCTGAAGTCTAAGCACTAACCGTATTTTTCAAAGTGAACTTGTTTCGGATCCACGCCCATCTCTTCGGCCACTTTCTGCACCCCTTCAATCATAGGTGTCAGTCCACAAACTAGGATATTTTTATTGGGTAAGTCGGGAACACATTCCTTCAAAGCTTGTTGAACATAGCCTCGTTGGCCTGTCCAATTCTCTGGGCGGCTGATAGTAGGAATATAATGAAACTTAGGATACTTAGCTGCAAAAGCTTTCCACTCATCATCATAGAACACTTCATTTTCATAACGTGTTCCAAAAATGAACCAGACCTCGCCATCAAAATCAGGTTGGTCATGGTATAATTGATAAAGCATACTTCTAAACGGAGCAACCCCCGTTCCGGTAGAGACAAACACAATATCTTTATCCAGTGAGGGCATAAAGAAATTTCCATAGGGACCGCCCACACGAACCTCATCACCCTCTTTCAAAGTCCAAAACCAATCGGTGGCCAAACCACCCTCGACATGCTTAACATTAAGATCTAAAAACCCCGTCTCATAGGCGGGTGAAGCGATAGAATAGGCCTTTTTCTTAGGGCGCTCTCCATTAGGAACCTCAACCATGCAAAACTGTCCTGGCTGAAAAGCAAAACCCTTACCTTCCGGAAAACGCAGCCTAAAAGTGCGCACGGAGTCTGTATAAATAAATATCTTTTCTAAAGTCGTGGTGTATTGTTCTATCTTTGGCATATTAAAAAAACTCTTTCTGTAAAAATTTCATGGATAAACAATCTACCACAAAATTGATTAAGAAAAAAGCTCAAGAAATTGGTTTTGATTTAGTCGGCATCACCCCCGCTTTACCGCACAAAGATTTACCTTTTTTTGATCAATGGATTCAGCAAGGCCGCGACGCCAGCATGACCTATTTACAACGACGTCGTGATGATCGTGCTGATCCGCGACGCTTACTAGAAAATGCCAAAAGTATTATTTGTTGTGGCATGAATTATTATGGCGGCGAACCTAAATCTATTGAGTGCGATGACCCGGAACGCGGTTGGATTTCACGCTATGCTTGGGGTGACGATTATCACGATATTGTCTTAGCTAAACTAAAAGAGCTGGAAGATTTTATTCGCCAAGAAATCGACGAGACAGCTGAACTTAAAGCCTATGTCGATACCGGACCTATCTTAGAACGAAGTTATGCCGCCTCCGCAGGCCTCGGTTGGATCGGTAAAAATACGCTACTCATCAACCGTCAACAGGGGTCTTATTTCTTCATAGGAGAAATTCTTTGTAGCTTAGACCTAGCTCCTGATACCCCTGAAACCGATCATTGCGGGCATTGCCAATTATGCATAGATCACTGCCCGACCGATGCCATCGCTCCCTATGAACTCGATTCCAACCGGTGCATTGCCTATCTCACCATTGAACATCGAGGAGATATCGCGACTGAATTCCATGAAGCCATCGGTCAACATGTGGTAGGCTGCGATATTTGTCAGGAAGTCTGTCCTTGGAATAAAGCCCCGGCCCTCAGCCAGGAACCTCGCTTCAAGCCTCGCGAAGGCTTATTGCACCCACGACTCTCAGAGCTCGCACAGCTAGACGAAACGGCCTTTAGAGAGAAATTTCGCAAGAGCCCAATCAAACGCGTTAAAGCGGCTGGTTTGCAGCGCAATACCGCCATTGTACAAAAGAACCAACAAAAGCCTAGAAACGCCGGTGAGAGTTGACACCCCTAGCTGGCTCTCCTATTATTTAAGAAGATTATTCATTGTTTACAAAAGGAAATCATCCATGGAAGCCCGCTCAGAAGTCGTTGATCCCAGCCAACTGCAAACCGTTCAGCTGACAGACAACGCATTAAATAAAACTCGCAATTTCATTGCCTCTAAACCAGAGCATCAAGACAAAGCCTTAAGAATCTATATTCAAGGCGGTGGCTGCTCGGGCTTCTCTTATAATTTTATGTTCGATGAAAAACGCGATGGGGATATTGTCCTTCATGAAAGCGATGTCTCTGTGATCATCGATAAAATGAGCCTTGAATACTTAAAAGGTTCCACCGTGGATTATGTAGAAGACTTCACCAAGTCAGGCTTTGAAGTTAAAAACCCTAATGCCAAAACAACCTGCGGCTGTGGGGAATCATTCTCGGTCTAATCACTCATTTTACGGCTCATCAAAGCAAATTCTGCTGGGGAAATCATGCCATATATTACATTTGAAAAAGAAGGTAAGACTGTTTGTGTCAATGCGGGCATGAATTTACGTAAAGTTGCTAAAGCCAATAAAATTGAATTGTATTCCGGCATCTATCAGGCCTTGAATTGCCGTGGCAATGGCTTGTGCGGTTCTTGCCAAGTGGAAATCACTAAGGCTTCCCAGATTCATCCGCGAACTCTGATGGAAGATCATAAGTTAAGCGGAATACCATCTGAACGCCGGCTGGCGTGCCAAGTAGTCATTCACGGCGACATGACAATTCACACACGACCCGTAAAATGGGTCGCTCCACCACCGGAAACTAAAGACACAGATTCATAAAAAAATAGGGGGGGACTATGAATACTAAACGCTGTATCCTGGCAACAATTGCCGTGTTTGTTTTTGTATTTGTTTCGGATTTCTTGATTCACGGACAACTCTTAAAAGATATCTATGAACAAACCGCACATCTCTGGCGACCTCAGAGCGAGCACAATATGGCATTCATGCTCGCGAGCCAAATATTATTCTCGCTTGTTATAACTGTCATTTTTAGCCGACACTATGAAGCCAAAGGTATCGGCGAAGGGTTTCGCTTTGGTTTGCTCATCGGACTATTATTGGGGACCATTCAATTAGGGACCTACTGCTATATGCCGATTCCCTTGTCTCTTACCTTAAGCTGGGTCGCTGCGAGCCTGGTGAAAGGTCTCGGCTCCGGCTTAGCCTTGGCATTGACCTACAAGAATTAGTACTTAAAAAATTCACGCATGACCAAAAAAAGCCCGCAATCGCGGGCTTTTTTTCTGAAGTTCTGTAAACTTGATCAACCTGTGCGCAAGCGATCTACCAACTGACGCAGATCCTTCGGCAAGTCACTTTCAAATTTATGCTTCTTACCACTTGCCGGATGAACAAAACCTAAAACCGATGCATGCAAAGCCTGTCGTTTCATATTCAAACCTGCCACACGGTTTTTGTTGCCATAAAGCTTATCGCCCACAATGGGATGACCGAGATGGGCTAAATGAACTCGCAGTTGATGAGTTCGCCCTGTCTTAGGAATCAATTCTAATAAACTGGCCTGGCTATAGCGCTCAATAACACGAAATAAAGTTTCCGCCTTCTTAGCGTCGGGAGTTCTTTTCACAACCATCATCTTAGCCCCACCGGGTTGATCTACTTTATCAAGATAAGTCGAAATGGCCCCGTTCTCCCGATCTACCTGGCCATGCACCACAGCATGATAACGACGTTGAATCGTGTGGTCTTTAAACTGCTTAGAGATGCGATTAGCTACGGGTTTCTTTGAATAAACCATTAATCCCGAGGTCTCTTTATCCAAACGATGAATCAATCCCAAATAGGGTTTAACAATACCGGGATTTTGCTTCTTTAAATAGGCATTCACAATTTGCACCAAAGAAGGCTTCAAATCTAAAGGGGAAGTTTCACAAGCAATGCCGGCATCTTTTTCAACGATCAATAGAAAGTTATCTTCGAAAACAACTTTTAAGAAATACTTAGCAACATCCACACCCGTATCAGAATCTTCGGCAACTTCGATTTTATCACCGGATTGAAGCTCCCAAGAGGCAATCACCGTTTTACGTCCATTCACTCGCACCAAGCCCCCATCAAGCAAACGTTTTGCCTGCTTCCGAGAACAGTTGGGCATGTGTTCCTTTAAAAAAAGATCTAAACGCATCCCCGCGGACGAGGGTCTGACTTTCATGGCATCCATAAGCCGGCCATCATGCGGATATTGGCCAGAAAAGCAAGGATTCCTAAATATTAACAATTTTCCACAACTTCTACCCCACCCTAACCGAAAACAGATGCATGGGTGGCAATACCGTACGTGGTTATGCTGGGGCACACGCCGGCGCTGATATTATTCCAGGAAATCGTTATCAACGAGGATCTGCAGGTTTTGGAGCTGCCGTACATCTCGGCATGGATGTTCGTTTCAGCCAAGATCGGACCCGAGGTTTATTCTCCCTTGATGCTTCTGGACTCTATAGCGCCTCCAATGCAAGCCATTGGCTGGGGTTTACCCCACAAGCTGGCTTTGGCATCGAAAGCCCTCATGTTTTTTGGCGTTTGATGGCTGGCCCGGCTTTCAGCCCTGACATCTTAGGCGTTGGCTTTAGTGGCCGCACCGAGCTGGGCTTGCGCTTAGCTCCACGTGTCGCACTCACACTTGGAGTTGGGATTGGACATTGGAGTCAATTAGCTACCAGCACACAAATCGAATCCGGTTATGACTGCAACTACAGCACCGGCGATTGTGAAACCTATTCCGAAAACGTCACGACGCGCACCGCTCAATCGGTGACACCTATTAGACCTTTCCTTGGCATCCAAGTCTTTTTTGGTGGTAAGGATTGATTTTTATTTACACTTTTCGGACTCAGTGATATTTTGAGAAACACTTATGGCACAATACAACTTAGGCAAGATTACATTTGATACTCCCGATAACTGGCAAGACCAAGGTATGATCACCTTTACGTTACCGTCCCCGGACAAAAACGTAAAACCCAACGTGATCCTCACTAAAGAGACCTTAGCTCAAGAAATTACCTTGGCTGACTACTTTGAACGTATCAAAGAAGCGGTCGCCAAACGTGGTATCAAAGATTTTAAAATTGAAGACGAACGTCAAATTGAAGTCAATAGCGTCCCTGCGATGCTGATGATTTGCTCTTGGGATGTTTCTGCTATGAAACAAATGCTAGGACAAGGTAACGAAGAGCAAATGAAGAACATCAAAAAAGACGGCCAAGTGGTCAGACAGGTTCAAGTCAGTCTCATTAAAGATGGCACGGCTGTGAACATGACTGCTAGCTTCCCGGCTGAACAATTTGATCTTTACTTCCGCCCTTTCAAGCAGTTTTTAGGGACTATTAATTTCACCTAAAGCAGTTTTCCCTTCACAAGTTTTACGGATTTTAAGGCAATAAAAAACACAACTTTTGTGTCCTTCGCCCGAATTACACCCAGGGTTGATGTGGGAATTAACCATATCCCACGAAGGCGACATTGACGCTCACGTGGATAAACATCGGGAGGGGTCCAAATGTCCTTACATTTTGCGGCATTATCGCCGTCGTTCACGTTCGCCACTAACTCAGCACTACTCGCCTCAAGCAGGGATACCCGCTTTACTCAGCAATTTATGAATAACCTCACCACGGGACAACCTGTGGAACCGGAATATTTTCAGGCTGTCCAAGAGGTTGCCGAAAGTGTCTCACCGGTGATTGAACAAAATCCCAGGTACCAACAATGGCGTGTGCTTGAGAATATCGCGCGCCCTAATCGTGTCATTGAATTTAAGGTGCCCTGGATCGATGATCGGGGCCAGGCCCATTTCAACCGTGGTTGGCGTATCCAACAAAATGATGCCTTGGGCCCTTATAAAGGAGGATTACGGTTTCACCCCTCCGTCAATCTGGGGGTATTGAAATTTTTGGCCTTTGAACAAGTGTTTAAAAATTCTCTGACCGGACTTCCCATGGGTGGCGGCAAAGGCGGTGCCGATTTTGATCCAAAAGGCAAATCAGACTTAGAAGTCATGCGCTTCTGCCAGTCTTTCATGACACAATTAGCCCGACACATCGGGCACCGTACAGACGTACCTGCAGGTGACATCGG
>JAJFLM010000080.1 GCA_021772655.1 Deltaproteobacteria bacterium
GTTTCTGGTTGAGCGTGTGTTCATGCGATTTACGCAGAACGGCAAGTATTTCCGCTTCACTCGCACTGGGTTTTATGTTGAAGGCTGAATTCAGCTTGGGGCGAAGCCTCATTTCTCCGCCCCTTTCTTTTCCAGATCGCCAATCTGGAGAAACTCGTCTTCTTTAACACTATGGCCTTCGGGTTTTTTGTAGAATTTCAGCGTTGGCAGCCACCGCGCCGGACAGTCCCAACATGTGCCTGCCCATTTCCGGCGTCCACATATCAGGCAAGAGGGGCATATCACCATAGGTTGGCTCCTTATGTTATCGTGGTCGGAAACCGTTTTCCGCCTCACAAGTACATTTCAGCCAACGTAAAAAAGCGCTGTCAAACAGGTATTTATTGCGTAAACATTGTGTATTTACGGCGCTTTTACAGGTGTTTTACTGCTGAAAAATCGCGAGAACTTACAAGCAATTTTTCTTGATCAGACGATATTATTTTAATATACACAATTAATATGTAATATGTTATCATGCTTTGCTCAAACAGCAGAGGGATAATGGAAGAAGAGTATTCAGTCACAATTCAGAATCTAGATAAAACGGGCTTTCGCCGCAAAGAAACGTGGAGAATGGACGGTCAAATCCATAGATCGGATGGACCCGCAGTTACAATCTTCGCCGCCCGCAATGGCAAGGTAAGTGAAGAAAAATACTATGATCATGGCATTGCGGGCAGAAAGAATGGACCTGCTGAAATCGGCTATGGCGGTTCGGGTCGAGTAATTTCAAAGAGTTGGTATCTAAACGGTGAAGATAACGATCACCGTATAAACGGGCCTTCTTATGTTGAATTCGATGAAACAAATGGCAGGGTTTGCCACGCCACGTGGTGCAGGAACGGAAAACTATTCAGGGAGAATGGCCCCGCAGTTATCAACCGTGATACTGAGACCGGGGTTATTTATTATGAAGCTTGGATAGTAAACAACCAGTATCATAGGAGTGGTGGAAAACCTGCAATTATTTATAGAGATTCAGAAACCGGGGAAACAACCTCTGCCTTGTACTATAAAAATGGTGTGGAGATTCCTGCCCCTACGGCTGATACGCCGTTAACGACTTTTATTTAATACCATTTTTCAATATCATCATAAAACCTCTAATTGATAGGCTGTTTGGCGTACAAAATGGCGGTCGTTCCCCCAAAATATTTCTCCATAATAGTCAGTTTTGGCAAAGAGAAAAATCAGGAAGTCCGCAATAAGATTTCCTCATTCTTTAAAAGGATAATTTACCGAAAAGAATTAGAAGTTTGGCATACCGACCTTGTTGAAGCTGAGGCTGTAGATGAGGATGATAAAAAATGGATGAGTTTAGATGGAAATTTAGGGCGAACATCTTCTAAAGAAGGTGAGAAAGGCCCAAAAGGTGCCATAAATCACTATATCAAGGTCCTATACTGGATGTACTTGCCGTCTGTTCAAAGTGAGAAAAACTACGGAAACCGCAAAGAAAAACAAAGGAAGGAAAGTTTTAGAAAGGCATGTAACGAATTCGTTGAGGATTTGCTTGTTGAGTTTTTAGGCCAAACTCTTCAAGAAGCCTATCAGTGGATATTGGAAGAAGAGAAAAAAAGCAAAAGTTCAGAATCCTCGCAAACCTCCTCTGCCACCGAAGAGCAAGCTGTTCAATCTGCATCCGTTGCGGCAGCGATTATTCCAAACCAAAACCCCGCTCATGTTAATGACACTCCCACACCCAAAACAACAAGTAACCAGCCTGACTTACCATGGGGGGTTGGGGTATCATCGCCGGAAAGCATCGCCCCCCTTCTATACTCTGTTGAAATGACAGACCTGAGGCAAAAGCCAAATGAAGAGCCCGGAGTGCCTGTGCATTTGCGCGTTGCCATGAAATCCAACGACCATCTGCGTGAGGGTTATGAGTTTGGATTTTCGAAGGTGGCTGTGAGAGTGACAAACATTAATCCCGAAATCGCTTCCATGGAGCTAAATTACGATGATTGGCGGACCGGGCGACATGTAGATGGCGCTATCGCAAGGGTTAGTGGTGGCAATTACGATTGTTTCGTGGAACTTTCAGCGGTGGACTCCCTCGGTGTTTTGAACGACCAATTTCACCTTACGGAGAAAAGAATTCTAACGTTCAAATCTTCCCAAACAGATGACCCTCTGCCCATGCTGGACAGTACCTTGACGGCGCATATCGCAAATATGAAGTTGCTTGAGTGTCCTGACGGCATAAAAAACAATCAGATAAAAAGAGAACTGGCAAAACGTCTAATCCATAAAAGCAAGGTGGCCGAATTGCATCATGGACCGGACAACGAGGAACCAGATGACGATGAAGAAATTGTGTTCTCGTGCCACAAAGCGACTGTGAATTGCGGCTAACCGATAGGACTGTCTGGCTCGAAAATGAATATCTATAATCAGAAATTACAGGCGTTGGAAGAGACCCCAGAAACTGGCTTTATTTCTCTTGTTAAGACATCCGGGCTCGACCCGGCGCGTGACCTGCGCTATCTGAATTTCGAAACAGTCGATTTTGCGGACAGCAAACTGGAAGGCTTTGATTTTACGGGCGCTCGCATTCACGGCGCACAGTTTTCTGGCGCACTCATATCCGGTGCAATATTTGATGCTGTGCAGTGGACCTTGCCGGAGTTAAAGGCAGCTAAAGATTTCGAAGAGGCCTTTGTCTCTTGGCGGCAACAGAAGCAAAAACCTTCGGCTCCAAAGCGCCTTTCCCCGGAATGGAAAAATATTTGGGGCAGCACGACAGCACCAGAATGGGCAGATGAGTTCGGTACGGATTCATATGGAAAATGGTCCTCCTTCACCTACGCCGGAGTCACACAAGTTTTGCGTTATTGCCCGCCCGGTCGTTTTTTGATGGGGTCTCCAGAAGACGAGGGAGAACGTTTTGATAACGAAAGTCCGGAGGTTGGGGTTACGTTTACGTCGGGATTCTGGTTATTTGATACGGCGGTGAGTCAGGATTTATATGAGGCGGTGACGGGATCGAATCCATCGCAGTTTAAATCTCCGGATGGTCCTGTTGAGCAAGTAAACTTGTATGATGCACAATCGTTTGTAAAACGTTTGAACGAGCTGGTTTCGGGTTTTTCCTGTCGATTAGCGTCTGAATCCGAGTGGGAATATGCGTGCCGGGCGGGATCAACAACACCATTTAATCCGTCTGTTGGTGTGTCGCACGGTGGTCTGTCGATTACACCAGACGAGGTAAATTACGACGGTAATCATCCTTATGGGGACGTGCCAAAACGCGAGGGCCGCCAAAGGACGGTGCCGGTAAAGGGAGGCGGATTTACTCCGAATAACTGGGGAATATGGCATATGCACGGCAATGTTTGGGAATGGTGTGAGGATGTGTGGTCTGACAGCCATGAGGATGCGGACAAAAGCGGTTTAGCCCGTTCAGCTTCCGGACAAGAGGATAACCAGTTCCTCGTTCTACGCGGCGGTTCCTGGGTCCGCAACGCCAGGAACTGTCGGTCCGCTTTTCGGGGCAGGTCTCGTCCCGGCGTCCTGAGCGGCAACGCTGGCCTCCGCTTTGCCGCAGGTCAGGACATAAGCACGGGCAAGCCGGAGGTTTGAGTAGCGGAGCGGTGTATGGCATTTGCCGGGAGCAAGGGTCTGACGCGGAGCCGGTCCCTTGTTCTCGTTGAATGCCCCGTACCGCAGGCACGGCAATTCTTTTGCTGTACCTGCACAGAAGATGACATGGGGCGAGACGTATTTGCCGCAGCGTATGAAGCTGCAAAGCCCGACCTTGATATGCTAATATGATCTCTATGATGATTCAGATAGGCTTGAGCCGCAATAACGTAGCAACATACCAAGCCATCACATCTTTTTTTTGTAAACGGCATCTCGAAAATCAAAACCGTATCGTGAAAACCTCTGAATAGAATCCAAAACCTGAACACACTGGATAGCGTTTTCAGCTATCCGCCCGTAGAATCCGGGTATGGTCGGGCCTGAATTTATCGAAATAACCGAAGATATGCGCAAACACCTTCGCGCAGACAAGCAGCGTACACAGGTCGGATTCATCCGTCTTTTAAAAGATGCTTCGTAAGCGTACGGTGATTTGTTTTCAGGCGGTTTTGTTCTTTTTCTTCCGGGGCTTCCATCTTTTAGCGAGCTTTGCGACGCCTGCTTTAAGATCATTGAGTTGGGCGTTGTTTGCATCGAAGCCGTATGGTGCCCATTCG
>JAJFLM010000009.1 GCA_021772655.1 Deltaproteobacteria bacterium
AGGGCGAATACAAGATTCGCCCCTACGAATTACGGGTTATGTAAGGCCTGATAAATAACCTCGGCCAACGCATTCGTAATCCCAGAAACCGCTGATAATTGCTCTAAACTGGCCTCTTTGACCCGTTTCAGGCTGCCAAAATGCTTGAGCAGGGCCTTTTTCTTGGCAGGGCCAATCCCTGCAATCTCATCGAGAAGAGAGCTTTGTAGCTTCTTCTGGCGGAGACTCCGATGAAAGGTAATGGCAAAACGGTGCGCCTCATCACGCAGGGCCATCAGCAGATGGAGGGCCTGGGAGTTTTTAGGCAGCAAGATGGGGTTCGCGCGCCCCGGAATAAAGACCTTATCGCGGTCTTCACCCTCCTTGGGCTTGGCAAGGGAACACAAGTCGACATTGAGAATATCGAGATCGATCAAAACTTGCTTGGCAATGTTGAGTTGGCCCTTACCGCCATCGATGACCAGGAGATCTGGCAAGGACCATTTGTCTTGATTGGTAGCCGTAGGGGCGTCATGCATGACGCCCGCCACTTGATCGCCATTTGAAGGCGCAATAAATTGCGCCCCTACGGCCCGTTTGAATCTTCGCGTTAAGACCTCGTTCATCATCGCATAATCATTGGGCTCGTCCGGCAAGGTCTTAATTTTAAACCGTCGGTAAAAACTCTTATCCGGTTCCCCCTCCTTAAAAGACACCATCGAACCCACTGGCTGCTTACCTTGAATATTGGAAATATCAAAACACTCCATCCGCCGCGGAAAACGTGTCAACTGAAGTCGTTCTTGCAAATATTCTAAAGCCGCCTCGCGGTTCGCCTGCTTATCCGTCTGTTGGCGGAAAGCTTCTTCCGCGTTTTTAATCGCCAGCGTTAATAAGTCTTTCTTCTCACCGCGCTTGGGTTGCTTGATAGCAACTTTACGGTCCGAGCATTCACTTAAATATTCACTCAATAACAGCTCATGGCTTAAAGTATCCGACACATAGATCTCTGGCGGGATATAGTGGCCGACTTGATAATACTGCGTGATGAAATTCTCGATGACATCATTATCTTCCACGAGCTTTTTAAACGGGTACCAAGAACTATCACTCACCTTGCCCGCGCGGACTTGCAGCACGGCAATCATTCCGGCTTCGCCCTCGCGATAGAAGCCAATAAAGTCGCGCTCCTCCCCACGATGCGATACCATCTTTTGCTGTTCTAAAGTTTTATCGAGATCGCCCAGCAAATCACGGTAATGAGCAGCCTGTTCAAAGGCTAAGGACTCACTGGCCTGCTCCATTTTTTCAACCATGGTCGCACGCAAGCGCTCCCCCTTGCCTTCCAGCAATAAACAGACTTCTGCGACAATCATTTGGTAGGCCGCTTTATCAATCTTACCCACACACGGTGCAGAACAACGATCGATCTGATATTGAATGCACGGACGTTTGCGACTGACTAATTCGTGATCAGAACAGGTTCTCAACTGAAAATATTTTTCGACATAATCCACCACCTGCCGACACGCAAAGGCCGAGGCGTAGGGCCCAAAAAACAAACTGCCATCTTTTTTTAAATCACGGGTGTAGTAAATACGGGGATATTCATCTTGAATCGAGAGCTTGATACTAGGAAAACTCTTATCATCCCGCAGTTCAATATTATACTTAGGCTTATGCTTCTTGATGAGTGTGTTTTCAAGAATCAGCGCTTCCTTCTCAGTATCTGTAACAATAAAGTCGACGTCTTTGGTGCGCTTGAGCAGCGGCTCAATCTGGATACGATCCTGAGCCTGCTTCGTCCAATAACTGCTGACCCGCTTCCGCAGATCTTTGGCCTTCCCAATATAAAGAATAGTCCCCCGCTCACTTTTCATGCGGTAAACCCCCGGACTATTGGGAAAGGTTTTGATTTTTTCCGTCACATCCACGCCGGCATTATGGCGTGGATGTGACCTGAGGGCAATCTTTAGCCGAGCTCGACAACCAGACGGAACCCTAACTGCGGATCCCTCTCATCGGGCGATCGGAGTTGAAGACTAGAAACCCGGGCACGCGTCTGAGAAGCATAGGCTGAATCATGCGAAGGCAGACGACCATAAGTCACCTGAGGAGTACCCTCCCGATAAGCAACACGGGCGTTAACCCGACGGCCCCACTCTTCAATCAAGCCACGAGGGCTACGAATCCCCCAACCATAGGGCTTGTCCGTACTAGTATCAGCCAGGGTGCGACGTTGGGATTCATCTGTCAGAATATCTAAGAGAGGTATATTTCCTTCTGGCGTTGCGAAAACTCGATAGGCGTAGATAGGGTTACCGCCACTCGCATGCCACAAATCGATCATTTGGTCCGTACTCGTAAAAATTTTTCCGCCCCATTCAAGAAAATGATTTTCATAACTATTCCCTACTGTATGATTTAACATATCAAACCTGTCAAAATAGAATTCTCTCGTTAAATTTACAGCCGGTCCCTGTAGCGCGCGCGCTAATTGATTACTTGTCGGCAATGAGAAATATACCCCCGTGCTCCAACTAAGTCTTTCGGCAAAACTAGTTGCCTCATACCAATTAATATTGGTCACAGGCTTATTCTCACATCCCGCTTGAACCTGATAGTCAGGCATATGACGCGCAAATAATTTGGCGCTAATGGGATTCTGAGTAATCATAAAAGATCTGCTATAATCCCATCTGGCGCTGCTGACGCCGCGTTGAGAGGAGCCTCGAATAAAAGGACCATTAAACACCTGAATCGGCCGCAATCCTATTTCAGTAATTCTCAATAAATTACTCTGATAACCTGTGGCTTGAATTGCCACCTGTGATAGGCTTGAAGTGCTAACAATACTGTTTATCATAATAGATTTCCTCCGAACAAAAGGTCTATCGGCGGAAATGGTTAAATGTTTAACCTTAAAAAGATTGTTTGAAGACAGCCAGAATGCAAATCACCAAAAACTAAATGCTAACGCCCAGTTTCAACTCCAGCTGTTTCAAAGATTTGATTTGATCACGCAGCTCAGCCGCTTTTTCAAAGTCCATCTCTTTGGCTAATGTTTTCATTTCTTTAGTGAGGCGTTCGATTTCTTTAGGGATATCGGCGACAGCCAGTTTGGCCGTTTTCTTAGAATCAGGAATATCAATGTTCACATAATCGGCCTCTTCAGGCGCCTGCATGGACCCTTCAATATTGCGCTTCACACTCTGAGGCGTAATCTTATGCTTCTTATTATAAGCCGTCTGAATATCGCGACGCCGATTGGTCTCACTAATCGCCTTATCCATCGAATTCGTTATCTTATCCGCATACATCAAGACCGTTCCGTTAAGATGTCGAGCCGCCCGCCCCACGGTCTGGATCAAAGAACGCTCTGAACGGAGAAAACCTTCTTTGTCGGCATCAAGTATGCCCACAAGCGAAACTTCGGGCAGATCTAAACCTTCGCGCAATAGGTTAATGCCTACCAACACATCAAATTCACCTAAACGCAAATCGCGCAGAATTTCTACACGCTCTAGGGTATCAATGTCCGAATGCAAGTAACGCACTCTAATGCCGAGTTCTTCATAGTATTGCGTCAGGTCTTCCGCCATGCGCTTGGTTAAGGTGGTGACCAATACCCGTTCATTCAATTCAACCCGCAGGCGAATCTCTTCAAGCAAATCATCTACCTGCGTTTCGACGGGACGCACCTCAATCTTGGGATCTATCAAACCAGTCGGACGAATCAACTGCTCTACAATCACGCCGATGGACTTCTCTAACTCATAGGCCGCAGGCGTCGCAGATACATAAATACATTGATGCACCTTGTCTTCAAACTCTTCAAAACGCAGCGGTCGATTGTCCATGGCTGAAGGCAAACGAAAGCCATACTCAACCAAATTTTGTTTACGGGCACGGTCCCCTTTGTACATAGCCCCCACCTGCGGGATGCTGACGTGGCTTTCATCCGCCACCAACAACCAATCATCCCCAAAATAATCAAACAAAGTAGGTGGCGCATCTCCTTCATTACGACCGGTTAGATGACGTGAGTAGTTCTCGATGCCTTTGCAAAAACCGATCTCTTGCAACAATTCTAAATCATAACGGGTGCGTTGCTCTAGACGGTAAGCCTCCACAGATTTTCCTAAACTTGTCAGTTCCTTAAGTCGCAGTTCTAATTCTTTTTCAATCAGATCCACCGCTTTTTCACGCTGTTTTTCCCAGGTGACAAAGTGAGTTGCCGGATAAATTGCCACCTTATCTAATTGATTAAGCCGCACCCCACGCAAGGGATCCATCTCATAAATCGCCTCCACCTCATCACCAAAAAACTCAATGCGAATCGCACGTTCGTCTTCATGAGCAGGAAAAATTTCAACCGTATCACCACGCACTCGAAAGGTGCCGCGGTGAAAATCATAGTCATTGCGCTCGTATTGAATCTTCGCCAGATCGGTCAGCATATTATCACGAGCAATCTCTTGACCGACGTTTACCGCCACCAACAAACCATGATAGGCCTCTGGTGAACCCAAACCATAGATACAAGACACACTAGCAACGATAATCACGTCATTGCGTTCTAATAAAGAGCGCGTTGCCGCATGCCGCAATTTATCGATCTCTTCGTTGATGGCACTATCTTTTTCAATAAACAGATCGCGCGCCGGCACATAGGCCTCGGGCTGATAATAGTCATAATAGCTAACGAAGTACTCCACGGCATTCTCAGGAAATAAGTCTTTAAACTCAGCATAAAGTTGCGCCGCTAAAGTTTTATTGGGGGCTAGAATTAAAGTGGGCTTTTGCACCGCCTGGATTACATTGGCGATCGTAAACGTTTTTCCGGAACCGGTCACCCCTAACAAGGTCTGGTGCTTCTCGTTTGCCTTCACCCCAGCCACTAAACCCTTAATGGCAGCTGGTTGATCACCGCGCGGTTCAAAAGCCGATTTTAATTTGAAAGGTTGATTCAACATATTAATTGATCATATCCCCACCCGGGTTCCCCCTCTTAGAGTAAGAGGGGGTTAGGGGGAGATAGAAATTAATTGACTCCCTTTAACTCAACATCAAAAATCAAATCAGCATTGGGAGGAATCACCGCACCGGCACCGCGTGCGCCATACCCCAACTTGGCCGGGATATATAAAGTGCGTTTACCGCCTACTTTCATACCTTTCACACCTTCATCCCAACCTTTAATGACACGACCCGCGCCCAGTGGAAATGAGAAGGGAGTCCCGCGGTCAACAGAACTATCAAATTTCTTACCTTTTTTACCGTCTTGATTCAGCCAGCCGGTATAATGCACCACGGCCGCCTTGCCAATCACAGCTTCGGCACCCGTCCCCACCACATGATCCTGATATTTTAAACCGGTTTTTGTCTCCGTCATTTTACCCGCCTCACTCTGCCCCATACCGCAGGCTAGTAATAAAAGGGCCCATCCCATCACGCTCGCCAATTTCTTCATTGCTCACTCCTTTGCATTCAGTGAATTCTATAAATATCACTTATTTATAATTAATATTTATAACTATAAGTATTTATTATATTTTTTATAAAGATCGTATTCTTAGTAAGGCGATCACACTTATTTTATATTGGACATCCGCTTGTGGACGTCCCAACATGGGCCTGTGGAAACCGTAACACCCAATATTTTTCAATACCTTGATTTCCGCCATTTTCTCAAGGACTACTATCGCGAAAAAAAAGCTCGCAAAGGCAGCGCTTTTTCCTATCGTTCTTTTTCACGCGACGCCGGCTTTAACTCACCTAACTTTTTGCAGCTGGTGATGGAAGGCAAACGCAATTTAAGTACAGATGGTATCGCTCGCTTTGCCAAGGCCCTCCAGCTAAATAAAGAAGAAACCCGCTTTTTCACTCATCTCGTCAAATTCAATCAAGCCAAGACCGATGCCGAACGCAACCGTTGGTACAAGCAGCTGGCGCAATCGCGTAAGTATCGCGAAATCAAAGAAATCGAACGGGCTCAGTTTGAATACTATTCACGCTGGTACTATGCCGCACTCCGCGAATTAGTTTTATTACCGGACTTCACAGAGGATCCCGAATGGATTGGTGACAACCTCAATCCTAAGATCACTCCCAAAGAAGCGATTGAAGCCATCAATTTATTATTACGCTTAGGTTTTCTGACACGTAACGAGCAAGGCGATTTGATTCAGACCGAACGCAATCTCACCACGGCCCGCGAAGTCGCCTCACTCGCCGTCGCTAATTATCACCGGCAAATGTTACAACGCGCGGCCGATTCGATTGAGCGAACGCATTATGCTCATCGTGATGTATCGTCTCTCACCGTCGCCATTTCTGAAGAAAAGTTCACCGAAGCCAAGCGACGCATCCAAGAGTTCCGCCGTGAACTGAACGTACTCCTTTCTGATGACAAACAAACTGATGCGGTCTATCAAATTAATTTTCAGATGTTTAATCTGACGGAGGTTCCATGGCCCGCCTAGACTCGACGAAGAATATTTTAACGTCGGCGAGGCTGGCCCGCCACTTAATCACTTTAGCGGTTATTTTTGGATTAGTGAGCATGACCGCCTGTGGTCCTGGAACTGAAACCGGTAATCCTGTTCCCACCGCACAAGATGCCCCCAACGATGGCGCCGGAAGTACGGGAGGAAACGGAGAACCCTTCGCGGATGATGCCGGCTGTCCTTTTTTCGTCGTTCAAAACATCAAACATCAACAAAGTGGTGAAAGCGCCTTGGACGAAATCTTTCAGCGATTGTGTTTGCGGATTTTTCAATGCGACCCCCTCAATGCTACTTTAACGTGCCTGGCCTCACTGAATGGCCCCAGTGGCGATCTATTACTCGACGAACTCGGTCTCCCGGAGGGTCTAGTCGATGTCAGTGAAACTCAAATCGGCCTGCAAGAGGGATCTATTGAAATCAACGAGATGGCACTCGCCTCCTGTCTGGACGATTGCTTAGTGATCAACTGTAATGAGGTCACGACCGTGATTGCACCAGGCAACTATCTCACCATGGAAGAAGTGGTGCCTCTAAGCTGCGAAAACACCTTCAGCCTCTCCTCGGCTGCCGAATCTGCCTGTAACTAGGTGTATTCTGTAGAATGCGAAACATCTGAATAAATAATGACTTTTCTCGATCTCCTCTCATAGCAAGCGTATTTATTGAGGGAGAGACACTCAGGAGAGGTTCATGAAACGTTATTATTTATTACTAATCGTATTTCTACTCGTCGCCTGCGCCCATTTCACAGGTTGTAATGAAGGGACCCCAACACCCTCAGGCAATACGCCTACCCTACAAGGATTAAAGCAATTCACTGATTGCAACGCGGTAGAAAAGTTTTTTGAGAAGGCCTTCGAAGCCAATAATTTCAATGGCAGCCCCGTTGAAGCTGCCGGTACCGGAGGCGATGGTGGACTCACTGAGGACAGTGCCCAAGCAGACGCTCAAACAACGGTTGAAGTCGAACAAGGCGATATTGTGAAATCTGTTGGCAACCGACTCTACATTGCCAACGATTATGCCGGGCTGCTTATCTATGATGTCGCCCAAGCCGCACACAGCCAACAACTAGCGCGTGTGACTTTAGATATCACCCCACGAGAAATCTATGTCACCGAAACGCGCGTCAGCGTGATTGGAACTGTCCATAATAATAACCCTAGCCCGCTCGCAGCACTTTCCTTTGAACCGCAAGCACCACAAACAAAAATACAGATCTTTGAAACGCAAAACCCACAGAATATTCAAATGATCTACGAGTCTGAACTCTCTGGATATTATCAAGACTCTCGCAAGATTGGTGATCAACTCTATGTCGTCACCCAACAATCCTTATGGTTTGACACGGCAGCAAGTTATTTAACAGAGCGTCAAGATTGTACTCAAATTTACGCCCCGGAACGTCTCGAAGACGATACGATTTATAATCTTTCCGCATGGGAACTTTACGCATTCCATTTACAAAACAATGAAGCCACTCAGCACGTCAGTATTTTTGGCGGCGATCAATCACAAATAGGTGCTTCACCCGAGCGGCTATATTTTACGCATTACACCTACAACAATGATCAAACCGAAATCTTTCTCTTTCCCCTCAATGATCCAAACCGTGCCTTGGTGCCCCCGGCACGTAACGAAGTGCCTGGCGTCATCGTCAGTCAGTTTTCACTCGACGAGCACGCTGGGCACTTTCGTATTGCCAGCACCACCAATCGCACAACTTTTGGAGCAGATGACAATCGCAACTACATCACAATATTTTCTGTAAGTGATAATCAATTAGTCAAACAAGCGCAGCTTGATAATATGGCGCCAGGGGAATCGATTACCGCTGTTCGTTTTATAGAGAACACCGCATTTGTGACGACCTTTGTCACTAAAGATCCTTTGTTTACAGTCGATCTCTCGAAGCCTCAGGCACCAAAGATATTGGGCGAACTCGATGTCCCCGGTTTCCCGCGACACTTGCATGTCAGTGGCGACTTATTGATTTCCATTGGAACTACAGAAGAG
>JAJFLM010000081.1 GCA_021772655.1 Deltaproteobacteria bacterium
ACCGATGGACGAAACCCTGACAACAGTCGCCTTGGATTTTTGTGACCGCCCATCCTTTGTGTATAATACCTCGATGCGCAAAGGTCGCATCAAAGATTTTGATGTGGAGTTGGTCGAACATTTTTTTGAGTCTGTCTGCCAATCCGCACGGATGAATCTGCATATCAATGTCCACTATGGCAAAAATAAGCATCACATTGCTGAATCGATGTTTAAAGCCTTTGCGCGTGCGGCCGATATGGCCACACAAATAGATCCACGGTCTAAAAGCGTACCTTCTACGAAAGGGAAATTGTAAGCTCGTATCCCCTCCCAACCTCCCCTTACCCTAAGGGGAGGAGTTCCAAGTAGAATCAATTGGGTTCCCCCTCTTAGAGTAAGAGGGAGCTAGGGGGCGATAGAAAGATAAAGTATGACAATAGCGATTATCGATTATGGCATGGGCAATCTGCGCAGTGTGCAGAAAGCCATTGAAACTTCAGGCGGTAAAACCGTCATCACTAGAAGTGCGAGTACGATCCGCCAAGCTGATAAAGTCGTCTTACCTGGAGTCGGTGCCATTGGCGACTGCATGAAGAATTTAAAAGAATACAAGTTGATCGACCCCATCTTAGAAACAATCGACCAAGACAAACCCTTCTTAGGCATCTGCTTAGGCTTTCAATGTTTATTTGAAGAAAGTGAAGAGTTTGGTCGCCACAAATGTCTGGGCATATTCCCTGGGAAAGTCGTGCGCTTCAAGCTCCCCAAAAAATATACCGTCCCACACATGGGTTGGAACCAGATTGAGCGCAAAAATAACACACCCTACTTAAAAGGTATCCGCAAGAATACAGATTTCTACTTTGTGCACTCTTATTATGTGAGTACGCGCAAACAAGATATTATTGCGACGCGCACCGAGTATGGTCCTAAAAATTTCGTCTCCAGCGTCGCCCACGGCAATCTGTTTGCTTGTCAGTTTCACCCGGAGAAATCTCAGGCGGCTGGATTGAAACTACTGGAAAATTTTGTGGGATTGTAAGTTTTTCTGTCGTGAGATAGTCTAAAACTTCACCTTAGTCCGCTTAATCCGCGCACCCAGTTTTCGCAACTTATGTTCAATCCGATCATAACCACGATCTAAGTGATAGATGCGATGGATTTCAGTAATGCCATCAGCAGCAAGACCCGCTAATACTAAAGCCGCCGAAGCCCGTAAGTCAGAGGCCATCACGGGAGCACCCGACAACTTCTTTACACCTGTCACAAAGGCACTATTGCCCTCGACTTTAATATTAGCCCCCATCCGATTGAGTTCCGCCACATGCATAAAGCGATTTTCAAAAATATTTTCGACGATCACACTCGACCCAGAGGCCAAAGTCATGAGAGCCATAAACTGGGCTTGGAAATCCGTCGCAAAACCCGGGTACGGTGCCGTGCTCATATCCGTATAACGAATCGCCTTTGGCGCTTTGACGCGGATCCCTTTTTCGACTTCAATCAATTCCACACCGACTTCATCTAACTTACCAACCAAGGCTTCAATATGATCCATGCGGCCACCAGAAATAACAAAATCACTGCCCGTCATGGCGGCGGCAATCATAAAAGTCCCCATCTCAATGCGATCTGGAATAATCTCATGGGTAATCCCGCCAAGATTTTTCCTCCCTTGAATATGGATGGTGGCACTGCCATCCCCTTCAATCTCAACACCCGCACTGCGCAGGCAATTAGCTAAATCAACAATCTCAGGTTCACGAGCGGCATTTTCCAATACGGTTTCGCCATTGGCTAAGGCAGCCGCCATCATAATATTCTCTGTGCCCGTCACGGTGACATCATCAAAATTAATCTTAGCGCCATGCAATTTTTTAGCCTTCGCTAAGACATAGCCTTCTTTAATCTCAATACTGGCGCCCATTTTTTTCAGGGCTTCTAAATGTAAATTAATCGGTCGCGCGCCGATGGCACAGCCCCCAGGCAAACTGACTTCCGCCCGACCCGTACGCGCTAGTAAAGGCCCTAAAGCCAACACAGAAGCCCGCATGGTTTTCACTAATTCATAAGAAGCTCGTACATGCTTCACGGAAACTGGGTTGATGGACATCCGACGGCCCACTTGGTGACTGACGCCAAATTCTGCTAATAATTGAAGGGTGGTATTAATATCGCGCAGACGCGGAATATTACGAAACTCACAGACTTGATCTGTCAATAAACTTGCAAACAAACAGGGCAAGGCCGCATTCTTAGCCCCGCTAATTTTGACTTCGCCTTTGAGTTTATGGCCCCCTTCAATGACAATCTTTTGCATCTAGCTGGGGTAGCGTAATTGAAATGAATTTCCAACCATATTGTAGGGGCAGTCCCTACGAAGATTTTCTGACCACAACCATCCGTGGATGCCCTGACAAATCTTGAGCAATATCCACCGAAGCACACCAGGTCTGCTCGCGAAACAGTTCATCAATGGCCATAGCCTGATCAAAACCAATCTCGCCAATAAACCAGCCCCCAGGTTGCAGCCAAGTATCTAGATCTGCTTGAATGCGGCGATACACATCCAAACCATCCTTGCCGGCCAATAAGGCCAGCTCAGGCTCCCAATCACGAACTTCTGCTTGCAACTGCTTATAAACACGGTTGGAAATATAGGGGGGGTTGCTGACAATCACATCAAATTGTTGAACGGTACTAGGAAATAAATCCGCCTGTTCAAAATGAATGCGC
>JAJFLM010000082.1 GCA_021772655.1 Deltaproteobacteria bacterium
CGGCTGACCCGAATGCCGGTGGTAAAGTCTTTTTTAAGTCCAGCGAGTTTCCAGAATACTTGGTTTATAATACCAGTGAAGATTTGCAAGCTAACCTATTGATTGATGCGGGTGGCGGTGAATTAATAGCTCCTGGAAAGCAAATCTCCGAAATTGTGGGAGAAGGGGATTATTCAGTAGATCTTTCTGGCAATGTTTCTATTAGCGACTTGCCTTTATACTTGCGTGCCATCAACTTACAGAAGTTTGATCCAGATACTTTAGGTTTTACAGAACATGATTCTCCACCACCTTCTATTTTTAGTAAATTAGTGAGTGACTTTGCTGATGTAGCGTTTAATGCGAATGACGCTATTAGTATTGCCATGTCCGGGATTACCTGTCCTACGACGGATATTATTGGTGTATCTATTTTACCGCCACTAGAGGGTAGCCCCGTGATATTTACAACAGGTACCAGTACGGATGCGGTCCCTGATCCGCAAATTCTTATGGACGATGCGAATGCATCTTCAACGATTACCTTAAATGGTTGTCCCATCGGCCCTGCAAATAACTGTGATTGCACTTTAGATCCTGACGGAGATCCGGATAGCCCCGCTTGCGGAACGAATCCGGGGGTTAATCCGACTCAGACTTGGATGCGCATGGTGACGGGCTTGAGCATTCCTGCGGTGACCTGCTTGGCTGGTTTGCAAGGGGCAGCTTTGGGTGCTGAAATTGAAGGGCCGGTTGAAAATGTTGATGGAACACCTTTTACGGATCTTGCCACGGCTTGTGCTAAAACGAGTGAAGGTGGTGGCGATGGCGGTGGTAGTGGTGGCGATGGCGATCTATTGATATCGGCCCAGGTTGATGGTGAAGATTTTAGCCTCACTGAAGATGTGAATGATCAGTACACGGGCGACATTGATGTTGAAGGCATGCCTTTTTACAAGGAAGAAGTAGATGCGGGTATTACGGATACCGTTGTCTTAGCTCGTTTTGAACAGATTATAAATATTGCCATTACCAATACGGGAACGAATGCCAATCAAGCACCGGTATTTAATATTAATTCAACCTCACCGGCTTTCCAAGTTGTAGCTGCTGATTTGTTGAATGGAACGAGTATTAGTGCGGGACAAACTAAAGATATTCAAGTGAGGTTTGCTCCTGTCAGTCCACAACCTTCGGGTTGTAGTGATAACGATGTGGATACGGCCAAGTGGGACTGTGTTACGAATTTATCTTTATTTGAAAATAGTGGCCTGGTTCTCAGTGTAGCGGCCATAGCTCGTCCGCCCGCAGCTGATATCAAGATTAGTGAGATTGGTGCGATTCAAGGGGATACTTATAACTTACCAGTGCCTCCTGAATTGATTCCCGGGACAGGTGAAGTGAGCTATGGAACGACTCAGGTAGGAACGCCGCTTGTTAAGGCCTACGAAATTGTCAACACGGGTGTTCGTGATTTAACCGTGAATAGTGTTCAATCATCAGATATTAATTTCAATTTCTTAGGTGGTGCGGTCCGTCAAGGTCCGTCACTGCAAGATTCTGTTTTCATGTTTAATTTATTACCGGCTATTGTGACGATTGATGGTGACAATAATCTATATTTTTACGAAACGTATTGGCCTAGCGGTAATTTGCCTGTCACACCTGCTGATTGTGACGGTAAACCTTGTCGTCAAGATAGTGCCGCTGTATTTATAAATACTGATATTGGTTCACGTATCTTAAGCTTAAGCGGCAGCATGACGCTAGATTTGGCAGCGCGTTTAGAAGTTTATATTGAAGACCCTGTGTTGTTAGACGATGGCTTAGCCGATAACCCACATTTGATTGATTGTAATGGTGTTTTGCCAGACGGAGTACGTTGTTTTGAAGATGGTACGAAAGCTGGTGTTCGAGTTGATCCTATAGAAGGCTTCACAGCTTTTAGAAGTGATGCGACACTCCGTTCTGTTTATTTAGTGAATGGTGCGGAAGCATTATTAGCAGACTCACTGCAAGTAGCCAGTGATGCTATCGTCTATAACGCCGGTGACGATGCCGACCGTTGGACTTCCACCGTACCTGATGTAACCGTTTTTGAAGGTGCTGATTGTCTTAATTTAACTCCAGGAGAAAGCGTCAAGATAGGTGAGATTACATACACGCCAGACGGCTCTACAACGCGTACCTTACATACGTCTCAATTGCAGGTGAGTGGTGCGGGCGTCAATTCAGGTGCGGCTTGTGGTGAACCGGCTGATTTAATTCTGGATGCGAGCTTACAAGGTGTGAGTGGGGCTCCGACGGGTAATGTAAACCTTAAAGTTGTGAGAATGTTTGCGGGGATCAGTCCTTCCTTAGTTGTTGATGGCACGCGTATGGTGTCTACGGTGACTGCCGGACAAGCCTCACGTTCAGGTTTGCCGAATAATCAGATTGATGAGTTTGAAATTCCAGTAGTTTTTGATGCAGCCAATGGGACTATTAAGTTGCAACCGATTTACTCACCTTTGCCACCAGCATTTAATTCATCACCAGGGCAAATGCGGATTTTTAATCCCACGGCTTCAGGTAATACTCCAGGGACTTGGTTGTTCCGCGAGCATTGTGAAAATGCCGGTACAGGTTGTTCAGATTTCTATCTCTTCATCGGTAAAGATGATCCAAGTTATGGAATGGAAGCACCTACGCCGCCGATTTTTACAAACTATTCACCACAAGTGCATGGTGGGACTATTGTTGCGAAGAATCCAGACTCAACTGATTTCGAGAGCGACTTAGTACCTGCAATGGGTGTGTATGATCCTGCAAGTGGTAAAGTTCAGTTTACTAACAATGTTGCCATCCGCATGTTTATGCATCCAGGAACCTTCTTATCTTCGGATCGAATTGATTCCGCGATGGTGGTCACATTAACGACAGAATGTTTAGTTGATGATAATGGAGTCGCTTTAGTGACGGTGCCAGGGTTAAGTACCTCGCCAGCAGCGGCAACTTTAGGCAATAGCTATGTGGGTGGCCCACCGAACCAACCTTCACCACATAATAGTCCGGATAAGCATACTATGTTTGGTCCTAATCCGTTGACCGCCCATTTAGATGGTTTAGCAGATTGTTCTGCGGGAGCTAATGTGCTTCGTGGTCGCCGCATGGGCACTGAAGATACAACAAATACTTTAGATGCCCCTTTAACACCGACAGGACTTACCTTTGACCTCGCAGGTGTGGGTAAATTGAATCATAACTCGCCGCAGTTAGGGCCTCCAGTTGACATGTACATCGTGATTAAAGCGTGTGTGCCGCAAGGTGGGGCTGGTAGTTGTGATGTTTTTTAGCGCCACAATATTATGGCTTGGTGCGGCATAGTATGCCTCGTGAGTTTTCGATAATTCACAAGTTATTACAGGGGAATT
Organism: Deltaproteobacteria bacterium; assembly: GCA_021772655.1. Lineage (GTDB taxonomy): Bacteria > UBA10199 > UBA10199 > 2-02-FULL-50-16 > JAJFLM01 > JAJFLM01. The sequence goes on from JAJFLM010000082.1 coordinate 3,393, forward strand.
AAGGACTTTGCCTAGCAACTTTGGGCTGAGGCCACCGATATTTATAATAGGTAATTGCCTTCAACTGAGAGCTGCTTAGGGGGGCTCATGAACATACGCTTTAGCGCACGTCGCATTTTCATTTCGTTATTATTTTTGACTGTGGGAGTCGTATGTAGTCCTGCGGCTTTTGCCGTGTGTGATCCGGCGACTAATCCTGACGCGGCCACTTTCTGTGATATTATCATGCACCCTGAGAATTTTGATGGTGGTGATTCTGGTAAAGTTTGTGTTGCTGAACCGGCGCCTCCGTTGGGTGGCTCTAACCCTGAGACCTTAGGGGCTTCTATCTGCGTGAGCGGTTCTCTAGAAAATCCTGAAAATTTAGTGACGCTGTTTGTTGAAGTCAACTCACTAGATGTGCCTGTCGATGTACCGCCACGCGTTGAAATAGATCCCAACACTTTGGTTGATGCTAGTTTTGAAGAAAACGTTTCCTTACCCTCTGCAGCACCAGGAACTTATATTGCAGCTACTAATGCTTTATTTATTGGCGGTATGGGTATGCCTAATATTGTGACGGTTGGACGTCAGTTTGTAAAAGTGGGTCAGCCTGATTTAAAAATTACTTCAGCGAGTTTACGCATTGCCGACCAAGATTTAACACCAGGCATCTCACAAGATGCGGGGACTGGCATTTATACACTTGCAGCTGATCCGATTGCGTCGCGCCGTTTAGATTTATGTTTATCAAACCCTGATGGTGATGCCAGCGGTGCGAAAGTTCTTATTTCAGTCACCAATAATGTCACGCGTTCTGAAACGCAAAAATTTGCTTTAGAACGCCCTTGTCCGTCACCGGAAGCATTGGCCAATGCTGAAACAGAGGCTTTTTTAAGTTGTTGTCAAGACGCTGGAATTGATCTGACATGTTGTGATGGTTCCGCAGAAGAAGGCACAGATTGTTCTGCGGTAGATAGTTTGGATTGTCCCGTTGCAGCAGTTTTCTGTGGACGTGAAGCCTCTTGCTCAAATGGTTTTCTTATCTCAGATATTGCTTTAGGAGAAAATATTAATGACCTGAGTATCCGCGTGCAAAACTCGGCAACTGGTTATGGCATTGGTGATGGTCAAGTGATTGATGTGGCGCCTTTAACCAATCAGTTAGAGCAAGCAGAGCTCTGTACTTATTTTTATGACCAGAATGGTCAGGAAATTCCTTTAGTGGATGGTCAGATTGTATCGTCATCAGAAGTTGATGAAATGACAGTTCGAGTTTCTTTTGGTGCTTGTGGTGATACAGCCCCTGGGGTGCCTGTTGCGGCAAGTGGTTGTGATGTCGATGCCCCACGTCTGTGTAATGATTTTGATAAAGATGGTTTGCTTGATATTGATGACCCAGACAATAATAACGATGGTACTTGTGACCGTGGTGGCGAAGAGGGTGAGATTTATACCTGCGCTGACATGTGTGAGGCGGCCAATGTTGAAGATTGTGCGGCGTTCTTAACACAGATTAATATCGAACCATGCCCCAGCCCATCGACTGTATTATGTAGTCGTACAGTGGCGGGTGACCCCGTATCGATAACACGCGCCTGTTTGCAAAAAGGCAATGACCTCTTACCTTATTTTGTCCGCGGTAACAATGACGTATTAGAACGTGAATTCTATGAGATGTGTCCGATTGCAGGAAATAACGAAGCTTTCATGTTTAAGTTGGGCTCCGATGATTTGCAATTTCCATTGGGCGCGATCAGTATTGAAGCGGAATTAGCCAGTGTTGCAACCCGCCGTGACATGAGTTTTGCTTATGGCCAATTGCGTAGTCGTTTTAATGATAGTGGTGAATTACTTTTAGATGAGGTCAATAGTGCTTTAGCGGGCTTTATTCCGGCGTCTTTCTTTGAAGTAATCAACAACGATAACCAAGCGCCCATTATTGATGATGTTGAAGCGGCGATGAATACAGAGAGCTTTAAGAATGATATTTTATTAGCACTCTTTGATCCGCAGGCGCCTAATCAGGAAGCTGTTGATCAATGTGACTTTATTGGGCCAGCGCCTGATCGCTTCAGAACTTTTAAAATCTATGAACCGAATTTTGGTACCTTAGATATTACTTCTTTACGTTTGTTGAATAATAACCGTGCTTGGGTGCAGTTAGTGATTGGTGGCTTACAAGGCTATGCTGAAATTTTCTCAGTCCAGTGTGATACTCCGGATTGCGAGGGTTTAAAGATTAATGAGAATGATCAAGGTGGAGCGCCATTCCGTGTAGATGGCGCGTCTTTAGTGGCTGATGCCGATCTTGGCATTGGTGTTTTGCCGATGGATCTGACGATTACAAATCTAACGGTTAATATTGAGGCTCAGTTATCCAAGGATGAGAATGGTTTAACGGTCACGACAATCCGTGCGATTCCAGGTTATGACTTGATCAAAGCCTTTGGTCCTGGTGGTCGTTTAGCCCGTTTACGCTGTGATGTTGCCAAGGCTCGCATTACAGATGCGGCTCATGCAGATAAAATCTTATGGGTAGATCAACCGGCTTGTGAAGCTTTGAAGGATTTAAATGAAGATATCAATGGGACTGGTTTAGAACCCGGGCCTACCAGTGCGAATATTTCAACGCAGTTAGTTGAAACTATTAAAAGCCAAGTGTCTTGCCTGACCCCTAAGATTTTGACGGAATCATTGGCGGAGTTTGCAACGAAACCACTATTACCAGTGACATTAACACTATTTGGTAAAGAGTTCTCGACGAAAGCCTTTGCTGATTTACTGAAGGCAGATTTAACATTTTCGCCGCGAGGGCTATCTTTTAAAGGTGGGACTTTAGCACTGCCAGCGGGAACTTTTCCAGAAGGGGATCCCACTCCAGAGGATGATCGTGATGCGATTGCCTTCATGAATGCCTTGCCTGACGATTTAAAGACCTCACGCTTTGGTTATGTGGCTGACAAAGAAAATGCCTTTGTGAACCCTATTTCATCTGCGCGCGGTTTAGGTAAAAACGTTAACCTGGCGGTTAAAGAAGAGTTAGTGAATATGATTCTTCATGGCGTGAATACCTTGATGATTGATTTATTAAGTAAAGAGCCTGATTTTATTGATACTAATGACTTCGGTGTTATTGATCGCTTTGGTATTGGTGTGTTTGTTGATACTGAAACATGTCTCAAGCTTGATGATGACGGTCAATTAGTAGAGGTGCCCATCGATGACCAGGCCAGCAGCTGTTTTCCATTGCGTCTCCGCCCCGATCTGATTTTTGGTGGCTTTGATTTAGATAGTGACGGTAGTTTGGAAGCGAGTGAGGACAATACTCCTTTGCGATTTCGATTGAATCTTAACCCAGCTGTTCCACCGATGGCTCAGTTAGTGGGTAGTAGTGCTCTGGAAGATAATAATGGTCGTTCTGAAACAGTCATGTTGACGCTAAAGATTGCTTTATCTGATGCTGAATTAGAAGTTTATGAAGATGAAAGTTTTGATGCCAATCCAAGAACTAATTTAGAAAAACAAGTCAATGAAGGCTTACGCCCCAGTATTGTTTCTTGGTGTGATCGTCAGCCTGAAGCAAGTCCAGACTGTATGGGTGACGCACCGTTGCCTTTAGCTAGTTTCCGTTTGGATGCGGCTGTTACGGCGTGGTTGCAATACACAACGGATACGAGCAACGGAGAAATTAGTATCAAAGCAGGTATTATGCCGCGCGAGCTTCATAAACCTAATGGTGAGATTGCTTTAGTCCCTGATCAAGAGGCATCTTTCTTTAAAGTAGCCCTCAAGAAGAATAACACACCTTATGCTTCTCAAGATTTAGTTGGCGCGATGAATGCTAATTTAAATAATGCGACCTTAAACTTGTTTGCCTTTGGTTTGGGTAATGAATTTGCACTGAGCTTCCCAACGGTATTGCCGGAAGAGGCTTCCTGCGATGACGAAGTGGAAGAAGATAGTTTAGAAGAGTTACTCCATGACTTTGGTTTTCGTTCCCTTGGTTTAGATGATCCATTGTTGATGATTACCGGCGGTAATCCACGTTATTTAGCTATTGGATTTGATCCGATTCTTAATCGCTGTGATGATGCTGACACTACCGGTACTTTATCTGGAGATAGTGGCAGCACAGACGGTGGTGCCATTGATGGAAGTGATACAGGCACAGATGACGGCACTGGTGATGATGGGGTTCCAACACCAGATAATAGTGAACCTGATACGGGGAGTTCATCAGCCCCCTTAGAAGAAGAGCCAGTAGAAGATGCTACAGATGAATACGACAATAAGAATGCTAGCCCATTTATGGGGGCATGGTAATGATTTTTAAAAGGAGAGTATCATGATTTGGCTTGCAATTCCTGTAGTGATTGGCGCGGCAGCATTATTAAGCGGCTGCTCAGGTGATGATGAAGAAGATCGGGGCACCGATGGCACAAGTGGCTATGAGCCCGATCCGATTCCGGACCCAAGTCCTGAAGATACGGATCCGTGCGCTGATGAAGAGGGCGATGCCTTACTTCAGTGCCAGGCAGAAGAGCAAGGTCTACAGAGTTCTTTTCTTGTAGATATTGATGCTCAAAACCATACCTATCGCGGTAACACGAGTTCAACAGGTCACAGTACCATTGCCGTGACACGTGATTATTTTATGACCAGTGCCGAAGCCCCTGAATCTTTACGGCAGGCTGTTGTGGATCCAGAAGATGCCAGTTTGGTTTGGTTTAATGCGACGGGCCGTTGGTCCAATCGTCCTGATAGTTTCCAAGTGATTGATGGTGTGAGCTCAACGAATATCTCTGATGCGACAATGGGCTTACGTGAATTAGGTGCCAGTATTTGTCAGATTGGTTATGAATTGCTTTATAGTGGTTTCAATGAACAAGGTTATCCGATTCCAGGGCTTAATTTCTGTGGTATTGATACCAATGAAAATCCACTGACAGAAATTGGCTTTGTTTATGCCTGTAGTGGTGCTTACGATACGGCCACCGGTGAACTCTTCTTAGCTTGTGAAAACACAGTCGGTGGCGATCAAGCCCCTGATTTAGAAAACCCTGCCCCTATGTCGGTGTTCCCGCTTTATTCTGGTTCGGGGGCCCCTGAATTTTATCCTGAAGGGGATACTTCTGCTGGTTTCATTAATAATGAAGGCTTGATGATTATGGATAGCTCAGCTGCGGTGATGCGCTTTTCAACAGTGCCGGCAACTGATGGTAGTTCAGGTAGCTTTGAAGACACGGTGACGGTGTGTGAACCTTGTGATGATTTAGAAGGAAACCATGCCGATAATATGTCAGCGCATCTTTATACAGTTGATCCCGGTTCTACAGATGGCGAAACGACGGGTGGTAGTGACGGTGATATGGACGGTGGAACCAGTTCGGATTCTGGAATGGATGCCGGAACAGGTTCTGATACAGGAATGGATACTGATACTGATGGGGGTACAGATACTGACGGAGGAACGGGCGGTTAAGCCCTAAGGAGATTAGCATGCCACCACCAATTAATAGCACCTGTCCACAAGCCATGCGTCAAGTTGATGGCCAACCTCAATTTGCACGCGATGCGGCTTGCGTCGAACAATACCTTGATGAAAATTGCCCACAAGCTATGCGTGAGGTTGATGGACAGCCTCAATTTGGACGTGATGCGGCCTGTGTGGAACGTCATACGGGTGAGCGGCCGGTAGTGGCAGCTCCAGCACCCACGCCAGCAGAAGAACCTGCCCCGGATGCAGAAGGTGCTGAAGATAGTGATGATTCAGCAAGCAGTGCTTTTACTTTAGACCGTAGATGGCGTTTTAGTTCGATTTATTTAGGGGCGAATCTGGCACAATTGCCTCCGGTTCGTCAGGCGGCCGCCAACCTTGAGCCGCAAAATGGTGGTTTTGCAGGACTCTCTTTGCAAACTCCAGATGGTGACATACTAGCTCTTGATTATGGTGTGTATCACACACCTTTTGAAGATCGTTTTCCAGCAGAAGAATCCATTGAGCATCGACTGACATTGGGCATGCGTAGTTCTTATCAACTATTTGGTAGCCCTGATGCGACCTTTAGAACCCAAGTAGATCATCACCCAAGTTTGTCTTTAGGGATTCGTGATTATGATAATGCAGATACGGCCGTGTCTTTTGGTGTACAAGATTTTCTCGGTGCGGGTGCCGCTATTGGGGATCATGTTTCAATAGGTCTGGGAATATTCCAGCGCTCCGAGTTAATAGGTGGCGGTGAAAACCGGACGCCTTATAATTTAACCCTGGGCGGTCAGATTGCTTTTAATTTGGATAGAGTGCCTACCACGGATGATATTGACCCTGCGGCCATGATGCGTTTGCGTCTGTTTCGTTTGAGTACCAGCATGGTTCATTCGTTTCGTGTGGGTGAATTACAGCAAGGTATAGGTCATATTGATGGCTTAAGAGATGGCGGCTTTGATTTCTTGGTAGGAGGGCTTAATATCCCCAACCATTTTAATATTACTTTAAACACAGCTGGTTTAGCTGTTAATGGCAGCCGCACAAGTGCAGGTATTATTGCAGGTGTTGGTATGACCGGTGGTTTGGTCATGGAATTAGCCGGTATTTTTGCTAATGAACCTATGTTGGTTGGTCCCGGAGCTTCATTATTTTGTGGGAGCAGTGCGGGTATTCCAACGGCGGCAGGCGCTGAAGATATTTGGGCTAATCGCGGTGTTGTCCTGGGTTGTGGTGCTCTACAAGCCGTGGGTGGCCTTATTGTATTCTTCACGGCCCCATCACCTAATAGTGGCGCTGACGATCCGGTTCAATTTGGTGATCCTTCAGCGCCAAATAGTGACAATCCGCATTTAGATATTAGTGCCGAATCACGCCGTACTTCAGGGATTTCGATGATTTCTGCGGGTGCCGGTAGTTTAGGGGCGAGTTTCTTCATCTTACGTGATGAAAATCCACGCTCACCCAACCGTCGACAACCTGCCGGAGCAGGTATCAATCTAAGAGGTCAGTTCTAATCACTTGTGAAGGGACAACTTTTACGGTTTTGAGCCGATAATCAGTTATGAGACGGATTTTAACAGTCATTTCATTGCTTTCCATGTTAGCCCTAAGTGCCTGTTTTCAGTCTGAGGGCCAGTTTGGTAGCCTATTGAAAGAATCTTTTAGCACGACGCCTCGTTGTGGCATTACCGACCGTATTTTTAATTTCAACAACACGATGGATGAGCCTTTAGATGTGGCGGGGATTGCCTTATCTCCAGGCACTAATGGTGCGGGCCATTTCTCTATCCAAGGTTTTCAAATTGGTTCTGATCCCGAAATGCCAGCTGATATCAGTGGTGGCATTAGTCCTACAGAAGATAGCCCCATTATGATTCCTGCTGGTGCGCCTTATGCGTTAAGAGTACGGTATAGCCCACTCGAGCAAAGTGGTGATGGTTTTCATGCGGCACTCATAGATATGTCTTTTATGAATCCAGCCGGTGTGGTGCAGATTGAAGTCTTTGGTGATTCTCAAAGTGAAGGGGATTGCCCTGATGTTGTAGTGGGTCAGGAAACTGGCTTAACGGGTGATGTTGATTTAACCGTCACCTTCTTGGTGGCTTCAACAGGCGCCTTAGCGGTACCGCTATCCAGTGACCTGGGTGTGACACCGTTCCAAGAAGTTAAATTAAGTGCCAATATTGATGGGACGACTTTTACGTTTCCAGCGATTACGGCAGAGGATAATTTCTTTTTACCGGCCCCTAATCCAGCGACGCCAGGTTTAGGACCCTTGTTGAGTATTGTTTCTGGTGATACCGATGTGACGAGTGCTTCCTCGGTTACTGGTACCTTTGATGCGGCGACAGGTAAAATTTCGTTGCCAGGGGTTGCCGTTACTTTAGCGGACAATAATTCAGTGATGAATTTGAATCTCAACCTTACTACCGATCCGATTGATCCAGGTGGGGTGCCTAATGACCGTGTTGTGTCAGGTGGTTTCCAAATTGTTGATGGCCAAGCCGCCGGCCGTCCTGTTCAAGCGGATGGGACAGTTCATTTAGTGGCGGCGACAACTATTACAGATGCCCAAGGTCCTTTAGCCTCTGGGATTGGTTCTGATATTTTAGTGCGCATTGAAGCCACTATTTTATGTCCTAATGGAACGACTGAGTGTAGTGATCCAGAACCTTAGTTTTTATATAGTAGGGGCACGGCATGCCGTGCCCCTACGAGTAAAATCCTTTTCGTAGCTTAAAAAATCCGTTACAATGTCTTTTAATGTTCCCACTCCGGCTCTTCCAGAAGGAGTCGTTAGACTACCGCACACTTTTTTCCCAACATCTTGAGCCTTTGCGCGCCCTACAGTCATTGGATACTTTATTGCCTCAGGCCTTACAGGTCGCCCAAGAAATTTTCTCCATCGAACATGCTTGTATTTTATTGCGAGATGGGATGGGAGCCTATGATGTTAAGCAGCAACTTGGAGCGGCGCCACAGCAAGCGACTTTGTATGAGGATAATTTGCTGATTCAGCGTTTACGTGCGAGCACGGCTTTGATCGATAAAGTGATGTTGTCAGACCAGAAGTTTTATTTAGACCGTGATCATCTGATGAAAGAATTTGTGACTTTAAAGGCAGTTGCGATCATGCCTTTGCATTTACATGATCAATTGATTGGTTGTCTTGCGATAGGGCATCCGACTGGAAAGGTCGATTTTACGACAGAACAAAAAGATTTATTGCAGCTCTATGGTCGCGAAGTCGCTTCAGCGGTTCAGAACGCCTATTTATATGATGAGGTGCTGCGACAGAATGCCAAACTTACGGAGCTGACTGAGCTCAAAGCAAGTTTTGTGGCTAATATGACCCATGAACTGGCGACTCCGGTGCATAATATCATTGGTTTGTCGTCTTCGTTGATAGATGGGGATGTGGAGCCGCTGACAGCGGAGCAAAGTCACTTGGTCGGGGTCATTCGTAGTGCTGGGGAGCGTCTTTTAAAGACCCATCGGGCCATTCTTGATTTAAGTGAGCTCGAGAATTGTGCTGAAAAGCTAACGATTCAAAAAATTAATCTGGATGAATTGATGGCGGAATTAAGGCCTTGGGTTCAGGCGGTTTTAAGCACAAAAGACATTCAGTTTAAAGAGAAAGAAAATATATATAATACATATATTTATGGTGACTTTAATAAAGTAAAGCTTTTATTTGAAACGATCCTTGATAATGCCGTTCAATACACGGCTGCTGGAGCAATTAGCCTGAAAGTCACCAGTTCGA
>JAJFLM010000083.1 GCA_021772655.1 Deltaproteobacteria bacterium
GGCCGACGTCGTATCTCTGGCATTGGTAACAGTCGCTTACGGCATATCATCTATCAAATGACAGTGCTCACTTCCCTTACGGTTCCTCAAGTGCGATGTCGATTTTTACGCAGTCAAATGAAACGCAAATGTTATCGTAAAAATATCATCGCATCAACCGCTCAACTTCTAAAACTCATTATGGTGTTGATCAAAGAGCAGCGTCCCTACGAACATAAAATGGACTGGAATCGAGAGTTGAAAAAGTTGGAGCGACAGTATCAAAAGCAAAACCCAAAATCGAAGCGTACGTTTAAAAATTCACATATCCGTAGGCAAGCTTTGGTTGCAAAAAACAAAGCAGCATAGACATCATTTTATCCACACCTGTTCTTTGACAGTATCCATAACACGCAGATAACCCAGCACCCTATCAACCCTGATTGAAGGTGGAGCGGTCTGCTTTTGCATGCCTTGGGAAGGACACGCTTTAATGTGTCGCTTCGTCTAACAGATGATGCAGACCCTCCCCATCTTCTTGGATCGGATCAGAAAATGTGTATGATTGGCATAGACCAGCTACGACTGTAAGGCAAGATCGGAAGGTAGGAACCCACGGGGAGGCTTCGCTCAAAAAAATAACTCAGGTGCTTCAAGGGGTGAGGTATGTCTGGGATCGTAGACATAGGCTTCTTACAACTGTAAAAACGCCGTTATATAATGTAGAAAATATCAAAAAACTCGCTTTTTTTATTTTTTAACTCTTGACATTTCGCTTGTAGTTTTGAATGCCCGATGCGGCTGCCTCAGAAAACGAATCAGTGCCTTCAAATTCAGTCAGACATAAACTCAGCCGCGACTATGTTTTGGGGGGCGGAACGGAGTGGAGCGGGTAGGGTCAAGAGATGGCGCGCCAACATTAGGGTTCGGTGGTTCTTCCACTGCTTTCGCAGTGGCCCTCAGTCCGACTCCCATCGCTACGTCTCCATCTCCTGCCACATCAAACCGTACGTGAGGTTCTCCCTCATACGGCTTTCCGACAACCTTCGTCAAGGGACATTCAAGGACTATAACCACATTTTCCAGACACATAAAAGCTCTCAATACCACATTGTATCATCCAAGCCAGAAAGCGAGGCATTAACCAGTTTCGTCTACGACCTTTTCGACCTCGGAACGAAAGCCAGAGTCGAGATCGAACATACCGATCCAAATCCTGAAGCTTTTTGGTGCTGTTACCGATTTTGAAATAGTTGCGCCATCCTGTGATAATTGGATTTAATTTGGCAACCAATTCCAACAACGGCATACAGAAATCTCGTCGGCCTGTTAGGGTTCTTATTCGGCTACGAATAGACTTCATGGCCTTCTGCCCTGGCCACATGAATGGAGCCAGTTTACCCGACTTCTTGGATTTGCATTTGTGGAAGTGAAACCCCAGGAACTCGAACCCTTCTTTCCCCACATTGACCAACTTGGTTTTAGATGGAGAAAGCGTAAGGTGAAGTCGATTCAAGACCTGTCCTACGACCTTCAATGCTCTGTGTGCTTGCCAATTCTTCCGACACAGAATAACAAAGTCGTCAGCATACCGAACCAACTTACCCAGTTTAGGATATTCTGTTGTCCATATACGATCCAGTACATGCAGATAGATATTGGCCAACAAGGGGCTGATAACACCCCCTTGCGGTGATCCCACTTCCGTTGCTTGCCACTGCCCATTTTCCATCACACCAACTTCCAGCCATTGTCGCAGCAGTTTAAGCACCCGACGATCATTGACACGCCTACCGACTAATGACATCAGAAGGTCATGATTGATCGCATCGAAATAGCCTTGGATGTCGGCGTCTACAACCCACCAATTTCTAACCAAATGCTCTTTGATTTCTCCAGTTGCTTGTGCTGCACTGCGTTTAGGACGAAAGCCATAAGAGCAGTCTTCAAACGTCGCTTCAAAAATGGGTTCTATCACTATTCTACATGCTTGTTGAACAACACGATCCCTCACGGTTGGAATACCTAAGGGTCTTTGGCGACCATCAGGTTTGGGGATGTACACTCGCAACACGGGTTGCGGACGATAGCATCCACCTTTCAAGTCTGACCAAATCGAATGGATAAACAGCATTTCACCTTGACATTCCACATCTTCTATGGTTATGCCATCAATGCCTGCGCTGCCCCCATTCGAACGAACTTCATGCCAAGCCCGCCACAGAATATCAGGCCGGAAAATGCGGTCATAAAGTGCATGGAATCGTCGTTTCCTGCTCCTCTTGGCCGCCAAGTATAGTTTGCGCTGGAGTTGTCGTGAGCTTTCTTTGGATGTGGTTGATGCTGATCCTGTCAGCACATGCACCATCACTTACCTCCTCGCTAAACTTGGTTGAAGTAGAGACCCTTCCCTCCTGTGCAGTTGTGTTGTCTGCACCATCAGTAGTACTATGGTCTCCTCCGACTTCTCATACAGCATCCCTCCAGATTTCACGCTCACCGCTTATACCGGAGGTTTCAAAAGGTGTGGGCTTTTGACTCTATGAGATCTCCCTTGTTCCGCCAACATCTGTCTCCACATTCCGCCCTCCCTACGCCAAAGAGTTCTTCGAGGCTGCATCTCCAGAATCTTCGCCTCTTCCATGGCCTTCGCCATTCATTGACTGACTCGGCTCTCTCTGATCCCTTTCGGGTTAACATGACGACGCTGCAAGGTTCCCTTTATGGTACGGACTATGGTTTTGCTCTCCTTTCGCAGGAGGATACGTCGCTTCAGCACAATCAGTCACCTGATTGCACTGGACGCCTGCTACGTGGCTCTCTGGCGATTATCACGACCGGACTTACACCGGTTAGATGATGACGACTTCAAGGCACACCAATGGACTTGTTATGCATTGCTGGCGCTGCCCCAATCACGGCGAAGCCTTTCAAGGGGCTAACATACTGCGCAGACTATTGAGATGTATTTTCTGTTTTTATTTTTTTTCTAAGACATCAGACAATGTATCAGTCGTCCATTGATTAATACTTTTTCCACTGACTTCCGCAGCTGTAGCAATCGCTGCATGAATATTGGAAGGAAGGCGCAACATTAGATTTCCTGAATAAGGCTTTTGGGGAGAGCGGTTCAGTTTTTCACAAGTTTCAAGATAGTCATCCACAGATTCTTCAAACGCAAGACGCAATT
>JAJFLM010000084.1 GCA_021772655.1 Deltaproteobacteria bacterium
GCCTAGTGCGTGATGATATCTTTACGTCCATACATATCGAAGAGTTTGAATGTGTGGCTCGAGATACTAAGCTGGGACGCGAAGAGATAACTCGAGATATCCCTAATGTTGGAGATGAGGCTTTAAGCGATTTAGATGATAGTGGGATTGTCCGTATTGGTGCGGAAGTTCATGCTAGTGATATCTTAGTTGGTAAGATTACTCCAAAGGGCGAGACACAATTATCTCCGGAAGAGAAATTACTGCGAGCTATTTTCGGTGAAAAAGCGGGTGATGTTAAAGATACCTCGTTACGGGTACCTCCAGGAGTAACCGGCACTGTTATTAGTGCTCAGGTTTTCTCCCGCGAAGGTGCTGAACTTGATGAACGCGCTAAAGAAATCCAAGAGAAAGAAACTAAGAAATTACTGAAAGATCGCGATGATGAAATCTTAATTATTCGCGAAGGTGTTGGTAAGAAAATCATTTCGTTGTTAGATGGCCAAACTGCGGCTTCTCAGGTTAGCAACGAAAGCGGCAAGGTTTTGATTGAGAGTGGCCAGCTTCTGACACTGGATGTTTTAAAGAAAACGGGGGTGAAGCTCCTTGCTGATATCGCATTAAAGGATGAGCAGATTGAACAACAGGTTCAAGATATTGCTGATGCGATGGAAGAAAAAGTTGATCTTGTAAAAATGGTCTTTGATCAAAAGGTCAGTGCCCTTAAGAAAGGTGATGAGCTGCCTCCAGGAGTTGTGAAGATTGTTAAGGTCTTTGTGGCTATTAAGCGTAAGCTTTCTGTTGGTGATAAGATGGCCGGTCGTCACGGTAATAAGGGTGTTATTAGTCGCGTGCTTCCTATCGAAGATATGCCTTATTTGAGTGACGGGACTCCGGTAGATATTGTCTTAAATCCATTGGGTGTGCCTTCGCGTATGAACGTGGGCCAGATTTTAGAAATTCATTTGGGCTTAGCGGCACATGGCTTGGGTAATAAGATTACTCAGATGATAGAGGCTCAGTATGACAGAGAAACTTTGAAGAGCTTTGTTAAAAAGATCTACAGCTCCGAAAAAATTGACGCCATGTTGGATGGTTTCTCTGAAGAAGAGTTGCTGTCATTTATTGGACGACTTCGCAATGGTGTGCATATGTCGACGCCTGTGTTCGACGGTGCTGAAGAATCAAATATTAAAGAATTATTAGAGTTAGCAGAACTTGACCCTAGTGGTCAGACGGTTCTCTTCGATGGTTGTACAGGTGAAGCTTTCGACCACCCGGTGACAGTGGGTATGATGTATATGTTGAAACTACATCATTTGGTTGATGAGAAGATTCATGCTCGTTCTATTGGACCTTACTCACTAGTTACGCAGCAGCCACTGGGTGGTAAAGCGCAGTTTGGTGGCCAGCGCCTTGGTGAGATGGAAGTGTGGGCGATGGAGGCCTATGGTGCGGCGTATGCACTGCAGGAATTTCTGACTGTAAAGTCTGATGACGTGCTTGGACGTACTCGCATGTATGAAATGATTGTTAAAGGCGAGAAGAACTTTGAACCTGGTATTCCTGAGTCATTTAATGTGGCGACAAAGGAACTTATGTCTCTGGGCTTAGACGTTAAGCTAATAGAGCAAGAATAAGCTTTAGAGAAGGAGATAAGCTAAATGGATATTTACGGATATTTTGAAAAGCCTAAAGACCCCGTTTCATTGAGAGGCATCCAAATTGGGATTGCTTCTCCTGAAAAGATTTTGAGTTGGTCTCATGGCGAAGTCAAGAAGCCAGAGACCATTAATTACCGGACGTTCAAGCCAGAGCGTGATGGGTTATTTTGCGCCAAGATTTTTGGACCGGTTAAAGATTACGAATGTAATTGTGGTAAGTACAAGCGCATGAAGCACCGTGGTATTGTTTGTGAGAAGTGTGGTGTTGAAGTGATTCCTTCAAAGGTTCGCCGTGAACGGATGGGTCATATTAAGTTAGCGACCCCAGTAGCCCATATTTGGTTTTTGAAAAGCTTACCTTCTCGTATTGGTACGCTGTTGGATGTGACTTTACGTGATTTAGAGCGAGTACTTTATTGTGAAGCTTATCTTGTTATTGATGCTGGGAATACGACTTTAGAAGAAGGTCAGGTATTGTCAGAAGAAGAGTACGCTCAGGCTATCGAAGAATTTGGTCCCAAGTTCGACGTTGATATGGGCGGAACTGCGGTTAAAGAAACTTTAAAGCGCATTGATTTAGATGAAGTTCGTGCCCAACTGCGTGAAGGTTTGGGTAATACAAAATCAGAAGCCACTAAAAAGAAGCTTTCTAAACGACTTAAGGTGGTTGAGTCATTCCTCAACTCAGAAAACGAACCTGAGTGGATGATGCTAGATGTTGTCCCTGTTCTGCCGCCTGATTTACGTCCCTTGGTGCCTCTAGAGGGTGGTCGTTTTGCAACTTCAGATTTGAATGACTTATATCGTCGAGTCATCAATCGTAATAACCGACTCAAACGTCTGATGGAGCTAAATGCTCCAGACATTATTATTCGAAATGAAAAGCGTATGCTGCAAGAGGCGGTGGATGCGCTTTTTGATAATGGCCGACGTGGCAAAACTTTTACTGGCCCCAATAAACGTCCGCTACGTTCGTTGTCTGATATGTTAAAAGGGAAACAAGGTCGTTTCCGTCAAAATCTATTAGGTAAGCGTGTCGATTATTCAGGGCGTTCTGTTATTGTTGTAGGCCCTGAACTTAAATTGCATCAATGTGGTTTGCCTAAGATCATGGCTTTAGAATTATTCAAGCCATTTATTTATCAAAAGCTTGAAGAGCGTGGTTATGTTTCTACGATTAAAGGTGCCAAGAAAATGGTGGAAAAACGCTCTCAAGAAGTTTGGGATATTTTAGAAGAAGTTATTCAAGAGCATCCTGTCATGTTAAACCGTGCCCCTACATTGCACCGTTTAGGTTTGCAGGCATTTGAACCCGTATTAATCGAGGGTAAGGCGATTCGCTTACACCCATTAGTTTGTACTGCGTTTAATGCTGATTTCGATGGTGACCAAATGGCGGTTCACGTTCCTCTTTCTGTTGAAGCACAAATTGAAGCACGTGTTTTGATGATGAGTACCAATAACATACTATCGCCTGCGAATGGGAAGCCGATTATTGTTCCTACGCAGGATATGGTGCTTGGAATCTATTACATGACGCGTGAAGTGCCTTTCGTGAAAGGTGAAGGTAAATTGTTTTCATGCCCGGAAGAGATTTTAATGGCTTACGAGGCAGAGGAAGTTGACCTTCAAGCAAAAATTGAGGCACGCATTAATGGTACGCGCTATGAAACGACGGTTGGTCGTGTGCTTCTCTATGAAATTGTTCCCGATAAGATTCCTTTTGATGTAATTAATAAGGTTTTGACCAAAAAAGATATCGGTGCTCTGATCGAGCAATGTTATCGCCTGTGCGGTAATAAAGAAACTGTGCTTTTGGCAGATCACTTACGCGAAGTAGGTTTCCGTCAATCGACACGTGCGGGTATTTCTATCTGTATGAGTGATATGGAAATTCCTGAAAAGAAAACCACCTTGGTCGACGATGCTAATGAACAGGTGCTTGAGATCGATGGTCAGTATCAGGAAGGTCTGATTACTGCCGGCGAAAAATACAATAAGGTGGTTGATATTTGGGCGGATGCCACGGAGCGCATTGCGCGTGAGATGATGAAGGATTTGAGTAGTGAAACTTTCGTCGG
>JAJFLM010000085.1 GCA_021772655.1 Deltaproteobacteria bacterium
TTCAATTCTTCACGCGAGTGCAAGCCCTCCTGTCGCCCCAAATGACAGTGCTTGAGTTTGGCGCAGGTCGGGGTGCGTGGACCGAAGAAGGATCCGCTACCCACCAAAGACTTCACTCACTCAAAGGCCAGGTAGCCCAACTGATCGGCCTGGACATCGATCCAATAGTTCTTACGAACCCAACTTTAGATCGCGCGTTGGTGATCGACCCCAACCAACCCCTACCCATTGATTCCTCGTCGGTTGATCTGATTCTCGCCGACAAGACATTGGAACACCTCGAATATCCCGCAGAAGTGGCACGCGAGTTCGAGCGCGTCCTAAAGCCCGGCGGTTGGATCTGTGGACGCACTCCAAACCGGTGGAGCTACGTGGGCTTGGCCGCTCGCGTGGTACCCAACCGGCTACACAAGCTGGTTCTTTCTAGGCTCCAGCCGTGGCGCCCTAGCGAAGACGTATTCCCGACTCACTACCGCGCGAACTCCAACAAACAGCTTTTGACTGCGTTCCCTCGGGCCGGTTGGAGTCACCACTCGTACGGTCACTATCCTGAGCCGCTTTACTTCGGAACACGGAGTACGGCGATTCTTAAAGCGGCGGCAATACTTCAACGTTTCTTGCCTCCGCCGATGCTCATGGTTTTCATTCAACGGCGCCAACCGTAACGAGTGGCTACGGCCCAGCTTCGAAAAGGCATTTCTGGCGGGCGCGGCGCCAGGCCATCTACGCCCGCCCCCGCACCCCGAACTGCGCGCGTTGATCCAGAATCGCCATTTCCTAACTCGCAGGATTCACTTGATCACCGGCCCGAATTCACATGCCAAGCATGGATCGATAGACCTTCTCGAGGGCCGCTGCATGTTCGGCTGGCCCCGGCGCCCACTTGAAGACGAAATCTTTAGCGGCTGCCCCCAACTTCCTCACCAGCTGGTCGTCATGTAAAAGAGCCGTCAACTTGCGGGAAAGATCACCCGCATCTCCGCTCCGAAAAAGCAGCCCCCGCTCGCTACGCCCAACAAACTCGCGGGCCGCACATGCATCAGACACGACTGAAGGAATCCCCAGCGCGGCTGCCTCGAGGACCCCCAGGCCAAAGGTTTCCAACCAGCGCGACGGAAACACGAGCATCCGGGCGCTGCGAAGCTGCGCATCAACGCCAGATCCACTCAGCCAACCGGTGATTTGAGCGGATGGATTGGTTTTGCGGATGGAGTCGGCTTCAACGCCGTCACCGATGTAACGCGGGGGTACTCCGGCTAGGCCTGCGGCCTCCGCGAACAACATTCCACCCTTTTCTGGGGCCAGCCGGCCCAACATCACGGCATCCCGGTTCAGGCCCGGGTCGACTCCAACTTCCGGTTTGAAAACCGGATTCAGAACGCGGTGGAATTGAGCTGAACTGGGAAGCGCCGGCCGCAATCTCTCTAGGCTTAGGTCCGAAAGATATATGAAATGCCGACACCAACCTGGAAACCCTGAGCCCCTGGTTTGGGTCAGATGGCGGGCAACCCGCCACAACTTTTCGCCGTATGACCTTGAATCGCAGTCTGTACAAATACACGCCCTCGACATCGGCTTAAGCGGGCAAATTTGTTGAGCACGGTAGTCATAGAATCCACCGTTCGGACATGCAGTGAAATAGTCGTGAAGGGTGACGACGACGCGGTCCGCCACAGGCTCTAGTCCTGAAAGCAGCGAGTTCGACAGTGCCTTGGTCCACGAGTGGAGATGAAAGATCGTGTCCGGGTCCGCAAGTGCGACAACGCGCTTCAGAGTGGCGAGTGCGGCGGGATTCCAGAGGCCGTTGGCTGCCGCACGAACACGGATCGGGTCATCCCTAGTGCTCCGAATCCCCGCGCTAATGAATTTGACATTCGTCCCCAATGGGCTGGTCGCGCCAACCCCAACGAACAAGGTGACTTCATGGCCACGATCGGCGAGAAGGCCGGCCGATCCAATGGCGACCTGACTTGCTCCCCCTTCTACGAAGCCGAAATCGTTGATCACAACGACTTTCAAGCTCCCATCTCCATTCCGTACTCGCGGCACCAGGCTCTGGGAAGGTCGACTTGCTCCGCCAAAGCTTGGACGTCATCTCGAAACAATTCTCTGAGCCACGCAAGCGAGGCGGGTGTGATCTCTGGCGCCGAGACCTGCCAAATTCGCTTTAGTAGGAGGCGGTCTACCAATTGGAAGCTAGCGCTTCGAGCCACTCGCGTCGGATACTGCGTCCAGCGTGTCCGGAAATACCTAAACTCCGCCTCGTTTTCCCACGCAAAGGTTGAAGGTCGCCTGCTCAGAAACCTCAGGCGTCGCTGATCGTAGATAACTGAGTTACTTCTCGCTCTAAGATCGTGGTCAACGCTTATTTCCGCAACCCCGATGTGCTTGAACACTCCCTTGACCGCAGGTTCGAAATGGGGGGGCCGTAGATAATCCTGAAATACGATCTTCACCGCATCGGCACCGAAAGCCCTGCGATAGGACGCCAGTCCCTCGGAATAGGCGCTAAATCTAATTAGTTGCGCGTATCGATCCCAAGCGTAGGCCTCGTCCCGCCACGCATCCCCCATGAGCTGCAAGCGCTCGACAACTGCATCGATCGGCTCGACCTCTATTGCCTTCACATACATGTACCAATGAGCGGCCGAAATTAAGCGCGCTACTGGATCCCGGAGAACCGCGACGATGCGGGCTTCCGGGTACAGGGACGCAATGTTTGTGGCAACCCCGGGCAAACCAAGGTATTCCGGCCGCTTTATGCCGACGGTCTTAGATTCACCGGAGCGCAAATATCGGGCTAGGACATCTTGGTTGTCTTGGCCAAAGAAGGGCATTTCGAAGAACGGGATTTCGATCGCTGGCATATGCACGGCGGGGTGGCTTCGAAGGACATCCGTTAGGTATGTGGAAGCGCTCCTCTGAGCACCCACGATTACGAAGTCAAGCCGGGCCCTCTTCATCGACCTAAGGTTGGGCCCGCGATGGTCCCGGCCCGGTCGACACGTCGTTGAATCATTCCATACGCGAATGCGCCAACGAGAAACAACGAGCCCGTTAGGGCAACGGTATTGAAGGCATCAGCGCGAACCAGCCCCGGAAACATACCCATGGCAAGCGCCGAAACCAGCAGCCCCTTGGCTGAACGCGATGAACGTTTGAGAATTGCCCCGTAAGACAACCCGACCAAGAACCCCACAAGGGGAATTCCGAGCCAACCCATGTTCAGACGGGCTTCACCAAAAAGGGAAATTCCCTCATAGGTGACACCCCGCGCGAAACGCTGTGGAATGAAACGTTCGGTGAATACGCGGTTGCCGCTCTGTAATGCAGTCGCCGACTTCCCGGGAATAGGTGCGAGCAGAGCCGACAAGTACGTAGAACCACGACTCACATTCTTCGGGGCGCCCGACAGGATGACGAGCTTGTCAAACGCCGAAACGTCGCCTCGCGTTATCAGCGCAATAGGATTCCTTAGGGACTGGACTACAAGCTCCGACCGCGGGATCGAGCCATTCTCGCCATAGAGTACCTCCCGCGTGGAAACCCTAAGTAAGCCCAGACCAAGCGCTGCGACAAGGGCTACCAGGACCAGTACCTTCATCTTCGGTCGTCCGAATCGCGCCACGGTGACCGATCCCACACTGGTCGCGAACGCGAGAATCTCCGCCCTACCCCCGAGAATCAGAATGTGGATCAACATGAACCCTAGTCCAGCCGAAGAGAGACCAATAATGGTCCCCTTGCGTACAAGTTGAACCTTGGGGAGGACAGCCATTGCAACTACCACACCGCATGCAGCAAGGCTGACGAGGCTGTACATGTAGCCGCTGTTGATGTTCTGCCTTCCAAAGGTTCC
>JAJFLM010000086.1 GCA_021772655.1 Deltaproteobacteria bacterium
CTCCTCGTCGCCATCTACATGCAATTTTCTCAGCATCCGGCTTTAGCCCGCCCCGATGATTTCATGAGTACTTTACAAAGGGACATCCGAAGCCGTCAGGGGCACCTCGCCCTCATCCGCCAATTGGGCCCAGAGTACGAACGTCTGCAACGCACCCAAGCACCGCTGATTTATCAACTTGAAAACCTGCGTGATGATCTGGATCTACTCAGAGAAACGACCTTACAAAATAACCCTGAGGTGATTCCCGCGTCTGAAGAAATAACAGCTCTCCTCGCCTCAATCACAACTATTGAACAAGCAATACTGGCGTTAGAAGCTCAACGCCAAAGCACGCGTCACACCATGATACGTATTATTCTCCTTATTCCTGATCAAAGCACACGACATCGAGAATTACGACGTGCCCCCACTCATTACCGCTTGGCCCAATCATATATTCAGAGTGAACGGCGTGGGCCGTCTCCCTTTAGAGCCTTGGCCTGGGTCCACTCAGTCGCTCATGCGATGCATGAAGGCGAACCTGAGTTAGCGCTACACTTTTTAAGATCAGCCTATCTTGATGTCGAACGGACACTGCACGAAAGATATCTGGAAACCTTTAAACCCTATGAACGCTCACGACTAAGCCCTGAAGACCTCCGGCCCCATGGCTTAGATCCCACTAGAATCTCACGATTAGATATGACGAGTTCTGGCAATAGCTTAACCGGACAAGTTATTGGTAATATTTTACAAGCCTTTTTACGCTACCCTGAATTGAGACCTGCAAACACTGTGATGAATAAACTAGCTCACGCCATGCACGCACTGGGGCGTGATGTCGATGTTCAGCGGGCCTATGTGATAGCACTTAACGGACTCCATACAGATATAATCGCACAGCAAGAACACCTTCAGTCCGTACGTGAGAAGAACCGTCGTCATCATAAAATTGCCAGCAGCCGTCGCAGTAGTATTGAACGTCGCGTCGCGGCCCTTGCTAAAACCGATGAGCTGAACGAAGAAATCCATCGGCTAGAAGCAAACATCGCAAGTCAACGTGAAGCGCTTCAGATGGTTTTTCAAATGGCCTTAACCCAAAGCCGCCAGATTGAAGCGGTCGAACAACGCTATCAACAAACTTTAGAACTCATGGCATTAACCACAACGTGGCAGGACATAAGTTTGCAGGAAGCAATCTTTCCAGAGCTGCTCCAATCCGCCATCAATCTGCCCACCACGAAATTAAAAAAGCGCGCCAGCGAGGCCATACTTAAGCAAATGAAAGCCGCTGAATTTGGCACCGCATCACGCGAACAGCTCGCACACTTTATCGAATTTGCCACTTCATTACCAACAGACGAATCTAGCCAACAAACTCTCTTAACCGATATGCCGGGCATCCTCACGGCCATAGGAATCCGCAACAAAGACGAAAGCTATTTTATCTGGGCAAGTCAACTTATCTCCTCATTCTCAAATGCACGCAGCCGTGCTGTTGCCTATCATCAAATGGGCGTTTTATTTGCTCAACATAAGATGGGACAGCCCTCCGAACTCTGCTATCAACTCAGTGCAAATGCTGCCGCCAACATTTTATCGCAGGGCATCCGATTTATCCTCGCAAAGGGTTTAGAATTTGCCCCACGCGCTCCCTCCACCGAACTTTTTGGCTGGCGCCTTCATCAAAGTGCGGCTCACGCCATCCGCTCAAATGCACCTTGACAGCTGAGGAGCGCTCATCAATAACCCAAGGCATGGGCGTCAAACCTGATCATTGGATCCGCAACATGGCTGAAACCGCCGACATGATAACACCCTTTGCACCGGAAGGTGTGAATGAGGGGGTGATTTCCTATGGTGTCTCTGCCTATGGTTATGACATGCGCTTAGCCGATGAGTTCTTGATCCCTCAAGTCGCTAGCAACGCTATAATTGACCCTAAGAATAAACAATCCTTTCAGTACGAAGAACTGAAAGCCGATAGCGTGGTGATTCCAGCCGGCGGCTCTATCTTAGGCCGCACTGTAGAATATTTTAAAATCCCCCGTGATGTCTTGGTTTTCTGTTTTGGTAAATCAACCTATGCGCGCTGCGGCGTTTTGACGCACATCACCCCACTAGAACCAGAATGGGAGGGTGTCGTCACCATGAAAATCTTTAATGTCAGTCCCCAACCCGTAAAAGTCTATGCCAACGAGGGTATTGCTCAAATCGTGTTTGTGGGTGCTGATGAAATTTGCGAAACCTCCTACAAAGATAAAGGTGGCAAATACCAAGGTCAAAAAGGAGTCACAGCGGCTAAGATCGCTTAATGAATGTTATGCCTATCCTTTGTAAACGCTGTGAGAAAAACAACGACCCCATCATCAGTCCCTTGCCCTGGTCTCCGGAAACCGCTGCAGAAATAAAAACCCAAATTTGTTCGCAATGCTGGAGCGAATGGGAAGAACAAGCCATTATTGTGATCAATGAATTATCGCTGAAGCTCTTCATGTCAGAACATCAGCAAAAATTAGAGGCCCATATGCGCGAGTTTTTACAGAACAACCCCCTGGAAAATGGCGAAAATCCAGAAAATTTACCCCAAGGCCCGAGCCCGGTAAAAAGTTAGTCAAAAAACCTATCAAATTGATAAAATAATAGTCTGATATTATTAATCTTTTTGTAAAACCCTTAAAAATAAAGGTTTTTATGTAAATTTATTGTAAATAATTTGCTATTCTCAATGGCAGATGAATCATATTTTTCTACTAAGCTCTGCTGAGGCCCGACGGCTCTGGGAATGTCTGATGGACCCCCCACCCGTACACGTCTTGTGGTCTGATTTAACAACACTACTCTGTGATCTGTTTGACGTCGAGCGGACTAATCTTTTTTTAGTCATTCCAGAAAAAGAACAACTCAGAAGCCGTGCTGCCAGTCAGTTTCAATGGGATATTGAACTACCCTGGAACACCGGCATTGCCGGCCATGTCTTTCAAAATAAAACCCCCTTACTAATTAATAATATCCCCGCTTCAGAATATGGTCACCACTTCAACAAGGATCCGCAAGGTTTTCAAACACAGTCCATGCTAACTGTACCGGTGCATCGCGATGGCGATGAACAACAAGCCATTGTTGCCGTGATTCAACTTGTAAACAAACATGGCAGTGAATTCAGCAGCGAAGATCTCGAAGCCATGAAATACTGGAGCCGACAGATTGGTGTCAGTATCGAACGCACTCATGGCACCGAGGTATGGCGTCACCCTGAATCAGAACCCCCTTATTTAGAAGACCCTCATTTTGACCCGATCTTCCCAGCCCTAGCCACAAAACAAGCCGAACTCGCGTTACCCGGATTGGTCAACCTAATCATTTCGGAGCTGGGCAACTGCCACTTGCAACTCCGTCAACTCTCGTGGGCACGCACCTTTTGGGAAAGTCGTGAACTCGTCCATATGGTGCGCAATGGTTATCGCCATGCACGCAGGTGCCATCAACTTTCAGGCGAAGCTACCTCCAATGAAAAAAACTTAGGGCGCCTTCACCGGTATTTTGTACGCTTGATGCGCTGGGTTGCCAACCTCACGCGCGATGATTTATTGCATCACACCTTAGCCGTCTATGAAGAATGGTTAGGGTTTTATGCCAGCGCTTTCTCTTACTGGCTGTGCCAAAAACGACCTCAAGAAAGAAACCTGCTCTACTCTTTAGTCGAAGACAAACGAACCAATTGTATTTTTTATGAAAGTCGCTTGCTTGATTATCTGATTCAACACCCCAATCGCCGTCAGGAATTTCGTTTGATCCACCTCAGCTTCCGCTTCTTTTATAGTTATCTGGCGCGGCGCATGGTCGCCACAACGAGCCATGTCTCTAAACAAAAGAACTTGCCCGCACAGTTTGATAAATATTTTCTCTCTTTCACCAAGCATCGCATTACAGCCCTGGCAGAACGTGCCCAAGCCCGCATCCCTGAAGCCAGTTCTTGGCCCGTACGGGTGCTACAATCAGTTTGGACCAGTATCAGCTTAGTGATACATGGACTGGCCACTCTCGTCACAGCCCCCTTTGCCCTCGTCTGGCCCCAACGCAGCCGCCCCGTTCCCTTTGAAGAAATTGATGACTTGCTCGACGCAAAACAAGCTGCTAGTGCCTAAGCCACTATGAGTTCTATTCTATTTGTTTGCATTGGAAATGCCTGCCGCTCACAAATGGCTGAAGGCTGGGTAAAGCATTTTATGGCCGAACAGCAGCGCGATGACATTCGAGTATTCAGTGCTGGCTCCAGTCCGCTCGGGCACATCCCAACAGAAACTATCCAATGCATGGCTGAAGTAGACGTAGATATCTCGGATCAAAGCTCTAAAGCGATTGCGGACTTGCCCCAAAAACATTTTGATGTGGTAATTAGTTTATGCGGCGATCGCTGCCCCTTCGTCCCGGGGGAACAACATATTGATTGGCCGATTGATGACCCCTATGGATTAGACGCTGATGCCTACCGCGCTGCTCGTGAGGATATCAAACAACGCGTGTTGCAACTACTCCAAGAAGTCTAAAACAGTTAAGAACTATAAGCTTCCCCTACATCTGGCAGATCCAAACCACCGGGGCCACTCTCACCACCTTGCTTAGCAATCAACCGGCGCGCAATTGCACGAAAGCGTTTAGCTTGTTCTGAATCAGGAGCAGACACAACGATAGGCTTGCCTTGATCACCACCCTCACGGGTTGGAATCTCTAAAGGTAATTCACCAATAATCTCAGTCCCTAAAGCCTTGAGTTTTTCTTTATCCGCTCCCCCACCAAAAATCTGATAACGCTGCTTTGTATCCGGCGTCTCAAAATAACTCATGTTCTCAACCACACCTAATAAAGGCACATTGGTTTTCTCAAACATCTTGATTGAACGACGTACATCTGCAAGCGCCACATCTTGCGGCGTCGTCACAACAACCGCACCCGTCACCGGAATCAACTGAGCTAAGGATAATTGAATATCACCGGTTCCTGGAGGCAGATCAATAACGAGATAATCCGGATTGCCCCAAACCACTTGGCTTAAGAATTGTTGCAGCATCTTCCCCAACATCGGCCCCCGCCAAATAATCGCGTCTTCATGCGGGACTAAAAAACCTATCGACATAAGCTTAATGCCATATTTTTCCACCGGGACAATCGTCTGACCTTCGCCAACCTGTGGTTTTTCATCATCTCCCACACCAAACATTGTCGGGGCTGAGGGGCCATAAAGATCTGCATCTAAAAAAGCGACACTAGCGCCTTCGGCTTTTAAAGCCATAGCCAAATTAACAGCTACCGTGGACTTACCCACGCCACCTTTACCACTACCCACCGCAATAATATTTTTAGCAATACTCATGTAACTTCCTTTTACCTTAAGCTACGATACTAAATCGTAGTCTAATTCAACAATCTCACCAAAATCCATGCGACGCTTTTTCGTCTCCTGGATACAATCTAAGGTCTCAACTAAATATAATTCCTGGCACATCGGCTTAGAACGATAAGCCAAACTATTAACAAAAATACGCACACATTGGCGCCACATTAAAAAATCATGAGACAAAGCTGAAAACGAGGCCAACCATACCGGATGATTCAACGATTCTAAGCGTTCGATCCAAGGCATAAAAGCACTCTCAGCGCGATTTGGATCCCAGCGTCGACTATCTCCAAGACCATAAAGAATAAGCGTCTCTGCAGACAAACGCCCTTGCGTCGGTATAAAAACCGTCTCACCAAAGGCTCCGTTGACCTTATTCTCTTCAATCAAACGAGACAAACGACCGTTCATCCGCCAATCTGCTAAACCCATGGTTTCGCGCAGCGGGCGACGATCCGAAAAAAACGGCAATGTCGCGACCGGAGAAACAATCCGATCAAAGGACTTGTCACATAAGGTGACCTTCATAAGCTACCCCTCGAGGGCTTTAGCAATTGGATCCAACACACCGTTAATAAAAGCGCCTGAGTCTACGGCCCCATAACGTTTCGCAATCTCGATAGCCTCATTCAAACTTACGCGGGACGCAATCTCATGTTCAAATAATAATTCGTAAGTGGCAATACGCAAAATATTGCGGTCGACTGTGGGCATACGATCCAAACGCCAATTAGTGGAGTGCTGTTTGATCAAATCATCAATCTCTTGATGGTTACGAAATACGCCCTCAACTAATTTTTCTGCAAACGCTTGAACCTCATCACTGACCTGATGGTCTTCCCAATAGTGTGCAAACACATCCTGCAGAGCACAAGACTGAAAGTCTCGCTGAAATAACATTTGCAGCGCACATTCTCTGGATTTTCGACGACTACCCATTAGACTATCCCTAACTATTAAAGATCAACGCAACGCTTCAATGACGGCTAACTGCTGAACCATCTCCAAGGCAACCCACGCAGCCTCTTCACCTTTATTACCCCATGGTCCACCGGCACGATCTTTGGCTTGCTGCTCATTTTCAGTTGTCAACAAACCAAAGCCCACGGGCAAACCTGTTTTCAGCATCACATCCATCACACCGCGGGAAGTTTCCCCCGCAACGTATTCAAAGTGAGCTGTCTCACCACGAATGATCACACCCAAAGCCACTGCCCCATCAAATAATTCTGTGTTGGCTAAAGACTGTAAGGTTAAGGGTAATTCAAAAGCACCGGCGACGCGAAAAATACTAATCGCCTCTTCGGCCACTCCAGATTTTTTCAAGGCATCAACCGCGCCATCAAGTAAGGCCTGACATAAGTCTTCGTTAAAACGACTGGCAACCACAGCAATGCGTTTGCCGGTACCATCAGGGAGGGTTTGTTTAGATTTTTGTGAGGAGGTGGCCAAGTTTATCTCGCTTTGTTTTTAAATACTCTCTGTTTTCTGCAGTCGGAGCCGTCTCAACAGGAACTCGCTCCACAACTTCTAAACCATAACCTTCCAAACCAACAATCTTACGCGGGTTATTACTCAATAAGCGAATCTGACGTACACCCAAATCCACTAAAATTTGGGCCCCAATACCGTAATGCCGCAGGTCGGCGCCAAAACCAAGTTTTTCATTAGCTTCGACAGTATCATAACCTTCATCTTGTAAGGCATAGGCCTTAATCTTATTGAGCAAACCAATGCCACGACCCTCTTGCCGGATGTAAAGCAGCACACCTTTATCCGCTGCTGAAATCTGTTTTAAAGCCGCCTCTAATTGGGGGCCGCAATCACAGCGCTTAGAACCAAAGGCATCACCGGTCAGACATTCAGAATGAACCCGCACCATCACCGGTTCATCAGGACTGACATCTCCCTTGACCAAAGCTACATGGGTCCGTGCATCAACATCATTTTCGTAGGCGACAATTTTGAAATCATCACCGTAGTGCGAAGGCAAGGCCGCTTCCGCTGAACGTTTGACTAGAGTTTCATAACGGGTGCGATACTTGATCAAATCAGCAATCGAAACAATCGTCAGCTTATGTTGTTCGGCAAATTTTTCGAGGTCTGCCATCCGCGCCATCGTGCCATCTTCGTTCATAATTTCGCAGATGACGCCCGCTGCTTTAAAACCAGCGAGACGCGCTAAATCAACGGAACCTTCCGTATGTCCACTGCGTACGAGCACCCCGCCCGAAGACGCACGTAAGGGGAAAATATGCCCGGGGCGATTGAAATCAATAGGACGCGCTGTTTCATCGACAGCTTTTAAAATAGTATGGGCGCGATCCGCTGCTGAGATACCCGTCGTCGTTCCTTCAGCAGCATCAATGGACACGGTAAAATTGGTCCCATAATTAGAACTATTACTTTGCGACTGTAAGGGCAGATGAAGGCGCTCACAAAATTCCGGAGCTAAGGATAAACAAATAAGGCCACGACCAAAGCGCGCCATGAAATTAATCGCCTCGGGCGTGACGGTTTCTGCCACCATCACTAAATCACCTTCGTTTTCGCGATCTTCATCATCCACCATGACGACCATGCGCCCGGCTTGGACTTCTTTAATTGCTTTTTTGACCCGATCAAGGGCCTTGTCTATCTCGACGATTGCCATACCATATACCTTTAAAATGACCGTAAAACCCCTTATCGCAAGGGTGAGAGCAAAGTTTCTATATACTTCCCTAAGATGTCAACTTCCAAATTGACGCACTGCTCCATAGAAAAGCCACCAAAGGTGGTCATCTCTAAAGTATGAGGAATTAAGAATATTTCGAAGGATTCTGCCTTTACCTCATTGAGAGTTAAACTGACCCCATCAATGGTAATAGACCCTTTTTTGACCAAGTATTTTTGCAGAGCTTGAGGGTACTGAATTTCCCAAAGTTCCCCCTGCCTCGATTTGTCGTCTCCGGCAAGGCGGGCTTGCTCCGCTACTTCCCGACGGATCAAAGTCCCGACACCATCCACATGACCTTGCACCCAGTGGCCCCCAAAACGATCGCCCAATTGCATGGCGCGCTCCAGATTGACAGGGTCGCCCACCTCAAGGTTGCCTAAGGTGGTGATCGCCAAACTCTCTTTGGCAATATCTACTTGAAAACCACCATTTTCAAAGCTCACCGCGGTTAAACAGCAACCATTGACCGCAATGCTTTCACCAACAGACCCATCCAGTAGATTAAGATCTGTCTGAATACTGACACGATGACAAACCTCCTGCGGCTCAATCGAAGAGATCTTACCGGTCGCCTGAACAATACCTGTAAACATGCTTTGCTTGTACGGGAACGGCAGAAGTGAGTCAAATGAAGCCCATGAAAAAGGGCGACCCTAGAGGCCGCCCTTTCACAAACAAACAAATATTTAATGAATTTAAACTACAAACCTAAGAATACGCTATCAACCGTATTGGCTCCCTGAATCACGATCGTCTGTGGGTTGCTATAGCTTGGGAAGGCCGTACACGGCACGGCAGGGCTATTCACAATATCACAGAGACGCCCCTCTTCATTTTGCTTCCCGGCCAGCACATAATAACTGCCATCGGGCAAAGCACTAAACTCAAACAAATAGTTAGCCGCTAAATCCGTCCGCAACCCTTCATACACTTCGTTGGTACTGGCGTTGATTAACAAAATATACACATCACCAATATCAGCCGTGTTCTTAAAGCCCGTACCACCAAAGGCCGCATCCACATCTTCTAACCATTCTTCAAAAGAAGACGGGGCCCCGTCACTACCAGAACTTCCAGAATCACCACTGCCACCATCATCAGATCCTGCAGGAGTGGTATCCGCAGCTACAGACATCGACACAGCAATTTCTTCAGAACCATTGTCAGAAGAAATGGTCACCGTACCATTGTGATCACCGACGCCTGCAAGCGAACGATCAATAATAATTTCAACACTTGCTGGTGCGGTGGTGCTACTA
>JAJFLM010000087.1 GCA_021772655.1 Deltaproteobacteria bacterium
TTAGATCGTCTATCCACAACAGAACGTCTTTCATATATTGGTTGGTGATCACTTCGTTTGATACTCGATCTTGAAAGTATGGTGGTGAGTTCAACCAACCCATCGGGGCAACCTTCTGTATATAATTTCCAAAGGGAGTGACTAGCACAAAATACTTTTGGGAACTTTCTTCAACAGGAAGGCTGTTGAATCCTTTCATTAAATCTATCACAGCATATATATGCGTGTTAAAAAGGCACGCCATTAACGATTCCACGTTAGGAAGAGGTAGACTGGTAAAATTGCATGCGTCGTTTAGCTGTCTAAAATCTGTTACCATTCGAAATTTGCCTCCCTTTTTTCCTACTACAAAAACTGGGAAACCCCAGTGTGGATGTTTCGCTCGTTCGACGAGACCTAAATTCTCCATAAGTTGAATATGACTTCTTAGCCATCGGATTTGTTGTAGTCCCATTCGTCTAGGCTTACCTATAGTCGGCAAAACCCCATCTTTCAATTCCACTCTGATTGGTGTAACGTCTGCTACTTGGCATTGTGAGAAATGGTTCGCGAAAGCTGGTTTCGAGTCGTGTAGGATTCGTTCGAATTTGTCCGTGTTTTTTAATCCTTCCTCTTTTGCCCTGAGAATGGACTCGGTTACAAAGTCTTCGAAATTCTGATCCGTAAAGACATTGATCTCGTATACATCTGTTTCCAACGATTCCACATAATAGTCGATCTCATTTATGATGTTTATCGGTTCGGGTTCTTTGCTCGTTTTTGAAGAAACGGCTGTATTGCCTTTGACCATCTGGTTTGAATAAATTAGATCTACCATATATGTTTCTGCGAGTTCGTCGTTATCGGGCCACTCCACCATTAGATTGGTTAACCCAACGTCGACGTCAATCTCATGCCCGTCGTTGTGATTATCTATCAAAGATAGCACTTCGTCTTGCTTTTCTACACACGATAAAGATCTGCAGTAACTTACATCAACGCTCTTTACTTGTTCATGAGTTAAATTGCTCATATCTATGATTGTCTGTTTCAGATTTTTTACATTTTGGTGAGGCATAAGGCCCAACGGTTGTAGCGTATCTTCGCCGACTAGGAATTTATTCCATTCACCATCGACAACATATGCCGTACAGTTTTTTAAACTGATTGTGTTGCTGCCAATTTGCCAGTCCATATCAATATTAATACCAAAATAAGCATAAGATATGCCATTATTGGCAACTCGGATTTCTATAGGCCATGGGAGAGTGACTAATTTAATTTTGTTGGTACATTGTTGCTCTAATGTCTTGTATAAAGCCGTGCCCATGAGTGTTAGGTCCGAGCCACTATCTAGTTCTGCATCCGTCTCGATCATATCCTTGTCTAAACCAATGCGAATTTTTAAACTATTTGTAATTGTTGAGCTCGCCTTCACTACTCTGCCTCCGGTTTTGTAGCGGGCTGTTACTGCGCCGCAGTTTCGTGTGATAGAAGCAAATAAAACGGTTCGTTCGTCCTTTGTTAAATTTGCCATTTTAACTTGCTGAACAATATCGTCTACTGTTGGTTTTACTGCACGAGAGCTCTTTGACACATTCGCTGTAATTTTATTCGAGGTTGGCTTATAAAATTTATTGTTAAACCTTTTTTGTAATTTTTCGACTTCCTTCTTAGTTAAATCTTTCTCCTCGTCAACTGTCATCTTGGCCATGCACCGTTTGTTTCTTTCATATTCACCTGGAACTCGTTTTCCATCTTTTTTCTTTTGATGTAGGAAGAAATGATCGCCTCCACATGCTATACATTTCCTCTTGTACTCATTTGAGTTGGTTTCTCCTTGTTGGATCTTCTTTTTGTACTCGCCGGACGTTTTCTTTGGGATCATCTTTTCATCTGCCTCGTCGACTTTAAATATAATGTCGACGAATTCGGCGGTTTCTTTGAGTGTTTTCCAGAAGATTTCTGGATTCGTTTCGTACTGCAATTTCATTTGTACTAAACTTCTGAGTCTTTTAGGATATATCTTTTTCATCATCGTTTCTGTGAAATCACGAAGGAATTCCTCATCCCCTGACTTCAACGTTGAGTATTTCCCTAGCTCTCTTAAAACCTTATAAGTTTGAGCTTTAAAATTATTTATGCGTAGTTTTGGGTCAAGTATTTTATAGTTGATTCGTACGCGTTCGGTTATCATAGCTTTCCATTTCGCAGCATCTATTTCGCTTATTGCTTCAGCTTTTTCCGTTACCAATTTTTCGATTTGACTTGATGTAAAATTGGTTTCATTGCCGTCGAGAAAACTATCAATGAAAAACTGTTTGTTTTCAGGCTTTACTATATTTCGCCAGTCTAAAGGATCCCATCCAGCATCGTTCCGCTTGATTATATGGTTGTCCAATTTATTTTTTAGAACGCGAAAATCCTTTAAGTCCAGATCGGTGTTTTGAAACTGGGGAATGTCGCCTTCTCTTTCTATTCTGCTTACAGTCTTCTTCGTCATATTCGCGCTGAACACTTGAGTTTCTCTTCGCTGTTTTCGCAACTCATCTTTTAACTTCTCGTTGTCCGATTTGAGTTCTCTTACCATTTTGGTGAACTCTTCGATAGCTTCTTTGAACTCTTGTTTTTGGGTGTTTACAGTGACTTCTGCCGAATCCATTTTCTCTGGCTCGGGTTTTTTTTCTTTTTCCAACGGACTTGTTACAATAGTGGCATAGCTTACGCCTTCCATTCTTTCTTTGGTCGGACTTACCTCGTTCTTGGTACTTCCTTTCTTACCTCGTCTCGTTATATTTTTTTCCATTTTTGATAGGCAAAACTTTTGCTCATTCGTTTCTCACTTGTTTTTTAAACTTATTTGTTTATTTATCTACGTAGTTTTTCCTATTCTAACTACATGTTTTGTAGACTCGTTCTTATCCTTTGGTTTCTCCCTTCACTCCTGGCGAAGTTCGCACTAAGGGTATAATATACCTAAAGGTCAATAATTATTGTTGCTAAGCATATTTAGTTACGCGTTCAGAGCTATTATAAACTCCAAAGGACGCGGTTGGTATTCGAATATAGTTTGTATTCTAATTGTTAGGTGAGTTATATTCTATTTTCTAGATAGGTATAATATAAACTACTTCGTTTGTTGTTTTATATTATGTTCGTAAGTATATGTTCACATATTGGTTTATGTGAACAGAGGTGTAAACATATGTAATTTCATTACTATATGTGTTTTCTTGTAAAGTATAATGTGCTATTATACTTTTGGTGGTTTACAAATACAATTGGTTGGATTTGTGGACTTAGGTATAACGCATCTATTGGTTCTGTGATCATTGTATAAATAGGTTCGTTAGGTTGTAACTGTGTACTACTATACGTTACCGTTACATTCCCCCCAATGATCACGTATCAAGATGTCGGTTCCTCTAGTAAACGCGTGGCATAAGGCGTCAATGAGTGATGCGGATTGGCGTGGACAAACTTTTCGACCATTGTGGGGACGTCCGCAATGAGATTGAGTACTGGTTCCCACGTATCATATTCTTCGGTGAAGCCTCGCCATCTCACTTGGAATTCCAATTCGTGTTCCAATCGTAGATCGATAAGGGCGCTGACTTCGTAGTGATTTCGGTCAAGTAAAAATTGTTCGAGTACAGTCTCTGTGACTTCGTAATGCTTGTCCTCGTAGAAACGCATCCGTTGTGCGTGAACTTCAAAAGGGTCGTTTGTTACATCTTCATCGAGAGATATTTCCGTTACCCAATAAACATTGTCATTGTCTACTTTGCTGACTTGATATAAACCTTCCCATCTCATCGACGCTTTTGTATGTCGCCATGTTTTAATTATGGAAACAAGTACATAATCGCCCACTTGGTATTGTATATCGGATACTCCAAGGCGGCGGTTCTTCATATCTCGTTGCCGTTTGCGTAAAAGTGCTTGTAAAGTTGGGATAGGTTCATGGAGTCGATCCAGTTGGGCAGCAAATTCGTTCAGGTATTTGTCGTAATCAGATTTGTCTGACTTGTGTACCTGACTACCTTCTGGATATATGATAAAATTAATAATGGAATTGTTAGGCATAGGTCCCAAAAATATATCATTTGCGGAGTGCCCATCCAACGTGTCTTTTGTTTGACTATTCAGGATAGCTTGCACCTGCGGTAGGATTATGTGGACATTGATGTCGCTCAATCTAAACTCGCTTTTTAGTATTCGGATAAATTTGGTCAGACTCTTGTTGACAATTTCGATCTTGCCATTGCTCCATGGGGAATACGCTACGGTAAACATTTGCTGGAATTGCATAGCTTGCTGCAGATTTTCCAATAGTTGGTTTGCAAAATGAGAACCTCTGTCTGTTTTGAGATTTGCATTCAGCTGGAGTCCGTAACGGGCTCGCCACCAGAGGATGGCATTCGCCATCTCCATTGCTGTGGCCTGTGTTGTTAAAAACAATTCTACTTTGGTAGAGAAGTCGTCCTTCAATACTAAAATATAATAGTTAGAGTTTAAATAAAAATAATCGGCATGGATTAATTCATTTCGTGATGTAGCGCTCGGTGTCGCTAGTAGAATACGTCTTGTATTCATTGGCATAGTGCCATTGCAATGCACACAAACCTGTCGTAAGCGGGTACATTGGTTCCTAATCTTAGACCAAAAAAACTTGGACTTTAATAAATTGATCACCTGTTGATTCCCTGCATGCATTGTGATGTTGTGAGCGACAACTACCAGTCGAGTTTGTAGTTTAATCGCCTGTTCGGGTATAATAACCTTGCCGTCTTGAGTTGTCCATAATAGGGACTCGTCGTCGAAATGTTGCATGTCCTGTTCGGTTAGATATA
>JAJFLM010000088.1 GCA_021772655.1 Deltaproteobacteria bacterium
GCCACTATAGTGTCGTCGAAGACGCCATTGAGCTTTGCTTGATTGCAGTTACGACACCGGGAAGTCCTAACTTGTTAAAGGGTGCCGTATATTACCCAGGTGAACTGTTCGTCACATTCTGCGAGCCAAATCAAACTTTAGAATCCCGACCAAACTTTGAGCGAGATATTCTTACCTTCGTTCAAGGCATCCGCATTCAAAAACCCGAAAATGGAATGTCCATAACTGTCGATTAGAGTTTCGCCCCCTTAAAATATCCCCCCAGCATCCGTCGATATAGCGAGAACAAATCATCGTCCACGGAACCGTTGCTTTTCGTCGACTTCACCTGAATCTTCGGGATGACCGGTAATTTTGGTTTGGGTTTTGGCGGCGCCAAAATTACACCGGAATTGGGTGTTGTATCCGATTTAGACGAACTGTTTCCGGTGCCAAAAGCATTGGGGAAATTAAGTTGCTTGGCGGTGGCATTGGACGGAGCATTAGGCGATCCGAAAGCACCCGCAAATTGTCTGGCGAAGTTGGCGATAGGGTCGTTGTTTGTGCCTAATGTAGAAGTACTGCTCTTGTTGTTTGGTTGCCGACTAGCAAATGCTTTCGACCTTCCTGCTCTTCCTCCAATTTCCGTCTTCGTACCAAGTGCATTGTCAACTTTACCGCCGAGATACCCAGGCACGCCAGGAATTCCCAGAGCGACCCCGGCAATGTCACCAATGGCCCTTCCAACGCCAAAGGTTGTTTTGTTGTCAGTTACCTTATTGGTGGAATAATCCAATAGCGCCTTTCTTTGAACGCCGGGTGTAATGCCCGAGAAGAAGTGATTGCCAACAAAGTCCATTAGGCTTGTGCGTTCGAACTCATCGTCAAGGCTTGCCTCTCCTATCGCTTCGGTCCGTCCTCCAACGCCCGCCGAGGATCTTTTACGGGCGTCCATCGAGGCGTTTATACCTGCCCGCTCCTTGGCGATCTGCTGGCGGGCAGCGTCACCACTGACACTTGGACCCCGACCTTTAGGCGACGAAGGTCCAAGCGAAACCCCGGCCGTATCGGGCGCCAACTTAGCAGTTGGCCCTCCCAACGACACACCACTGGACACAGGCTTAGCAGTTGGCCCACCCAAAGATACACCAACGGGCGGTGGATTCAGAGAAACACCGATATTCGCCCCCTTCGCCTGCTCTGCCAAAGCCCGTTGCCAGCTCCCGTAATCGGGATAACCAGCCTGTCGGGCCAGGGCGTTGTTACGTTCGGACTTGCTCAGGCCTTCCCGGCCCAGATACCGGCTAAAAAAGTCCAACGCCGTTGACGTGCTCGCAGTTCCTTTACTGGCACGGCCACTTGTCGTCGCACCAGCCGCATCGCGGTTTTCCATCTGTCCACTTGAAAACCCACCCGGGTTAAATCCTGGCATTGTTTAAATCCTTTATTACCAAACTTCCTGCATGTCTTCGGCATCTTCCGACATATCACCTGCATCAAGCCCCAGCGGTGCCAACCTCTCGAAGAAGGTCAGGGCCAGGGCGTCGGCGGCGTCGGGCGATGGGATCCCGCGCTTCTTCATGTCCTCTTTGCGCTCGAGGGACGTTTGACCGGTTAAAGTGTAGCTATATTCGGGCCCAAGCAGATCAGACCGCAGAATGGCAAGTTCTTCGACCGGCAATTGAAACTGTGCCGTTGCCAACCATTCCCGCATTTCGCCCCAAAGTTCTGTTCGTTTGTTCACATACCGAATTTTGTCAGAAGCGGCCGCGCCCACCTGCACGTCACGGACATTGTAATTGGCGCTCGACAGGTAATCGACAACACCACCACCAACCCCTGCCCCATCCACATAAATCATTTGAGGCCGCACCTTATCGGCCCAGGCCATGATTTCATTGGCCAGAAAGACCAGGTCCGTTTTTCTGTAACGGCGGATATCCTCAACCACCCGACCGCGGCGGGTTAAAATCACACTGGCATCATCCCCAAACCGCGCCACGTCGACGCCCAGGACCCGGGGCATCCGTGTGTCTGTCTGGCCGTGCCTGTCAATTGCGTTTTCAACCAGGTCCGTCGGGATAAATTGTGCCGTCGCGGCTTGCGAGAAATCACATTCCATTTCCTGGGCATACTTAGGTGGTGGC
Source organism: Deltaproteobacteria bacterium (assembly GCA_021772655.1). Lineage (GTDB taxonomy): Bacteria > UBA10199 > UBA10199 > 2-02-FULL-50-16 > JAJFLM01 > JAJFLM01. The sequence continues at coordinate 2,127 of JAJFLM010000088.1, forward strand.
ATCTCATTGGCCAGATCCCGTAATGTTTCCTCCGGCAAAATCCCAGACTGGCTGGCCTTGAGGATCATCGAGAACCAGCGCTCGTCCCTCAAGCTTTCCTGGTACCGCTCGTGGAAAGCGTTGTATCCCTTTGGTGTTCCGCTCACGACCAGAAAGCCGTCACGATCCGCCAGCGCCGGCAACACAACCGAATTCCAAATATCCGGGTTCATGTCCGAATATTCATCCAGCGCCATACCGTCGCTGTAAATACCGCGAATTCCGTCCGGGTTATCCGCCCCATAAAGCCGTACACGGGCAGGTGTTCCTGCCTGACTCGGCACCGACACCCACAGTTCACTTTCATTGACCGTACGCCCGGGTATAGCCTGTGTCATATCCTTCAAATAGGTCCAGGCAATGTCCTTGGCCTGTTTATGAAGTGGCGCCAACAACTGAAACCGGCCGTTCTGCTTATCGCATCTCAATGCGCTATCAACCATGTCCGCAATAAGCGCTACCGTCGTCCCCGCCCGTCGATGACAAACCAGAGATGATTTATTCGGATCAGCAACATAAAGACCAAAAACGCAAAGATGATTTCAGCGCAACATTGGGGACGATGGCCGATATAGCTTGGTTTCTGCATGGATTGGATACGAGGAGTAGGAAGGATGAAACCCCCTAAGTTTTTGGCCATGTTAGCAAATGGTTAGCAAAACATATTAGTGACAACGTGTTCTGTGTTTGTTTCAATTCTCTATCTGTTTGAATTTAAACAAAAAAACTGGCGGAGAGACAGGGATTCGAACCCTGGGTACGCAAGCGCACAACGGTTTTCGAGACCGCCCCATTCGACCACTCTGGCACCTCTCCGCGGTGCAATCGCTCGGTTTTTTTAATGCCCTGTTGGCACCAACCGGCAATCGGTCACATAAGACTTCGTTGTTTGTCTTACGACGCTTACCTAGCGCAGGGCGCGGGGTTTTGTCCACTCCTAATGCAGGGTTTTCTTTGGGGGCCGGTTTTCAACGGGCGCTCAGGTTCCGCATCACCGCATCTGTGGCCTCTCCGGGCCTCTCCGGGCCTCTCTGGGCCGTTCCGGGGTGCCCGGGGTGAACGCCACGCACCGCTACTGCCACCGGGAGCCGTTGGCAACGGCGCGACCCGGTCGCCCGCAGGGCACGCGGAAAAGGTGTTGTTCATCCGCCCTGTCCGGTGCCGGCATTTAACCCCGTGAGTGCTCCAGGTCCTGTTTAAAGTTTTATCGACGTTTTCATTCAAGGCAGTTGCGACAATTTTTGAACGGTCAAAAAGACACATCGGATCCACCGCCTTTAAACCTCCAGTTTGTTGGTACGGGCGGTCTTATGG
>JAJFLM010000089.1 GCA_021772655.1 Deltaproteobacteria bacterium
CATAGACTCTTGAAGAATTTTTTCTGTCATTTCTCTACCAGTAACAGAAAAGAATGCTCTTTCTTTGTCACCAAAAAATAACTCAATACCATCTGGATTGGTTTCATCGTTGCCAAGTCCTTCTGGGAATTTTCCTATTTCGTTTAAATCAGCCATTTATTAATATATCCATATTTTCATCGGAACGTAAGCTAGACTTCTGTTCACAGCTTCTTGAACAGCTGCTCTTTTTTCCATAATTCTATCGTAACTTAATTCTTCTAAATCTTTTTCAAGTTTATCTAATAATCTCTGTTGGTCATCTCTACCAGTGGTTATTAAATCATCTTTATTAAGAGTAAGTTCTGCTCCTGGTATTGGAAGTTGACCATTGAATTTACCTCTAATACCTACACCAAGAAGTTCTTTAGCAAGTGCTTGAGCATATTTTTTAATCCAAGTATGAGCTACTGAGTTTAATTGGTCCCAATTAATATAATTTAATGTAGCATCTGCTGGTCCAGAAACTAATCCATTTCCTTGAGTAGTGCTTCCTGAGCTGAATCCTGAAAATCCTGGATTAGCGGTAGTACCACTAAATTCTGGATTACCATAAAGCCCACTTCTATCTCTATAAGTATAAAAAACTGTACCTGGAGTACCAGCTCCACCACCAATTCCTACGTTTGTATTTCCACCTGCGACAGTTCCGTTTCTTGGAACTGGGAATAATTTAAGTGTTTTTGTTCCTTCAGGTCCAGGTCTAAGTATGTAATGATATTCAGAACCTCTAACTCTATTTCTTAATTCAGCAGCTTGAGCAGTCATTATTGTATCGAATACAGGCATAACTGAGTAAAGAGAATGTCCTGCAAAAGATGCACCAAATTCACTAAAAGCAATGTTTGAATTTGCAAAAGGGTCAAGTCCAAATAAATTTATAAACGAAGGAGTAAACCAAAGAATATCTAAAACTTCTCTATTAGCTGGAACTGTATAATCCTGAGTACCAGCTGTTAACGTAATAGAAGTTGTTTTTACTTCTCTTGTTCCATTTGCTCCTAGACCAATTTGTTCACCTATATCTTGTGCATAAGACCTCTCGAAATATAAACTATTTGAAACATATTTTAATGTAAAATCTATCTCAGATGGAAGACCAAGCATTTCTCCAAGTCTATTTCTAAGAACCCAATCATTAACATATCCAGAATATTCTTCTATCGCCTCACATAGACATTCTTCTATCTGTTCATCAAGAAGTTCTACCCCCATAACAGGAGCTCCCAGTTTTCTTCTAATTCTACTGAAGATAACTATTTTTTCTGCTTGTGTCATACCTGTGACACATCCTATGGGACAAAATGTACTCATTTTTTATTGTTTTTATCTACCTGTTTGTTGGTTAAGGTTTGGTTGATAGTTTGTTCTGAATCCTACGAAAGTACCACCTAGAACAACTGCTTTAGCAGTAACTACTTTAACACTTTGTCCAGCAATTGCAGGCCAAGTGAATTCTCCACCCCCCATTGCTGAAATTGTTATTGTACCAGCTCCTGTACAAAAAATTTCATGTACTGTTGAAGCAGTTAGTCCATTACCAAGCTCATTTAGTGTGTAAGTACCAGTTGTCATTGGAACTGCTGACCAATTTGTGTTGTGAAAAGCCATAATTTTAATTTTATTATAAATAGTCTTAGAAAACTTGATTCACATTTGTTTAGACTATTTATAATGGAGAAACTTTGTATTTTATGATAAATTTTGATAGAGATAGATTTGATGATATGACTACTGATGAAAAAGTAGCATTTGTTAATGACCTTGTTGTAAAAAATACGAAGTTAACCGAGGAGGAAATTCACTATCTTGTACCTCAAAATAAATCAGTTTATTTTTATAATCGTATCAGAACTTCTGATTGGCTTGAAGATTACGAATTTAATGCAATGTCAGATGAAGATAAAGAAATTTATATTTGGAAGAAGAGATTTCTTCAGAAAGCAGATTTAGAGAGATTGCCTATATATTTACAAAAAGAATACATAAGTAAAACCCTTACATCTGGAGTACAATTAGAGCCTGGAGAATTTGATATGCTTGCAGATGATGATTTAAGGAGATATTATGCTCATGAAAAAATAAAATATGCAATAGATACAACTTTTACTGCACAGGAGCTTTCTTATTTAGATTCTCATGACCAAATACAATATCTAAATACCCTAATAAGAACAGGACTAGCACCGAATACAGATGAATTTCCAGCTTTTAAACCAGAAGCTTTGAGGTATTATCAAACCCATAGGACAATGAATGAAATAAGGTCCATAATCAAACAAGAGTTGACAAAAATTTTGTCGTAAAGGATTTTTTTGTATACCTTTGTTTCTGAAACCAAAACTATTATGTTATGGAAACACAGAAAAAAAGTATTACTAACCCTATGACGATGACCCTTTATTCTGGAATAGATGTTGATATTTTCAACCTTAAACCTAGAGAAATTATTATAGAAGACATTGCACATTCTTTGTCAAATCTATGTAGATACGGAGGACATTGTATTTTTCATTACTCAGTTGCACAACACTCAGTAATTTGTTCCCACCAACCTGGGACACCCCTACAACAATTTGAATTTCTTTTACATGATGGCTCAGAAGGTTATGTTAATGATTTAGTTAGACCAATTAAGCATAGACCAGAACTTGAGCAATATAGAATCGAAGAAGATAAAATTCAGAAACTTATTTTTGAAAAATATGGTTTACAATTTCCATTTTCAGATAGAGTACATGAAGTTGATAATCAAGTACTTATGATGGAAATTGATTCAATTATTATAACGAGTCAAGAGATAGAAAAAAAATCTGCCGAAATGGAAATTTCATTTAGAAAGGCAAGAAAAATTTTGCGTGACGAAAAAATTGCCAATTCTCCTATTGAAAAAATTTCTCCAGAAGAAGCAGAACAATTATTTTTGGATAGATTTTATGAACTTTACAATCAAATAAAATGAATTTAGAAAAGATGTTTTCTGGATGTACTTCAGATTTAGAATCAGGAGGAATAGATGAAAGTATGAATCCAGAAGAAAGGATGGAGTATTACATTAATTTTATGAATGAGACAGTTAATGAAGGTGAAATCGCCTGGGCAATGTCTGAATTCGGACCCAATGCTTATAAATTTATATAAAATGAACGTAAAAGATTTAAAAAAACTAATTAATAATCTTCCTGATGATATGGAAGTTATTATACAGAAAGACTCAGAAGGAAATGGATATTCCCCTTTATGTGGAGCTGACCCAGATGCAGTTTATATACCAGACTCAACATATAGTGGAGAAGTTTATTCTATGGATTGGTCTCCAGAAGATGCGTGCAAAACAGATGAAGAATGGGCTGAAATGAAAGAAAGACCTAGGTCTTTAATTTTATATCCAATAAATTAAAAAAATGAAAGTACTTATTTTAAACTCTGAAGATGGAGACTGGGAAGGTCTTTTTATTAATGGAAATCTTATAGATGAAGGTCATACTTTAGGAGAAGGAAGAGCTGATACATATCTTCTGGAGAAATCTGAGGAGTATAATTTTAACTCTAAAGATGTAATATCATGTTGTGTTACCCAGGAAGATGATAAATATTTGATGAAATTTGGAAGTTTTCCTTCTGAATTGTCTAAATTAAAAGGAAAATACCTATGAAAAATTCAGAATTCGTAGAAGGAGTTAATATTATTGCTAAATATATCCCAGAAAACGAAAAAAATGGATACGGAATACAAGCTTGTCATGATGGAATTTGGTTTGGAGCTTATAAATGGGTCACTGAAGAAAGTGATGTAAAAAGGCTTGAAGAATTAGGTTGGTATGAAGACGAAGATAGCTGGGCCTGTAGTACATAAAAAAGTTTATAACAAAAAAAAAGAGATTCTTTCGAATCTCTTTTCTTAAGTTTATGATAAACTCTTCTTAATCTTTCGATTAGTAAGTGTTAATGTTATCAATGTATACAACTCCGTAGAATCTGTTGTTAACCATTTTCTTAGCGTAACGTGTCATTATACCTTTTCTTGGTGTAAAGTCGTTAGGGTCAGTGATAGTTTGTGTCAACTGAAGAGGGATGTATGGTGCGTAGATATATCCTGCTTCTAAGAAAGTGTTACCTTTGTGTCCAAGAAGAACGATATTCGCTGGTAAATAAGGGTCTTTGTATACTACGTATCTTGAACCTAAGTTACCGATTTTTTCAACACCAAGGTTGTACTTTTCGCTTTCTGGAGCTGCGCTACCATCAACGTGGAAGTATTCCAAGTCATCGAAGATTGCTCCTGCTTCTGCAGAACATACAATCCAGTTTGCTCCACCTCTAAGTGTTGCTTTATGAATTTGAGCTGAAAGCTCGTTAATTCTAGTAATCAACGTTTGATTCCAATCTTTTTGAGTTCCGAAGAAGTTCGCATTAGATGAAAGTCCGTTGTAATCCCATCTAGCTCTGAATGGCGCACCATTAATAAGGTCGATGATGATTTCTCTATCAATTTCTGCAGCAACGTGCTCTGATAATAAAGCTGTTAATTCAGCCTCAGCATCAATTGAGTGATACGCTTCTAAATCTTGAGCAAGCTCTGGAGTCCAGTGTGCTCTTAATTTTCTTGTTACAGTGTTAACTGTTACAGAAGAGAATCTGATAGTAAGTTCAGCCATTTCTGACTTAGCTTCAAGGTCATTGAAGATTTCATAAAGAGCTCCTGCTGTTAATGTGAATGCTGCCCCGAAAGAACCTGCACCATCATTAAGTTGAGTAGCATCGAAATCGTTACCATATACACCTGCTGGTCTTAAATCAAGAATTACTCTTGCGTTACCATCTTGGTATTGGTCTTGTGCCCATGTTTGTACTGAAGAGTAGAATGGAATAGTTCCACCTGCTGCTATAAGTAATGTGTTTCCTGCCGCACCTGAAAGGTAAACGTCAGTAGCTGCCGTGAATCTAAGTGTTGCAGAAGATTGTTGTTTTGAAGTATCAAAACCTGCACCTAATGCAAATACCATGTTGTTAAGTCCACCAACCCATGCAGTTGCTGCAGAAGCTGCTGTTCCACCAACTGCAGTAAATCCTGTCCCGAAAGACATGTCAAAACCTTGGTTGTTATAGAAACGCTCGTAAGCTGTTGTATCAGCAAATACTGGACCTGGTTGTCCGTTAGCTGTGTTTTGCGGAGCTACGATGTCTCTCGTACCTGTTCCGTCTGTAATACCTGGAGGAGTTGCTTCAAAGTGGGTATCGCTACCTGCGTAAGAAACTCTTGCGTCCATGTAAAATAATAATCCTGATGGTAATGCCAAAGGCTGTACAGAAACAATTTCGTTAGCAAGTAATCTTGAGAATACTCTTCTTACGATTGGAAATGCAACAGTATCAAATCTACCTGCAGATGAATCAAGAGTTACCTCGTTCAACATTGCTGCCGCTTGATTTTCTAAAAGTTGTGCTACGTTTGCAGCTTTGATTCCTTTCATTCTAACTGGTGCACCATTTGCATCGTACCCTTCGTCAAGAAGACCTGAATCAGACCAACTGTTTACAATTGCTTGTCTTTGTTCAGCTAAGTTTTTGAAGACTGTAAGTCCTACTTTACCACTGTTCAATAATTCGCTCATTTTTTTAAGTTTTAATTTGTTTAACAATAAATATGTTTAAAAAAGTGTTTCTTATTTTTTTTTACACTTTTTGCGAAAAAACATATTCTTTTATTCGTTTAAGTTTTTAATTCCTGCAAGTTGCTTCATTCTCGAAATCTCTTTACTTTCGTATAAAGGTTGAGAAACACTCTTAGCGTGTACTGTCTTTACAGTGTTACTTTTAATTGCCTTTTCAGGGTTTTTATTAACCTTGATTTGGTGCTCATTTACTATTGATTTGTAAAGAGTTTCTGCATCTTTCACTGTTTCACATTGGTCAAACTGTTCAGATATTTGAATCTTTTCATCAGTAGTTAATCCACCTGACATTGCAACTTTGTAAGCCATTACCAACTTAGCGTTGTAATCTTGCATGCTTTCAAACTGTTCTTGGAGCTTGATGAATCCGCTTTCGAATTTACCTAGTTCCGATTTTAAACTATCGTTTTCCTTAATGAGCTCGGCTAATTTAGCCTCATGTTGAGCTTTATTTTCTTTTAATGCTAATCTCTCTCTGTTTTTTACAGCTGCTTCTGGTCCTGCACTAGTTCCAGTAGATTTTTGTACTGTATGAGATTGACCCATCATTTTAACCTCTTCCATAGTATCTTCCTCTTCAACAACTTCAAGGATGTCATCATCCGTTGCCATTTCTGGAATTTCCATTTCATTATTTACCACTTCAAATGTAATTTCTTCTGCAACTGGTGCAGCTTCTGGTGCTGGCGCTGGAACAGCTCCTGCATCATCAACGATTTCAATTTCTTCTCCAGCTCCTGAATTTCCACCCATTAAACTGATAAGTGTATCAAGTTTATCCCCGATTGCTTCAAAAGGGTTTGCCATTGCTTCTTCAGCAGGCATTTCTTCTACTGGCATTTCAGCAGGCATTTCTTCTACTGGTGCTTCTACTGGTGCTTCTGCTGGTGCAGGAGCTGCCATTTCTTGCTCTTCAAAGCTTGTTTCGTCTAAATTCATTTCTTCTATTTCTGAGTTATCAATTTCTATTTCGTCTTCATCATCAGAAATTTCTATTTCTTCTGAATCCATTCCTATTGGGTCACCAGCTGGTTCGATTTCCATCTCTCCACCTTCAACCGATTCAACAGCATCTACTTCAACGTTTCCATTATCGTCAATTACGATTGTAGTTCCGTCAGCGTTAATAGTAACTTCTTCATTAACAACTTCTTTTTCCATAGACTGATTCATAATCTCTACTACTTTCTTACTTACATTTTCTTGTAAATTTTTTGTAGCTTCGTCTAATGCAAATTTTTTAATCTCCTCGAAGTTAGCTTTAGCTTCTTCTATTGATGATTTTTTAATTTTGTCGCTCATAGTTATTATTTTATTGACTGTTGATTTCTAATAAATATTTACAAATTTTATAAAACCTAAATCTGTTTAATTTTTTTATTTGTTTTTCCAAAAATCATTTTTAGATAATTCGTGAATTCTCTTATAATGATTAAGTTTTTCGTTTACATTTTCTGTAGTAAGAACACCAGTGTCGTTACTCAATGGAACCATTCCTGCTCCTAATAATTTATGCCCCTTACCTTCTTTAAATAAGTAAGCTCCTGGAGTAGATGGAGATGATACAAAATCAAATGCTATTAATTCAAAATCTTCTTGTACAATATCCTGGTCTCCTTGTGATTTTACAGAACCAACTCCTCTTGAGGATATACCTAACATAAATCCTGACTTAAGAAGTCCTTTTAAAATTTTTCCAGCTGGAGTTTCTTCTGCTATAATAACCTTTCCATAAAGGTCTTTTCCTTGCCACCACATTTCTGAAATTCTATGTGATACATTAGCTAGAGATACAACCGCTGAATCTGGATGGTCTAATTCCCCACCTGCTGTATGATTATCTACAAGCTCCATATACTTGTCAGCTTCTCTCTTAAGAATGTCATAAGGATAAACTCTTCCATTTCTGTTTAGAGTATCTGCTTTTTGAAGTATACCTGTCATTACTAACGGTTTTCCTGCTTTCTCAGATTCAGTAAGTAAATCTTTATCAATTTTAAATTCATAAAATTCTGAGATAATATATTTTTCGCTGTTTGTAATCATCTTTGTTTCTTTTATTATAAATACCTGAATTTTTCGAAATTTAGGTGGTAAATAAAAAAAAACCCCTTTATCAGAGGTTTTCTAAATTTATAATGTTTATTATTTTGAAATATCGTTGTATTTTTTCTTAGCCTCAGCCATCAAATCAGAAGCACGTCCCATTATGTCAGCAATGCTTTCTTTTTGAACTTGTGTCCATTTTTGATTAGCTTCAATGGTTGCTGTATCTTTTGGAGTTTCTTTTGGAATCATTGATTCAACATCTCTAAAACTCATTTCAGATATTAATCCATCTTTTCTTTGAGTTATACTTTGCCAGTTAATAGTTTTCTTTTCAAGCTCTGCTTGTGCATTATCACGAGCTTGTTGCCAAGCTTCTGGATTATTAAGAGCATTTAGTTCTTGATTGATTTGTTCTAGTCTATTTTCTGCTAAAGTTTTTCTATGAAGTTTTTCAACTCCCTCCTTAACTAATTTACTAAGCTGCTCTTCAGTAACTTCAACTACCTTTCCTTCATTTAAAGAACCTTCAAAACTTGTTTTAAGAGCAGACATTATTTCTTTCTTTTCCATTGGAGTTAAATTATCCCAGTTAGATATTTCTTCGGAATAATCTACCATATCATCTTCACTATCTTCATATAAGTTTTCTCCCTTTTCTGTTCTGTACTTTTCTAAGTCAGACATATCATCTACTACTCCCCAATAATCTTCTACTCCTGGTTGTCCAAATTCTTCTCCAGTTTCTCCATAAGTTCCATAATTTTCATTAATGAAATTTTGTAATTGTTCTTTTGTAATTTTTCCCATGATTTTTTGCTTTTTAATAAATAGCATAAAAAAATCCCCCTTGGGATAGGAGGATTCTAAAATCTAATGAGTTTATAAAATAATTTAATTAGCCCATTGATTTTTTAAAAATCTTGAACTCAACCTCATCAGATAATAGTGATGAGTTCCCTATTATGTTTGATATACGTAAAGCCTCCTCAAATAAGTCTGTATTCTTTTTATTGCTTAAAGGAAAATTTCTTGATTCATTTATATTAAGTGTGTGTAAATATAATTCTAGTGAAATAAAGTTTCTTTTGTTATTGTAGTTAATGTTTTCTGGAATGTTCTTAATGTAAATATTTTCTTTTTCGTTAGTGAAATATTTATTATTTTTTAGACATTCTTTTAATTTACCTCTATAGATTCCATCTAACTCTTTATTTAAAATGTCTTTTAAAAATTCTTGAGATTCATTAATTATACCTTCAACAGGTTTTGCCCAAAAACTTATAAATATATAAATCGTCTCAGGAGCTTCTCTGTTTTCTACAGTACCAATCTTTACATTGATGTTTTTATTATCCAGCAGTGCATCACTAATCTTAATTTCTCTTGCTGTCCTTTTTGCTTTTACTTCTTCCATATTATCTTTAAATCTTAATAAAGAAATATATGAAAGTTATATCTTTAAACCAAAAAAAGTGAGAAATAATCTCACTTTTTCTTGCACAGTATTAAATTAATCGTTATAATGCCATTTTAATACCTTCTAGTTCTTGTCTAAGGTCAATACACTCAAGTATGAAAGTATCAATCACATTTGGTGAAATATTTTCCATTCTTTCTATTTTTTCCTTAAATTCTTTTAGTATGATATGTTGATTTGCGTCTGGACTCTCAAGAAGACTGTTAATCAATTTTATGTTTTCAGATTTAATACCCTCAAGATATTCTACTTTATTACTATCATTAGAAATAAGAACATTAAGAACTTCTTTTTCAGATTCGTTTAAATGTTCATATCTTTCATTAAAATTATTAACAGCAAGTTTCGTTATAAACTCCCAAGTGTCTCCTAAATTAGGAGCATCATCTGCTTCTGCAGATTTTTCTTCTTCGATAACTTCTCTAGTAAGATGTTCAAGAATGAAGTCATAAGCTTTCCCTTCAGCTTCAAAATCTGAAAATCCTTTATTGGTAACAGATTCAATCATTGTGTTTATTGCCTCAAATAATCTTCCATCTCCTCCATTAACTACAACATGACTTACATCTGGAGCTCCAAGAAAATCATATCTTAATTGTTTATTCTCAAATATTATTTGATTCCAATCTGAATTTTTAAACATGCTCAAATTTTGATTTAAAAATCTTTCAGCTAATCTTTCTTTTTCAAAAGGTTTGCAGTCTTGAATGTTTTTATAAATTAATTGTTGTTTTTTTAAGTCTGGGCTAGATTGTGTTTTTGCAACATACTCATTAAGAGTTGTGCTTACGTTTGTTTTCATCAACTCAGCAGAAGAAAGCCTTGCAATACTATCTCTTATTGCCCCAAAATTATAACTAATATCTTTCATTGTGTTTTTTTAATTAAGTACTCTTTCTAATAAATACACTAAAAAAGACAATAAATCAAGATTATTTTGACTAAGTAAAGATTTTTTCATATCTTCGCCACGACAATTAAAATTTTAACAAATAATATAATATTATGTCTAAGTATTTAAAAGCCAGTGACAATCTTTATTTCTTCAATCAGGTTACGAAATCAGATGAAGGTAGTGAAAAGGTTGTAGATGTATCGGCACATCACACATTTATTATTGACTGTTCAGGCTCAATGTGGGGAGAACTTTCATCAATCAGAAGAGACCTTTATAACAAAATTTCTACTATGCTTAAACCAAAAGATTCAGTTACTCTTATTTGGTTTTCTGGTAGAAATGAATGTGGAGTTCTTCTTGAGGATTATCATGTAAATGGGTTAATCGAATTAAACAAAGTAAAAAGTCTTATTGATAGATATTTAACAGCGCAATGTTTAACATCATTCAAAGAACCTCTTGTTGAGTTAAAAGGAGTTATTGAAAGAGTTTCTCAAAGAAATCCAGAAATGCTTCATACAATGTTTTTCTTAACTGATGGTTATGATAATAGAAATACAACATCAGAAATTCTTAAAGCAGTTGAAGATGTAAAAGAATTACTTTCTAGTGCAATCATCGTAGAATATGGATGGTATTGTAACAAACAACTTCTTAACGAAATGGCTACAACAATAGGTGGAGTTCATACTTTTAGTGAAGGATTTGATGATTATGAGCCATACTCAGAAAAAGTGTTTACTGGTGGACAATCAGCTAAGAGACGTTATATATCTCTTGACCATACACCTCATAATGGTGTTGTATTTAATATTGTTGATGGAGACCTTATTACTTATTTGCCAAATGAAAACAATGAAGTTTTTATAAGTGCTGAAGGTGATGTAGAATTATTTTATTTTACAGAAGAAACTCCTTTAGGAACAAATCTTGGTGACGAAAATTTTGTTTCTGATGCTTGTTTATCAGGAAATACATCTGATGAAATATTTGCTGGACTTTACGGAGCTGCATTTGCTTACTCAAGAAAAAGTGATTATAATATGGTTTCTCAAATTCTTAAGTTTTTAGGAGATGCTTATTTAATTACTGAAAAAGCAAATACTTTTGGAACTCAAAAAATTAATGAACTTGAAGGCAAGTTTTTAGGTTCTATGAGAAATTCTAGTGAAAGATTTATTGAAGGATATAATCCAGACCTTGAACCAGCAGAAGATGCTTATTGTGTTATGGATATGCTTGAAACACTTATGTCTGATGATGAAAATGTTTGGTATCCAAGACATGATGCATTTAGCTATAAAAGAACTGGTGGAAAAGCTATTGCTAAGAAATCAAATATGACTGATGAAGATAAAGAGGAGATTAAATCTTTAACTGAGTCTGGTGATATTGCAGCTCTTGCAGCTAAAATGAAAGAAGTTGAAAACAGAACAATTGAAACATTGAAATTCGAATTCAATGAAGAAATGCCTTCTTCTCCATTTTCAAGCCTTACCTGGAACGAGAAAAGAGCAAACTTATCAGTTCTTGTTAACTTTAAAGGATATGTAAATGTTCCTGCAAATAGCTTTGGAATTCCAGAAAAATTTGATACTGAAATTTTCAGAAATTATACAATCATACAAGATGGTGTAATTTGGACATATGAATTACCTGTTAGTTTATCTCAATCTACTTTTGATACACTTCAGTCTAATGGTCTTCTTGAAGGTGAAATTTATGAATCTGGAAAAATTTATGTTCTTAATTATTCTAAATTACCTGTTATAAACAGAGAAATGGTGAAAACTCTTTCAGCAGAAACACTTTTCAAAAAATCTCACGAACTTGCTAAGCTTAAAGCTTCTAACTATGTGTTCGGACAATATAAGAAAAGATTTTTTGATGGGGCAAGTAAAGGTTTTCTTGACCTATATGGTGAAGAAGCTACAGCTTGGCTTAAAGGAATTGGACTTACAGCTAATGGATTTGCTCCTAAGAAGACTGTAGAGAAGATGAATGAAGAGATTGAGGTTAACACACTTGAGGTTAAAATCAAAGGTCTTACATCTAACCCTACTAAAAAAGACTTCGAAAATGCTGAAAAGAAAATTATTGCAGGATTAGAAGACAGTTTGTCTGGTAAAGAATTACTAGCTGCTCCAGCAATTAAAGAATTCATAGCTTTTGAAAACACTATATCTATTTTAGATGATGATAAGAAGATGAAAATGATTGAAGAGTGGATTTATGCGAAGTCTGATAATTTCAGAGGAACTAAAACTAAGCTTATGGGACAAATCTCAAGAGCTAAATTTTTAACAATCGTTGGAAAATCTTGGTTCTCAGAATTTGAAAGTAGAGAAGACAATGCAATGACAATTCCGTTTGATGGAACTGATGTTGATTGTACTGTTGAAGATAAAATGGCAACTATTAAGTTGTAATCCTCTCCAGGATGAAAAAGAAAAAGCTAACCAAACGGTTAGCTTTTTTTTATTTACTTTTTTCTAATTCTTTTTTTACAACCTTTTCTACAGGTTTATCTTTTTCTTTAAGAATTTCTTTATAGAATTTTACTCTATCTGCAGTAACATTGGTGATGTCATATTTTTCTTTAACAAAGTTATGTAAATTATCAGCAAGCTCTTGTCTATAAACAGGGTCTTTAATTACTGTTTTCATATGTCTGTACCAATCTTTCTTATCATTTTTAACAAGAAGACCAGTTACACCATCTTCAATAAGTTCTTTATATATACCAAAATCTTGAGCAATAAGAACTTTCCCTTTCATACCAGCTTCAATAATTTTAAGCTCTGATTTAACTTCATTAAAAGTATGTCTTTTCTTTTCTATTTGAATTGACTGGCTGCCATCCTTTTTAGTATGGACAATCCTATCCTCGTAAACATCAACTAAAGGAGCAAGACAAACATCAGCATAATCATAGTGATTACCATATTTAGTAAGAGGAAGAGTCCATCTTCTAACATAATCTTTTATATATTGCTCATCTTTGTAATCGCTTGATTTAGGTTTTTTAATTTTATTTAACCATTTGTAGTATTCTGGGTCTTTTGATTTCCCTTTATGATTAGCAGTAAAAATCTCTTCAAATCTAAGCCATACAGTTTCATGTGGCTTTATAGGCCTTGTTACTCCTTCTCCATTTGGTTTCATTTCAGTAATAGTACCTCTAGTATCGAATCCACACATTATGATTTGAAATTTATCTTCTAATTCTTTGTCATTCCAAAGTTTGTTGAATCCTGGTCTCATTAGCTCAAGGTCATGTAAATGAGAAGAACCACCAATCCAAGAAATTCTACATCTATCTGTTTTATTCTCATGAAGTTCTCCAGTCCACATCTTATGTTCCATATTCAATGCGTTAGGAATCACATAAACATTTTTATTATGTTTTCTAATTTCATTAGCAAAAACTTCTGTTGTTGTTGTAACACAATCAACTAAAGATAGATTTCCACTAATTTTTTCAGAAAGCTTATCTCTTTTAGCAATCTCATAAAGAGGGTGAGTTGATGGCGGTTCCCAAAAATCATCAATATCCATTATCAATTTAACTCCAGCTTCTTTAATCTTTGGAAAAAATTCTGCTGATTCTTCATATGGACCTATGTGTCTGTGAAAATGAATTATATCAAATGATTGAAAGTATTCTAAATTTGCGATATTTGGTTTATGGTTAATTTCAACATCTATTTCGTCTCCAAAACTTTTATTAATTTCTATACCTGGCCATATAGAACGAAAATGTCCTACTCCCATTGTATCAGATGGAATTACTAATACTTTAATCTTATCTTTCATTCTTTAATGTGATTTAATTTTAATAAAATATACTAATTGGTTTTTTTAAATTAAATAGTTATATCTAAAAAACAAAAAAAGAGGCAATAAATTACCTCTTTTAATTGATTATTAGTATGTTATAATTAATTTTCTTTAGAATAGTTTTCTACACGTTTAACAGCAATGTCAATATCCATCATAGCAGTTCCAAGAGGGAGGTTTAATGTTTTATTATCAAAACCCCTATCAACTTCAACAACTCCTCTTCTTTCTTGAGCATCAAGTGGAGCTGTAAGTTTATCCATAGATAAAACTATCTCTCCTGGCTTCAGAATAATTCCAGGGTTATTTGCAGGCCCAAGTGATATTGATAATTTAACTGGGTCTTGTGTTATGTTTTTAATTTTCCAAGTATTCATAATATATGTTTTTAGTAAATCTAAATAGTTCACAATATAAAATAAAGTGAATTTATGATTTAATGTATCCTTTTGTTTTTGAAAGTCTATTAACTGGAGTATAATATGTAGCGTTTTCAAATTCCCATTTTTGCATATCATCATTTTCTACAACAAGAAATTTTTTATCTCCAGATTTTATTGCTTCATTTATTTCTTTCGGCAATTCAATTTTTGAATAATTATCACTTTCAGCAATTTCTCTCATTGTTAAAGTAAAATTCTCTTCCATTGGTTTAACCGCTTGAGCAACATTATATCCATTATTTTCTCTATTATCTTCAGAGTCATAAATATCTTCATTAACATTTGCAGCTTTTTCAGTGTTTGTCATTACTGAATCTCTAACCATTCCCATAACAATATCACTAACAACCTTCTCAAGGTCAACAGAGCTCTTGATATAAGTTTCAAGATTTTCTCTTGTTGGCTC
>JAJFLM010000090.1 GCA_021772655.1 Deltaproteobacteria bacterium
ACCTCATCAATCAAGTCAAAGGGGTCACGACCTTCTAAATCAACCTTATTCATAAAGGTAATAATCGGTAGATGACGATCACGGCAGACTTGGAATAATTTTTTTGTTTGTGTTTCGATCCCTTTCGAAGAATCAATCACCATCATCGCGCTATCAACGGCTGTCAGCACACGATAGGTATCCTCACTAAAATCTTGGTGACCGGGTGTATCGAGAAGGTTGAGCTCATGATCTTTATAAGTAAACTGCATGACAGAAGAAGAGGTCGAAATACCGCGTTGTTTTTCGATTTCCATCCAATCAGAAGTCGCAAAATGTTTGGCGCGTTTGGCTTTAACCATTCCCGCCATATGAATGGCGTTCCCGAACAGCAACAGTTTCTCCGTAATGGTGGTTTTCCCCGCATCTGGATGGGAAATAATGCCAAAAGTTTTTCGACGTTTGATCTCACTCTGAATTTCGGGAGCCGCAGCTTTCATGCCGGCCTTTTAAAACCCACTTGCAGAATATGCAAGAAGAGTCCTATCCAGAGAGTCGCATGAAACAAAACTATGACGTGATTATCATTGGAGGCGGAGCCGCCGGCCTGATGTGTGCCATTCAAGCGGGCCGTCGGGGTCGTAGCGTCGTGGTATTGGAGGGATCGCACCGTGTTGGACGCAAGATACTCATTTCAGGGGGTGGACGCTGTAATTTCACCAATAAGCAGGTGACTCCGCAGGATTATGTCTCAGGGAATCCACACTTTTGTAAGTCGGCTCTGGCTCAATATACCCCAGAGCATTTTATCGCCTGGGTTGAAGAGCATCACATCGACTATTATGAGAAGCAGCACGGGCAGCTATTCTGTCGTGATTCCGCCCGTGATATTATCCAGTTATTGCAACAAGAATGTCAGCTGGCTTCCGTCGATATTGTAACAGATGTAAATGTACAAAATATTATCGCCAAGGATTCAGGTTATCAGTTGATGGCCGATGAGCAGACCATGAGCTGTCAGTCTCTCGTCATTGCGACCGGAGGCCTCTCATTTCCACAGATTGGCGCGACACCCTTTGGTTATGATATCGCCAAACAGTTTGGGCTGCGTATCATTCCAACCACAGCGGCCTTAGACGGCTTTCAATTGGATGACGAGCTTTTGGTTGAGACCGCCACACTCAAAGGCGTTTCATTGCCTGTCAGTATTACCACTAACGGACATACTTGCTCAGAAGACCTGTTGTTTACTCATATGGGCTTAAGTGGCCCCGCAGCCTTACAAGCCTCATTGTATTGGCAAGCAGGTACAGCGATTACTATTGATTGCCTCCCCGATCAACCGGCTTGGGATTGGTTTATGGAAATGAAAGAGCACCGGGGCAGAGCCTTACTCAAAAATTTACTGAGTATGCTCTGGCCTCAACGTTTTGCCGCTTGGTTTTGCCAATATCATCAATGGAGTGAGCTCAGTCTTAATCAAATCAGCCATCATGACTTAAAAAACTACGCCAAGCAAATCCATCAATGGAATATCACTCCAACAGCAACGGTGGGTTATAAAAAGGCTGAAGTCACCCGCGGTGGTGTGGATACAAATGAACTGTCTTCTAAAACAATGGAAGCAAAATGCGCGCCGGGGCTCTATTTTATTGGAGAAGTTGTTGATGTGACAGGTCGCCTCGGTGGCTATAATTTTCAATGGGCTTGGTCCTCGGGCTACGTGGCAGGGCAGGTAGTTTAGCGTCCTCACATTTCTAGGCCCTAAACTAAGGAAATCTATCGCAAAAAAGCAGTTTTTTGTTGTCCTTAGAGCCCAGCTTGACTAAAAGATGCCGCTAACCATGGCAACTCAACCACTTAATTCATCGGTCGGACTCAAACTGCTTGTCGCCCTCAGCGGCTTAGGGCTTTTTGGCTTTGTTATTATGCACATGCTGGGCAACTGGCAGATTTTTTTAGGCCCAGACGCCCTCAATAGCTATGCCTATCTGCTGAAAAGCAACCCGCAGATCTTATGGCCCGCCCGTATTGGCTTGTTAGTGATTATCTTAGTGCACGTCGGGGCCACATTTAAAATTAAGTCCCGCAATCGCAAGGCCCGGCCAGACGGTTATGCCTCTGAAAAATCCCTGACTTCCACTTGGGCCTCACGCCATATGATGCTGACAGGTTTAGTCATTCTGGCCTTCACCTTATTTCATTTGGCCCATTATACTTTAATGTTAGTGGATCCCAGCTTTGCGGATTTGCACGACGCCATGGGACGTCATGATGTTTACACCATGGTTGTCACAGGCTTTTCTAATCCCTTTGTGGCTGGTTTTTATATCTTCGCCATCATCTTATTAGGGCTGCATTTAAGTCATGGCTTATCCAGCATCTGGCAAACCCTAGGTATTAATAATAAAGTTTGGCGACCCTACTTACAAAAACTAGGCTGTTTGATCGCTTTATTCATCGTACTCGGTAACATCGCCATGCCCATCGCTGTATTAGCTGGGCTGATTGGCTTACCAGCAGGAGCCGCTGGCTTATGAGTTTAGATTCTAAAATTCCTTCAGGACCCATTGATAAAAAATGGGATAACCACCGTTTTAATTTAAAACTGGTCAACCCAGCCAATCGTCGAAAATATAAAGTGCTGGTTGTCGGTACGGGTTTGGCCGGTGCTTCAGCCGCCGCTTCGCTGGGTGAAATGGGCTATCAAGTCGAGTCGTTTTGTTTCCAAGATAGTCCGCGACGGGCCCACAGCATTGCCGCCCAAGGGGGTATCAACGCGGCTAAGAATTATCCCAATGATGGCGACAGTATCTACCGCTTGTTTTATGACACGGTTAAAGGCGGTGATTTCCGGGCCCGTGAAGCTAATGTCTATCGCTTAGCTCAAGTCAGCAATAATATTATTGATCAATGTACGGCTCAAGGTGTGCCCTTTGCCCGTGAATATGGCGGCTATTTAGCGAATCGCTCTTTTGGTGGGGCGCAGGTGTCGCGGACCTTTTATGCTAAAGGGCAAACCGGGCAGCAATTATTAATTGGGGCTTATAGTGCTTTGAGTCGTCAAGTGGCTGCTGGCACCGTTACGATGCATCCACGGACTGAAATGTTAGATGTCGTTGTTGTGGATGGTCATGCCAAAGGTATTATCACGCGAAATTTGATTACAGGTAAAGTGGAGCGCTGGGCCGGAGACGCTGTAGTGTTAGCGACGGGTGGTTACAGCAATGTCTTTTTCTTATCGACGAATGCCATGGGTTGTAATGTCACCGCAACACAACGCGCCCATCGTCGCGGGGCCTATTTTGCCAATCCGTGTTACACACAGATTCATCCCACTTGTATTCCCGTCAGTGGTGATTATCAGTCGAAGTTGACGCTGATGTCTGAATCCCTGCGGAATGACGGTCGTGTTTGGGTTCCCAAAAAATCCGGAGACAAACGTCCGCCTCATGAAATTCCCGAAGGTGAGCGTGATTATTACTTAGAAAACCGTTACCCCTCCTTTGGAAACTTAGTGCCACGTGATGTCGCGTCAAGAAACGCCCTTTATGTAGTGAGAGAAGGGCACGGTGTGGGTGAAACCGGTGTGGCTGTCTATTTAGACTTTGCTGATTCGATTAAACGTTTAGGCAAAGATGCGATTGAACAGCGCTATGGCAATCTCTTTCAAATGTATGCCAAAATTGCCGGAGAAGATCCTTATGCCACTCCAATGAAAACCTTTCCCGCGCCACACTACACGATGGGTGGTTTGTGGGTAGACTACAACCTGATGAGTAATTTACCGGGTTTGCATGTCATCGGTGAAGCCAACTTTTCCGATCACGGGGCCAATCGTTTGGGGGCCAGTGCTTTAATGCAGGGCCTGGCCGATGGCTATTTCGTATTACCTTATACTCTGGCCAATTATCTCGCCGGACAAGCTCCGGCAACGGTAAACACCGAACATGCGGAGTTTAAAAAAGTTGAAGCAGAAGTTTATGAAAGAACTACTAAATTAATGAATATTAAAGGGAAACGCTCAGCAGACTCCTTTCATCGTGAACTCGGTCTCTTAATGTGGGATAAATGCGGCATGGCCCGTAATGAGGCTGGCCTCAAAGAAGCCTTACAGAAAATCCCCCAAATCCGCGAAGAGTTTTGGCAAAACCTGTCTATTCCGGGAACAGCTGATAATCTTAATAGTGAGCTTGAAAAAGCCGGCCGAGTCGCTGACTTCTTAGAATTTGCTGAAACCATGGCCTTAGATGCTTTAACCCGCTCAGAATCTTGTGGCGGTCACTTTCGCGAAGAAAGCCAAACCGAAGAGGGTGAAGCCAAGCGTGATGATGAAAATTTCTCTCATGCTACTGCTTGGGAATTCAAAGGCCTTGGCAATAAACCAACTGAACATCGCGAGAAGCTTGAGTTTGAGTACGTGAAGCCGTCACAAAGGAGCTATAAATAATGAAACTGACGCTCAAAATCTGGCGCCAAAAAAGTGCCAAGGACAAAGGCAAGTTATCAAAGTACAAATTAGATAACATCAGTGAGCACATGTCTTTTTTAGAAATGCTCGACGTACTCAATGAAAAAATTGTGCACGAAGGCAAAGAAGAGCCGATTGCCTTTGACCATGACTGTCGTGAAGGTATTTGCGGGATGTGTAGCCTGGTGATTAATGGCGTAGCTCATGGCCCTGATGCGGGCATTACCACCTGCCAGTTGCATATGCGTCGTTTTAAAGATGGTGATACCATTGTTATTGAGCCATTTCGCGCACGGGCTTTTCCTGTTGTGAAAGATTTAGTGGTCGACCGCAGCTCTTTTGATCGCATCATTCAAGCTGGCGGGTTTATTTCTGTTAACACCGGTAATGTACAAGATGCTAATAACTTACCCATTGCTAAACCGATTGCAGATCGTGCGATGGATGCGGCCGCCTGCATTGGTTGCGGTGCTTGTGTCGCTGCCTGTAAAAATGCTTCGGCCATGTTATTTGTTGCGGCAAAAGTAGGGCACTTAGGGCTACTACCACAAGGACAACCGGAGCGAGAGGCTCGTGTTGGCAACATGATTCAACAAATGGATGAAGAGGTCTTTGGTAGTTGTACAAATTATGGTGAATGTGAGGCGGTCTGTCCTAAAGAAATTAGTCTCGATTTCATTACGCGCTTGAATCAAGATTACCGCAAACAATTGGTCCCTTAAATTAATCCGTAGGGGCATTTTATTGCGCCCCTACGAAACCTTTTCAGCAAATCGCCATCTAAGCTCTAGAAATACTTAATAAACGCCCTAGAGGTCTATCATGCGTCTCATATTACTTTTATTATTAACCGCCTTAACATTTAGTTCATTTTCATATGCTTCTGAAAACACTTCCATTGATTGGAAGCAAAAGACCGATGCCTATTGGAAAGGGCAGCTCAGTCAAGAACAATACCGCGTTTGCCGGCATGAAGGGACCGAACCTGCCTTCTCTGGTAAATATAATGATTTTAAGGAGCCGGGCACCTTTACTTGTTCTTCTTGTGGATACCCCCTGTTTCACTCCAAACAGAAATATGATTCAGGCACCGGCTGGCCCAGTTTCTGGCAAGCCATTAATAAAACCCATATTACCGAACACGAGGATAATACTCTGTGGATGAAACGCACTGAACTGAAATGTGCACGCTGCAATGCCCATTTGGGACATGTGTTTCCAGATGGCCCTCAACCAACGGGGCAACGCTATTGCATCAACTCGGTTTGCCTAGATTTCAAATCTGATCAGATTAAGGCAAAGTAATAGAAAAGCCATTTACAAATTATCTGTTAAGCATTACTGATTGAGCCCATGGCATCCGGATCTAAAAAAGTTATTTATGCCGCCTTAGTAGGTAATGCTTTAATTGCAATCACCAAGTTTATTGCAGCAGCAATGACGGGAAGTTCTGCCATGCTTTCTGAGGGTATTCACTCAGTGGTTGATACCGGCAATCAAGTTTTATTACTCCTGGGAATCAAACGCTCTCAAAAAATCCCTGATGAAAAATTTCCTTTTGGCTATGGTAAGGAAGTCTATTTTTGGAGTTTTATTGTTGCGATCCTGATCTTTGCAGTGGGTTCAGGAATATCCCTCTATGAAGGCATTGTGCATATCTTACATCCCAGTGAGATAACGAATCCAAAAGTTAATTATATTGTGTTGGGCTTTGCCTTAGTTTTTGAAGGGGCCGCTTGGTTGATGGCCTTTAAAGAATTTAAGCGTTCTAAAGGTAATTGGGGTTACTTTGAGGCTGTTCAGCGAGGGAAAGATCCCTCCATGTTTGTTGTGCTTTTTGAAGATTCTGCTGCCATGCTTGGTTTGATCATTGCATTTCTAGGGGTAGCATTAGGGCATTTAACCGGCATCCCTTATTTTGATGGCGTGGCTTCTGTACTTATTGGCTTATTATTAGGCGGTACGGCCATTTGGTTGGCCTATGAAACCAAGGGCTTATTAATCGGGGAAAGTGCTAATCCGCGGGTGGTTTCCAATATTAAGGAATTGCTGTTTTCACATCCAGAGATTGAAAATATTAATGAAGTGCTGACCTTACATATGGGCCCTCAATATATTCTGGTGACGATTAGTGCTGATTTTAAGGATGACTTGACTAGTAATGAGATAGAACGCGTCGTCGCGCGGATTGACCAAGATTTAAGGCAGGCTTACCCGCGTATTAAGCGAGTTTTTGTGGAAGCGGAAGCTAAGCCGAGTATAACTCGTTAGTTTTCTATAGCAGGGATGGTCCAATGGATATCCGCTGCAATATAGTCTGTATCCATCTGAGCTAACTGTAGAGAGCCACTTAAATCCCAGTTCACAGCTTGCCACTTAGTAAATTGATCTATCACCCAAATGCCGGACTGACGAGAGCCATTGCCGGACTTCCCATTACCACCAAAGGGAAGGTGCGCTTCAGCACCTGTAGTAGAATTATTAATACTGGTCATGCCCGCCGTAATTTCTTCTTTCCAATAATGAATGTATTCAGGGTTTTGCGTATAGATAGCGGAAGAGAGTCCATAACCGGTGCCATTGGCTAATTCCAAGGCATGTTCTAAGTCGCGGCACCTCATAATATTAAACAAAGGGCCAAAGGTTTCTGTATGATACAGAGCGTCTTCTGCAGTGACCTCAGCAACTAGCGAAGGATAAGCAAAGTATCCCAGATGAGGAGCCTCGCCTCGCCAGTGTGACCATTGAGTTAAACGTCCTTGTTGTGGCATTAATACGCGATGATGGCTTTCAACTAAAGTCTTCAAATGTTGTTCATGATTTTGTAAGAATTTCTCGCTTATCATTGGGCCATAAGTAATCGATTCATCAAAAGGATCACCGATAACTAATTGTTCTACATCTTTGACGAGCCGCTCGACGAAGCGGTCATAGACACTGTCATGTAAGATGAGATTCCCTAAACTCGTACAACGCTGGCCGGCTGTTCCAAAGCCAGACCAGACAGCTCCGGCAATAGCTAAATCTAAATGAGCATCTTCCATGACGACTAAAGGATTTTTGCCCCCTAACTCTAAACAAGCTGTAATAAGGTGACGGCCACACATAGCGCCAATTTGCTGACCGACTTGTGAAGAGCCTGTAAAACCAAATTTAGCAATCAGGCCTTCAGCAATAGCATCTACTAGCCACTCACCCGTAGACTGAGCCCCTTTACCAAACAACACTTGAAAAACCCCTGCAGGGCAACCTGCTTTATATAACAGGGTTGCAAAATAATAAGAGGTGAGGGGGGCGTCTTCAGGGCATTTCCAGACGCAGGTATTACCAGCCACCAGAGCAGGGACAAAATACCAAGCAGGTACAGCTACGGGAAAATTACCCGCAGTAATACAAGCAAAAACCCCTAAGGGGCGACGGTAAGTTGAAAGTTCTTTCTTAGGTAACTCAGAAGGAATTGTCATGCCATAGAGGCGTCGGCCTTCGCTAATAAAGAAATAGCAGGTATCAATTGCTTCTTGGACATCACCACGTGCTTCACGAATAGGTTTACCAATCTCTTGAGTCATCACACGCGACAGAGCTTCTTTGTTGTGCTCTAAGAGCTTAGCAAAGTTAGTAATGACACTCGCGCGTACTGGGGCAGGCGTTCGACGCCATTGAGCCCAGGCTTGTTTAGCTGATTCACAGGCAGATAAAACTTGATGGCGACTAGCACAAGCAAACACGCCTAATTCTTCTGAAAAGTGACTCGGGTTTGTTGAAACAAAAGTATCATCACTCGTTTCTACTTGCGTACCATTCAGCCACGCCATACCTGGTGTTAAACTCATCTAAGCTCCCGACAAATATCATTCAAGATAGACATAGCTACTTCAATCTCTTCTTTCCGAATACTTAAGGCCGGGCTAAAACGAATTGCCGATTTACCGCAACCTAATAACAGCAGCCCTCGCTTAAAAGCCTCCTGAATAATCGTATTGCGCAAGGCAATGCTTTCATCATCGCGGGCAGAACTAACAATCTCGATGGCCGTCATTAAACCCATGCCGCGAACATCGATGACAAAGGCATATTTCTGCTTTAGCTTTAGCAGCTCCTGCCGCAAAAAGGCACCTTGTTCAGCAGCATTCCCCATCAGTTCTTGCTCAACCAAATCTAAGGTCGCTAAGGCTGCCGCACAAGCAATCGGGTTGCCACCAAAAGTTGAGGCATGGGCCCCGGGAGGCCAGCTCATAATCTCAGCACGACTGATGACTGCGCCTAATGGCATTCCCGAAGCAATCCCTTTAGCCATTGTGATAATATCTGGTTCAACGCCAGAATGTTCGCAGGCAAAGAATTTTCCTGTACGACCGGTACCGCTTTGCACTTCATCTAGAATTAATAAAATATCATGCTCTTCACAGAGTGCCTTTAATTCAGGTAAGAAATTATCAGGCGGCACAATGTAACCACCTTCACCTTGTATGGGTTCAACAACAACAGCCGCGACTTGTTTGGGAGGTAAGACGCGTTCAAACAGCTGCTCCTGAATCCAAATGACACATTGGGTGGCAAACTCTTCGGGTGTCGTTCCCGTGGGACAGCGCCTAGGGTTGGGATAGGGTGCATGATGCACTCCGGGCAAGAGGGGGAGAAAACCATGTTTTTGTACTGGCTTACTAGCCGTCAGCGAGAGGGAACCACAAGAACGACCATGGAAGGCCCCATAAAAGCCGATTAAGTGGGTTCGGCCTGTATAAAAACGCGCTAATTTAATAGCGCCTTCGTTAGCCTCAGTGCCGCTATTACAAAAGAAGATCTTTTTATCGCCAGGTCCAGGCATCAAGCGACATAAACGTTCTGCTAATTCAGTCTGTGGTGCATAGTAAAAATCTGTTCCCGACATATGAATGAGTTTTTCACTTTGTGCTTGAATGGCTTTGACGACTTGAGGGTGGCAATGTCCTGTAGCCGTCACGGCAATACCGGCGGTTAAATCTAAGAAAAGGTTGCCATCAACATCTTCCATTTTGCATCCCGTGGCGCGCGCTGCCACCAGAGGGTAATCACGGGTGTAGGAAGGGGATAGGTATTTCTCATCGCGGGCGATTAAAGCGGCTGCTTTCGGGCCAGGTAAGTCTGTTATAATTTTAGGGACATCGACATTTGATAATACTGCCATTTTTTATATGCTAACAAAAAAAACCTTTTAGCTACAGAACTTTATATGTTTGGAAGTAACTCCTTTTTGTAATAGATTTTACCGCATCTTCATATCTTCGCGGAGTCAAAATTATCCAATGATTTCATGTATTCTAGTGAACACGATAAGAAGGTTTCTGGCCTTATTCATTCGACACAAATTCTCACAACCCTCGATAATACCCATATGCTTAATTCTTTTATTTCGATAAATTCGAGTTTATTGGCAAGTACTCAAGTCAGCACTGTTGCATTGCAGAGAAAAGCAAATACACTTACATCCTATTTTGGATCTCCTGCTCAAGTACCAATACAAGCTCAACTCTTAATAGTTGATTCGGGCATATCGAATGCCATGCTTGATCATTATCTGAGAAAAGGAGCTCCCACTGAAACAGGCCAAAGAATCGATGTATCGAGCAACCCTCAATTATGGGCAGAATCTGTAATCGGGCAACAGTATTCTAATAGAGCTAGTAAAAAATCTGTTCTCGAGGCCTATGCAAGTAAAATTCATGAGGTTCAACGTGGCATTGAACAACGCCAAGTGAATGCTCATTGTAAAAGGCTTATTCAAGGAGAAACTAATTTTATTGACCAAAGTGGCAAATACACAAGTGAATTTATTGCTGCTTTTAAGTATGTAAGGAATTATTTAACTTATCCAGGAGAAAGTGCGGATTGGGAGCGTCTTCTCCAAAAGCCTGCGAATCCTAGAACAGCAAGAATGGTATACAATGAATTATCCCGAATCATTTTTTATGAACACTCTGATATTGAATTCAACGTTCGAAATGCAGAAGAAGCACTAAATCTTTTTTTAAATATTATTTCTCCAGGTCTCCCTGAAAGAATCCCCCCTAAGATTAGATCTCAATTGTTGGAGTATATACAAAGTGCCTTTGCTGAAGGTTCAGCTGAAACAGTTAGGCTATTGTCCAATATCGCTAGGCACATTAATCGGCAACTTTTTGATATTGATAGTCAGTTTGGGTATTATGATCAAATTAGGGAAGGAAGTGAGACCTTACCTGCATATGATTATCAAGAACGTAGGGCAGGAGCTGCAGAATATTTTATTGGATTACTATGTCATAAAGATAAAGCTCAAAGCCTTATATCAACTTTAGCTACTATAGGTAAGGGACATGAGAGTGATGACGGATATAACGATGAAAGCGAAGAAGGGATGATTCCCCATCTTCACTTCATTGCTGATGATATTGAATTACAAGAAAGAAGAGGCTTATGGAATATATC
>JAJFLM010000010.1 GCA_021772655.1 Deltaproteobacteria bacterium
CGGATACAGGATGAGCCATCGTGACATGCACGACTAAATCTTCATCGAAAAACGTCGAGGGCCGTTCGCGCGTTCGATCAAAAAATTGATCCACCACCACAACATGTCCGGGGACAATCTCTTCACGCAAACTTCCCACAGCACTTACGGCAATTAAATAATCAACCCCCAATTGCTTCATCGCAAAAATGTTAGCCCGGTAATTAAGTTGTGAGGGGGCAATGCGATGCCCTCGACCATGGCGCGGTAAAAAGATGACTTCGCGACCTGCTAAAGTCCCGCGCATCAATTTATCTGAGGGCGCTCCAAAGGGCGTATCAACTGTGAGTTCTTCATGAATTTCGACACCGGCCATTGAATAAATGCCGCTGCCGCCAATGATTCCAATAGGGGCTTGTGTGGACATGGCTGCAGGTTCTGACACCCAGCCTACTAAATGTCAATGCTAGCGCTTAGCGCACAAGGCAGGCGTTGGTGAGGGTAGCCTTACCACGTTCATAAGATGCCTGGCAGAGGTTTTTTTCAAATTGGCTCATTGACTTTAGGCGACATTCACACCGTGTTTTCAACCAGTCTCTTAAAATATGAGCACGACGATTTTCCGTACGTTCTAAGTCTGCAATCTTGCCGTTATATTGGTCCCCCGTCGTCAAAAAAAGTTCTTTGATTTGACGCTGAAAACTCTTTTCAGCTTCTTTAAGCGAAGCGGAACTACAGTCAATATTTTCGGGGGCTCGTGCTGAAACACTTGGTACTGCTAATAAACTTACGCCCGCAAAAACTAACATGGCAAAGGATAAAATCTTCATAGCTCCCCCTACTACGATGGGTTAATATTTGCTTGTTGAGCCTTCGCTTCTGTTGCCAATTGACCACAAGCCGCCAGTACATCCAGACCCTTACTATACCGGATATTTACCTGAAAGCCACGTTCTGCGAGATATTTATGAAATTGTCGGATCGACTCTGGTTCAGGACGTCGGTAAGTCGACTCAGGATACTCATTGAAAGGGATCAAATTTAACTTACACGGCGTATTCGCTATCAACGAGACTAACTCTTTAGCATCGACTAAAGAATCATTGACCCCACCCAACAACACATACTCAAAAGTCACTACACCATGTCCATATTCCGCATAAGTCCGACAGGCGGCCATCAACTCTTTTAAGTCATGACGTCGATTGATAGGCATAATTTCAGTGCGCACCGTATCGTTGGTGGCATTGAGTGAAACCGCTAGTTTTGCAGGCACTCGTGCCCCAAACTCTTTAATCTGCGGGGCGAGGCCAGAAGTAGATACGGTGATTTTTTTTCGAGAGAAATTAAAGGCACGGTCATCCAGTAACAAATCAACAGCCCCCACAACGGCCTCAAAGTTATGGAGGGGTTCCCCCATCCCCATAAACACAATATTACTGAGACGCTGGTACTGTGCCGCCTCTTTTAACTGAACAGCCGCTTCGTCATTGGATGCCAGAAAACTACGCGCGGCCATCACCTGCCCTAGAATCTCACCTTGACTGAGATTACGCCTGAGTTTCATTTCAGCCGTCTTGCAAAAACGACAGCCCATCGCACAACCGACTTGGCTCGAGACACATAAAGTCACTCGGCCAGAAATGGGCATCAGCACACTTTCAATAATCTCGCCATCCGCTAATTTAAAACCAAATTTCACGGAACCATCCGTCGATAAAAAGCGCTGCACTTCTTCTAAAGGCGTTAGCGCAAAGGACTCACTCAATAGGGCCCGTGCCTGCTTAGAAACATTGGTCATGTCATCAAAGTCAACCGCCCCTTTTTCATAAAGCCACTGCACCAACTGAGTCGCCGCATAAGGCTTAAGACCCTGTGCGGCCACCCAGTTCTTCAGCTGGTCCAAACTCAGGTTATAGAGGTTCTCCTTTGACATAGGCGGCAGAACCTATGGAAAAATAAGGAAGATTACAATGCATTTCGTCAATAAATGAATGTCCACTCATTTTTAACTTGTCTTTTGTCCTTGGAAACACTCACACTGAATGACCATTCATTTTTGACAAAAGGAGGCTTCATGCCCTGGGATATCCAAAATGACGCTGGCATTGCTATCGTCACGATGAACAGCAGCAAAATGAACTTACAGAACCCGGACTTTTTTAGAGACTTTCACCAGGCCATGGATCAACTCGATCAAGCATCACCCAACGCTCCGCTGATACTCACCGCGCAAGGCAAAGCCTTTTCTGCCGGTCTTGATTTTGCCCATACCTTCCCCATGATGTCACGTGGAGACGAACTGGAAATCAATAGCTGGTTTGCCGAATTCCGAGGTCTTATGTTGCGCCTTTTCAAAAGCCCACGCATGACTATTGCCGCCATCAACGGGCATAGCTTTGCCGGGGGCCTCATCATGGCGCTCTGTTGTGACTTTCGTATTGCTGCTGACAATGATGCTAAATTTAGTCTCAACGAAGTTCCGATTGGCGTAGCCATTCCTTATAGCTTTGTTGAATTGATTTCTTATCGTATCGGCACGGGCAATACCTCTGACGCTATTTTAAGCGGACAAGCCTATAATGTCGTGGAAGCCTTAGAACGTAACTTCATTCAGAAGATTGTTCCGGCAGACAAATTAGTCCCCAGCGCTGTAGCCCTGGCAAAAAATATTTCGCCCGACTGCTTGCCGGCTTATGCCGAATCAAAAAAATCCCTCACTCATATCGTCTTAAAAAGAATTGACGCTGATGCTGAAGAGTTAGATCGCCGTGCCATGAAAGCCATTGCGGCCCCTGAATCCTTACAAGCCCAACAAAATGCCTACATGCGTTTGAAAAAAAGCTAGCGCCTTTCAAGAATTCATAGGCCTTAGTGATGTCATTGCGAGGAGGCCAGAAGCCGACGTGGCAATCCCCCGAGTGAAAACGGGAGATCGCCACGCTACGCTCGCGATGA
>JAJFLM010000091.1 GCA_021772655.1 Deltaproteobacteria bacterium
CAAGCTCTAAATGGAGACAAAGTTATTGTTGATATTGTTCCTAATAAAAAAGGGGAAGGTATTGAAGGTATTGTTTCTGGAATAGTAGCAAGAAAGCAAATGGAATTTTCTGGTGTCATCGACATCAATAAAGAAAAAGGATTTGCATTTGTTAGAACATCAGGAGGTAAAATGCCAGTAGATTTCTATGTTCCACTTGAACACTTAAACAATGCAGAGAATGGAGATGTTGTAGTTGTTAAACTACACCGTTGGTACAAAAAAGACAAGAGTCCAAATGGAATTGTAACTAATGTATTAGGTAAATCAGAAACACATGCAGCTGAGATGAGAAATATTATGTTCAAACATAATATTGATTATAACTTTCCAAGTGAAGTAATAAGAGAATCAGAAGCAATTCCAACAGAAATTTCAGAAAAAGAAATACTCAAGCGTAGAGATATGCGTGATATTCTTACTCTTACAATTGACCCAGTATCTGCAAAAGATTTTGATGATGCAATATCATTTAGGGTTCTTGAAAATGGTAACTATGAAATTGGAGTTCATATAGCAGATGTTGCTCATTACATTAAACCAGGAAGTGCTTTAGACAAAGAAGCATATGCAAGAGCAACTTCTGTTTATCTTGTTGATAGATGCATTCCTATGCTTCCAGAGAAACTTTCTAATGGAATATGTAGCTTACGTCCAAATGAAGATAAACTCACATTCTCTGCTATATTTGAGATAACTGATGAAGGGAAAGTTGTTAATCATAATTTTAAGAAGACTGTAATTAATTCTGATGTTAGATATTCTTATGAAGAGGCTCAAGAAATAATTGAATGGAAAAAATTAGGTGGAAGCCCTCTATTGAGTTCTGGAAGTAAAAATTCATTTTATTTACCAAAATCAGAAGATTTTAATAATCCAGATACTTGGAATGTTGGTCCAGATTTTAATGATGCTGAAAGTGCAATTAGAATATTAAATGATATTGCAAAGAAAATTAGAAAACAGAGATTTAAAGAAGGAGCTGTAACATTCAACAGAAGAGAACCACAGTTTATTCTTGATAAAGCAGGAGTTCCAACTGATGTATTCTTTCATGAATCTGCAGACTCTCATCAATTGATTGAAGAGTATATGTTGCTTGCAAATAGGTATGTTGCAACATATGCTTATGGACTTACAAAGCCATACGTATATAGAACACACGACCTTCCAAGTGAAGAAAAACTAGCAGAGCTATCAGCATTTGTTGACCAGTTTGGCTATTCTTTTAACACATCTGGAAATCATGAACAAACAAAAGCTTCTCTTAATGAAATGTTAAAGCAAGCTGTTGGAAGTGGAGAAGAGGCGATGATTTCAAATCTAGCTATTAGGTCAATGTCTAAAGCAGTCTATTCTACTCAAGTAATTGGACACTATGGACTTGGTTTTAAACACTATAGTCACTTTACAAGTCCAATAAGAAGATACCCAGATGTTATTGCTCATAGATTATTATGGGATTATATTAATCACAAAAATGGAAATGTTTCTAGGCTTAAAACTCAATGTGAACATTGTAGTGATATGGAAAATAAAGCTGCAAAAGCTCAGAGAGAATCTATTAAATATAAACAGTGTGAGTATCTAAAAGGAAAGATTGGAGAAGAATTCAAAGGAATTATTTCTAGTGTCACTAATTTTGGTATATTTGTAGAAATTATTGAAAATGGATGTGATGGACTAGTCTCTAAAGAGGAGCTTTCAAATAATAATATTCATATTGATGAAGATAACTTCTGCATAAATAACTTTGGAAATGGAGAAACTTATAGACTTGGTGATGAAGTAATGATTAAAGTCGTTAAAGTTAATATGACAAGAAAAAATATAGATTTTAAATTAATATTGTAAATAAAAAAAGTAAAAATTATGGAAGCAACAACTTTGTTTTTTGTTATCACTGGAGTATTATCTCTTGGTGCAATTATCGTTCTACTTAAAATGAGAACAATGGATAAGTATAAAATAGTTTTTGAAAGAGAGTTCTCATCATCAAAAATGAAATACTTTGTTAAAATTAGAAGAGGTTTAACATATCACTATGTTAAATTAGAACGTGATGAACCTGGTTATGAAAATGATGTTTTTATAACATCTCCAACTCAAATGTTTGGTCAAGAGACTGAAAAACTTGCTGAGAAAATTGTTTATAATCATAAAATGACAATGATTACAGGAACTCCTATTCATGATTAAGTGGAGTTGTCATATTTGCGGAGAAATAAGAGAAGATAGAAATATATCTGTTCGCTCCAATGATAGAAGTGATGAATACAATCTTTCTTATGGTACATTTAAAGAAAATGTTAGATATTGTAATGATAATTATGATTGCATAGAAAATTCTAAAACTTACACTCACTTAACTAAAAAAGAAGCTATTGAAATATCTAATAAAAGTGAAATTAAATTAAAAGAAATTGGTGATAAAGCTGTTGAAGAGCATTTTCGTAATAAAAAGAGGTTTGATGAAAATATGAAAAAAGTTGTAATATTTTTTTTGTATTTTATTGCAATAAGCCTTCTTGGTTCTTTTATATCTTCTATCAGTAGTGATGAAACATTTTTGGAACATTTATTTACACCATGGTTAGTTCCAGTTAGATTGATACTTGCATACATAGTTTTTAAGCTTAGAAGAAAATAATAAAACATTTTATTTTTTTAAACGTATAATAAAAACTCTCTAAATTTAGAGAGTTTTTTTTTGTTTGTATAATTGCGTATAAAGTTATATATTTGTTGTCGAGATAAATAGACAACATGAAATACGTAGTAAT
>JAJFLM010000092.1 GCA_021772655.1 Deltaproteobacteria bacterium
TCACAGCCTGGGGAGACGAAGCTTCAGACCCTCTTGTAATGAATGCAAACCATAATTAAAAAATATAAAAATGAATTTAGTAGAAAGATGTGGTAAAGTCCACGATATAATTAGAAAGCTAATGGAAACAAGAGACTATGAAGCTATTAAGCTTCTAGGAGAAGTTATTTCAGGAGATGACATTAATATTAGAAAATCATATATGGTTGCAACCAAGAGTTTTAGAGAAAAGCTTGGAGAAGTTCGTGAAAATATTGTAAAGGAATATGATGCTGAACTTGGAATAAATAAAATACAAGCAGCCATCATAGCTGAGTCACAACATGTACTTAAAAACTATGAGGGAAAAACAGTTACAGATTCTCTTAAGAACATTAAAAATGACCTACAAGATTCTATTAATAGTTTTTTATCAGATAATGAAGTGTTTCAAAATCATTTCCCAATTAAGTTTGAAAACGGACTTGGAAAGTGGGAGATAAATTCAGATGGAACAACAAACGTTCAACCAAAAAAAGGAACTCAACATATTTTTTGCGACTTTGTTGTAAGCAAAACTGGAATTAAAGATAAACCTTCAATAGATGAAGCATATTCTGAATATGAAGAAAAAATGTCTAATAAACAATGGGCATTTAATCATAGAATGAATATTGAGTGGTTTGCTAAAGTTGGAAGTTCTTATAGATACCTTACAAAGGAAGAATTTATAAAAAGACTGTCAAATGAAAGATTCTATAATAGATGGGGAAAAGGAATTGAAAGATGAAAAAAATTACAAGAATAACATTTCCAAACCAAAGCTTTCATGATAATGTAACAACATTTGAGCTTGAAGACTTTGAAGTGAAAAACATATTTGATGACTGCGTATTCGGATGGTGGGGAGAAACATATGTTAAAGTAAATAGAGAAGACTACGATAAATTAAAAGAAGATGAGTAATTTAATTGTAATATTTGAACAGGATTATGACATAACAACCATTATGGATGTCATAAATTCTGACAAGCTTGATGACTACGCTGAGCACTATAAGAAAAAACTTCTTGCAGAGCCTACAATAATATCAGTAACAGAAGTTATTAAAGAAAAAAATTATCACTCATTCAAGACAAAATATAATTACGAAGGAAACCCAGAAGAATGGAATGGATACACCTTCCAAGAATTTGATGGGTTGAATAATTTTATTAAAGAAGAAATAAGAAGATGATGAATAATGAGGTAAAAAGAATAGGCGAAATAGATTTCCTTGATGCCAAGGTTGTTGTGTACTATGATGAAGATAAAAAAGATTCTGAAAATGTTATGTGCTCATGGCAAGCCAGAAATCCAAATAGCTTCTATCAAGGTTATTGTCACTTAAATTACGATACAGGAGAAATTACATATCCAGAAGGAGCTGTAATCCCTGAACAAACAGATAGAGATAAAGAAATTATTCCAAAGATAATTCTTGTTGGAGAAGAAAAATTAAAACCAAAAACAATCAAGTCTTTAAAGAAATACCTAGACTTAGAATTTAAAAGAAGAAACAAATAAAATGAAAGACAAGAAACTCATAGGAGAATTTATGGGACTTAATTTCCATGGCTCAAATAATAATCTAACAATGATTGATATTAGAGGTAAGAGTCCACACGAAGATGGTTCAGAAGTTAAAAATTTCTGTGAAGTTGGTGCTGATTATTTGAAATACGATTCTGATTGGAACTGGTTAATGCCTGTTGTGGCCAAGATAGATAAATTGCCCAGCGAAATTGTAGGCAAATATATGGGAGAACTGAGATGGGATAAATCTAAATCTACATATCATGAATCTCTATTCTTTCTTGGAGTTGAGAAACAAGTTAATATGCCCACTGAT
Organism: Deltaproteobacteria bacterium; assembly: GCA_021772655.1. GTDB lineage: Bacteria > UBA10199 > UBA10199 > 2-02-FULL-50-16 > JAJFLM01 > JAJFLM01. The sequence goes on from JAJFLM010000092.1 coordinate 1,871, forward strand.
ATTAAAAGAGTGTATACGTCAACAGTAGAGTTTATTAAATGGTATAACGAAAACAAATGAATAAATTAAAAGCGATGATAATAATGCTAGTTGAACTAGTCGTATTTTTATCTGTTACATATTATGCATATGAAAACTGGTCGCTAATAAGCTTATTACTATACGTTCCATTTATTATCCTATGGGACCAAAGAAAACTAATATATAAAAAACTAAAAAAATGAAAGTATTAAAAGTAAACGGAGATGGTGACTACGGAGCTCAACATTTCGCAAATCAACATGCAGGAGCTTCTGTTAATGAAATTATTTCAAACACAGACAAATTTCTCCCAACCGAGGAGAACGATGAGTATGAGCAATGGAACTTAGAAGTAGAAGAATTTAACGTAACCATAAATAAAGAATTTCTTGATTTCATTAGAAATGAAATGATTGACTATGACCACGGAAAGCATATCACATTCTATGTTGAAGGTGAAACAATATAAATAAATGACACTAGAAATAGACGATAACTTGATGGTAGCATTTGGAGTATTTGTAATAGTGTTCTTTATTATTGGACTATCAATAGTTTCAGTAGATTACGTTAAAAAAATAATAAACAAATATAAAACAAACAAAAATGAAAAAAGAGAAAACATCAATTGACCCAGCTGTAGAAGCAAAAGTAGAAGCATATGTTCAAAAGAACTATAAGCAGTATGAAGGCAAAAAACTATTCATTAATGAATTAGATAATTGCTTTACAATTTCTGCACACAAGGATGGTTCACCACTTATATTAGGAAAAGGAATTGTCTAATATGAAAAATAGAATTTTCAAGGGAATTAGAAAGAATGGCCAGACAGTCTTCATTACTATTGACCCTGTAGGAGTTCAATGGAACCCTCCCTTCTATAGTGATGTAGAAAACTGGACCGAAATTAAGACAATTAAAAACTAAGGACACTCTAAAACCCTGCGGGATTTCGCAAAAATTTTTTCAGCACACCCTATGTAAAACTTTAAAAGGCTATGGATATTTTTAAAACACACACTCTAATTAAGAAAACTATCGGATGGTTACTCGTGAGCCAGTTCTTCCCCGCTCTATTCGTTGTCATGAATATAGGAGATGATGGCAGCCTATGGATTGCTTATCTTGGTGGACTTATGTTTACATTTGTAGGATTTGCACTATTTGGGTTTTTTAGACTCGTAATATGGCTAACAACTGGAGAATGAACAATATTCAAGAAAAGATAAATAAGAATAGAGATTTAATCGAAAGACTGGTGCATTCTATACTCCCTCTTGAGTTTATTAGATTTCATACCAATAAGTTATCAGAAAAGAATAAAGAACTCATTAAACAGCTTAAAAATGACAAATAGATTCTTCTTCTTCGATGATGGCACCATTAAGGGTATAGAGTCCCCTGTTAAATCTTTTGTCTTTGACGACTACCTCCAAGTAGAAGGAAGAATGGATAGGGAACCATCCCTCTTAACTATTGACGAAGAATTGGAAATTATTGACTACTCTTCAGAATATAGAACCGTTGAGCGAAAGATTGAGCTGGCAATAAGAGCTATTGAACTTGTTATGAATAAGATAAAGAAAAAACACTGTGAGTAAAGTAGAAAGAATAGAAGTAGAATGGGGTGATGATGGTAAATATAAGGGAATGACAAAGATTCAACTTAAGGGAGCAGTTCTTAAGAGAGCAATTGAAGAACACCTGTCTAGCAAAATAATCCCTGATAAACCAAATCAAACAAGAGAAGAAGCTCTTGAAGAGGATATTGTATTACTCAAGAGAAATGATAAACTACTTTATGGATGGGCCAGATTATATAACCTGGAGCAATTGATAATGTGCATGGCTGATAAAATAAAGAAAGACCACTGCTAATGAATGAATTTGAATATATAAATATTAAAAGAACCATTTCAAAAGAAAGTAATAAAAGCATAATAGAAGTTAAAAATTTTTATGTAAGAGAAGCAGAACTTCTTCCAAGTTTTTATTTTAACCAAAAAGATGAAGTGAAAACAAAATTTCACTGCCAACAATTTGTTATACTATGCATGATGGAACAAATTAAAAGAAGATATTGCATATGATAAAGCCACACAACCAAAGTTGGACTGAATATTTTGATGAAAACTTTAATGCACATATTAAGTACGCAAACGGATGGGAGAAAATTAATGGAAGAGAAGCCCTATTCAACCTTAAAAGAGCTCATCAATATTTAAGACTATCTATGGAATCAAGAATAGAGGAAATAATTAAAAAACATTGTAGATGAAAGAATTAAACATTAAATTTACAACTATTGAAGTTAAATCTGTTTCACGCCCATTGAGAACAAATTTCTTTGAAGGTAAATATATAGACTATATTAACTGGTCTGATGAACATGAGCGTATTCATAAGACAAAAAATATATATATTCTAAATAAGGCTGCTGACTATTTACAAATGGATATTCTTGATAGAGCAAATGAAATACATAAAAAATATTGTACATGAGAAAGTTTAATCCTACAGATGAACAAAT
>JAJFLM010000093.1 GCA_021772655.1 Deltaproteobacteria bacterium
AAGAGTAGCCGCGCGAGAGGGTCAAGTGTCTTCGAGGCCGACGCTGATACCGTCGTGCGCCTCGACCGCACTGATAAGAATTACGTTGTGTCGCTGGTGATGACTAAGCAAAAGGATGCAGAAGAATGGGAGGCACCTCGGATCATAAAACTACGTGAGACGCATCTGGACTTGAAGCTCACATCCCTGGTAGCCGTACGCCCAAAAACTTATGAAGAACCAGCGCGTGCAGTGAAAGCAACACGCGAGGAGATTGCGCATATTGCTGCCGTTATTAGGGATGCAACGCTCGCTATCCTAAAGGAGGACAGGCTTAAGGAATGGGGGACAAGAGCACTTGCCGAAGCTGTGGCCATGTATAATGGGGTCAATTTGTCGTCATCCCAAATCCGCCAAAAGTATCTGACGCTGTTACGCGAGGGTGACGATACGCCGCTAAATTCGCATTACGATCCAGCTAAATGTAAATGGCGATATCACGGTGAATAGAAGGTATAAGTTAGCTACAGTGGATAGTCTGAAATTATATCGTCCACCCCCTGGGCAACCTGGAATGTCCAAAAGTCGACAATATAATTTCAGTCTGTCCACCGCAGAAAATCGCCGTATTTTGGGTGGGTAGTGTTTAGCTGGACAGCCCTCCGCTTAATTCTTGGACAGTGACAGTATGGGGGGGTCTTTAGACCCCCATACTGTCACTGTCCAGAAAGCCTTCGATAAAAGACCCCAGATTTACTGGAGGAAGAAAACGCACCACATTTAGTGGCCGGGTCTATCGAGCGGTTAGGATCAGGACGGGTCTACCTTCTTCATAGTGAGTTACACGTACGCGGACCAATCTTCTAGTTGTCGTCATCCCATTTCTGCCAGAGGAGCCGTTGAAGGTCCCAGGCAGGCGGTAACGCTCGAACGAGAGCGGGCGCACCGACGACCCCACCTAGGTCCAACCTTACGTCCCAGCCAGCAGTCTTTATGTGACGACGCCCGAAGGTGCCTTGCAAACTGCTATTCGGACTCCTCGTCATACGCCAGAACGATGCCAGCTGGCATACGTCGCTGTCACCGCGAGCCCGGCGGTAAACTGAATCGCCCTGCTAGAACACTTACGTTGAACGCCTGATCGGTGCGAACCGAAGAGAGTGTCTGGATCATCTCATCTTCTTCGGTGAGGCACACCTGCATTGCGTGCTTCGCACTTTAGCCGATTACTACAATCCTACCCGCACGCACTTGTCCTTGAACAAAGATACGCCTTTGGTACGGCCAAAAAAGTGAGGAAGGCCGGATCAAACTATTCATACGTCCGGATGTAACTGCGGTAGGGACGACCACCTCACTACCTTATCTTATGATCTCGTACTCCATCACCTCAAAAGCCCAATTTTCACTGCCCCGCTCCGGATCCAAGCCGCGCCGATGTAGGACACCATTGATTTGGTCAATGAGGTTTGCCAGGTAGCTTGGCGGTGCTTTCTCCGCAATCAAACCCTTCGTTCTCCATTCTTGCTCAGTCTCCGTGTATGTGTGAGCGAACAGGTCGGGAACTACGAGTACAAGGAGTCGATTCTTGCCGAGTGGCTCCACGCCGCGAAACCAATCGAAGCCGTAATTCGATTCCGGAATCTGGAGCGTCTGCCCACGGTTCACGTGCCCGATGGTGTCCGACCGAACGAACTTGTTGGGAAAGATCTGCGTGACCGTGCCGGCCACGTCGATGTCAACGATCACCAAACGTCCGTCGACGTCGCTCGAAACGTCGAAAAGATAGCGTTCACCGAGACGCACTTTCACATTGGCACTTGTGGAATCCAACTTTGCCGCCGTTCCATCACCGTTAAGCCGGCGAAACCGGACGGATGCCTTGCCGCGTGCCTTGCCAAGCAATCTCTCTATCTCGATAAGGGCACTGTTTGCCGTTGCTATGCGTGAGGCGGCAGACTCCGGGTCTATGATCTCCTCCGGCGCAACCGAGAGCACGTCCGGTACGTACTGCTTGATCCACGTCGCGTAGGCGGAAACCCGGGTATATACACCGTAGGCCCGCTTCTTGGCACACTCATCGCCCCAACTCACGATTCCGATTTGATACGGACAACCATTCGTATCAAAGGCGACGAGCTGTCCACCGCTGTCACCTTGGCAGGAGTCCTTCGCACCTCTCACATGTCCGGCGCAGATCTGCCCGGAACCGATCGTGGCGCTCTGATAACGCATTGCACAATCCTTGGTGGCAACCGTCGGCAGATCAACCTCCCGCAGCACGTCTGAGCCTGCGGCAAATAATTCACCAATGGACGTTGTATACCGCTTCGGGGGCGCTCCAAATTGCTGGCTGCCAACGCCGGATACCATCGTCATGGCGCCCGGCGGCGTGGCCGGGTCATCACCGGGCCTCATCGACAGTCGCGCCCTCGGCAGATCGGAGGGGTCTCGCAATTCGACCAGAGTAATGTCGTTTCCGAAAGCGACGCTTAGATATTCTGGATGAACGATGATCCGCTTGATGGCCTTGGCGTTGGCCTGCGTGATGGTCTTCAGGTCATCGACACCCAGCAAGACATCCAGATAGGCCTTCCCCTTGAAGCCTATGGGTGACTGGTCAAGGCCCCAGTATTCCATTCTGGTGTAATATCTGCCCATTGCATCCCGTCTGAAGTAGAGGCTCCCCGGATCCTGGGAGGAATTCCGGTCCCGCTGGAAGCAATGCGCAGCCGTAAGTACCCAAGACGGTGCGATCAGGGTCCCTCCGCACAGGTAAGCACTTTCCTTTCGGTCGGGATTTCGGAAGCGAAATTCAATCTGGCCCGGCCAGTGCTCGAGTTTGGCTCCCCAACCACCGACGACCTTGGGTCGTATGGAATGGTCCCGCGGGCCAATGCAGGATTCGGCCGTATGGGCGGGCTGCGGCAAGGAGACGAAAAGCAAGAGGACGAACGGCCCGGCGAGACCAAGCACTGTTGTCAAAGCATGTTTCATGATCTTGGCTCCTTCCGGTCGGCATTGGGAATAGTGGAACCCGCGCGCGCTACCCGAATGACCTTGTCCGGTATTGGAGCAGGTTTTCTCTATCGCTCGACAATAATATAGTCTTTTCCAATATCAGCATGAGGGCTCATTTTCCCGTCTGTTATGTCTTTGACTACTCCCGTAACATAAGTATCAAGCTCTTTAAGGGTTATTTTTTTGTCGCCCGTCTTTCGCGGGAAAATGTCTGCCTCTCCCTTTAGGCCCTCGATCACCGCATACGTGAACACGCCGTGCCCATTCTCCTCCCGTTCTTCCGCCTCGCTGTCAGCATCGACTGCGGAGAAGACTGTTATATTTTTATCATTTGCTACCTTAGCGACTTCCGGGCTGTGGAATGCCTGGGCGTAACAGGTATCGACGAAAAGGATATAGCGACCATTTCGGTGGGATAGCTGATCAACTAATTCTCCCCATTTGTAGACGGAATCAGAATCCCACCACAGTCCATTAACACTAGGTCTCGCATTTGTCGGTAGAAAGTAATAATTTGTTTTGTTCCCATTCGGGTGAATATTAACTCCATGGCCCGAAAGAAAAATGATCACAGTGTCATTGTCATTGGAGCTCCGCAGAATATCAAGAGCTCTAACAATGTTCTTTCGTGTAGGCTCGAGCTCACCGCCCGCGCCGTTGACAAGGAGTCTTTCAATGACTTCAGTGTGCATACGCCCTGTGGTCGCGACTACTAGATCACGGATGACTGTAGCATCTTTGACGGCAAAATTTAGATCGCAGGATCCGCTGGGACCTCGGCATATCGCCGGTACATTTGGATACTCGTTTACGCCGATAGAAATCACGTAAAGAATCTCACGCTTGTCGAGAGCGCCGGGCCCGTCGTTGGATACGATGATTTCGTCCTCGCTGAACAACCCGATTTCGTTTTGCGCACGGACTGTGATGCGGTTCTCGCCTCTGGCGAGCTTAATATTGTGGAAGGTTTGGGTATCGTCTGACGCCAATTCCGGCTTCATTCCCTTCGTTTTGGACGGGAGACCGGGCGTCACCCTCGTCTCGTTGACGATGACCTCGAAATTTTTGATGGTGGAACCGCCGGCGCGAACCTTGACGACAATATCTGTGGTCTTACCCTGGATCCGCTCCAGGTTCTTCGGCTCGATGATCTTGATATCCGCCGCCTGAGTGATTTCGGGCAGCTCCTCCAGCCTGAGGCCCCCGGTATTGGCCGACTCCTCGATCGCCTTTTCCGCGCTGGCGAGAATGATGGCCTGCTCGATGATGTCCGGCCGGTAGAAGTATTCCCGAAGCTGTCTTGCAGTGTAGTAGTCCGCCCTTTTATCCAAACCACGATTGATATGCCAGCCGACCAACGCGTCACCTTTCGGCGAGGAAGCGTAATATCCCTGCGGCGCCCACATGACCCATTGGTCACCGGATGCGAAAAACAGGGAGGCGATCAGCTCTCGGGTCTCCAGATTCCAGATTTTGAGGGTCTTGTCACCGCTGCCAGATACGAGGATGCGGCCATCCGCCGAAGTCGCGATGTCTGAAATGATATTGGTGTGCCCGGAATACTCGCCGACCTTGTTACCATCGCGATCGTACTGCGACAGCCAGCCGTTGTTTCCGCCGGTGATGATGAAGTTGCCCTTCGGGCTAAAGGTATACGCCAAGTGCTGCTTTCCGTCGGCGTTGCCTTGCCTGGTTATTGTGGCAACGGTCTCGCCCCCCTGTTTCACGTCAAGGAACTGAAAGTACTTGGTCTGGGGATTGAAACGGTGGGCCAACGACCAAGTTTGATACTTTGGGTTTACCCGTTGGTAGGCCCCGGTCTCTGCAGCCGCAATTTCGCGGGGAGATCCAAGGCCCCGTTCCTTTGTGGCGAGACGGAGGGAATAATGGAGGTCAGAGAGTTGATTTGGGCAGTTTCCCAACTCCGGACAAGGGTCTTTGTCACCGAATCCTAAGTGCTTCAAGTCTTTGGAAACACCGACAGCCGAGAACCGCTTGCCGACATCGAAAAGATTCAATAGGTTGCCGCTCGGTTTGAGGGTCAGCGGGTTAATCTGTCGTCTCGGTTTGCCGGTCTTCAATTCCCATATGTGGATTGCGCGCTGACGGCCACCGCCCGTCGCCGCCCAGCGCCCATCCGGGCTAATGGCCGAAGCGAGGACAGCATGGTCATGCCCCCTGTAGGCAAGTACTTGGCGGCCCGCTTTAATGCTCCAAACAATTTCCGGTTTGTTAGCGCAATCGCCCGCGTCGCATGTTGACAACAGGTGTGCCCCATCAGGACTGAAGGTAAGACTGCCAACTTCAGTGCTTTGTTTGCCCAAAATCTTTAAAAATTTTCCCGTCTTGTCATTCCACAGCCGGATTTCGCCAAGTTCGTCACCGGTGGCAACAACACCGTCCGGCGACATGGCTAGGCTGAGAACCCTCGCCTTATGACCCATCATAGTCTTAATGGGATAACCATTGTCGACCTTCCAAAGCGTCGTGGCCGTATTGTCGGAAACGGTCACTGCGCGGGCGCTATCAGCACTAAACCCAACGCCATAGACCGGCCCCTTGTGGTCTCGAAGCTGGCTGACTTGAGAAACCTCTATTACGTTCCATATGATCGCCGTACCGTCCACATCTCCCGAGATCAGGAGTTTGTTGTCAGGAGAAAAGGCGAGACTGCCGACTGCGCCTTTGTGGCCCTGCAGCAATTTCGCAAGTTGGCCCGTACGAAAGTCGTATAACCGAATATGATGACCGCCGTTCGGTGCTCCGTTCGGCAGCACCCCTCCTGCAGCTAGCCAGTTGCCGTCTGACGAAAGTGCCATCGCACGGATCTTTCCGGATGGGCCGCGTGAAATTTGGCCTCGGATAACTTCAACAGTTTTCCCTATTTCGAGATCCCAAATGCGGATGGTCTTGTCGTCGGACGCAGAAATGAGTCGTTTGCCGTCAGGGGTAAACGCGATGTCTGTGATCAGTCCCATGTGGCCGCCGGTGTTGAGCATAGGAATAGGCTCTGGATCAGCAGCTAAAGTCTCAGCTCCGACGTTCAAGCAAAACCCGACGATGAACAAAGAGAATATGCGCATCAAAATTGATCCGGACTGGCAATTTCCCAAACTTGGACCGTTTCGAAATTCTGCAACCGCAATATAATTTACTTGGCTCAAGTTCCCCACAAGAGTGACTCTTTCCTCGCAGTGTAGCCAATTTCCTCATGAAATTCGCCTGAGACTCACGAGAAATTGAAGCGCGGATAAATGAGCGGATAAATGAGCGGATAAATGAAGGGTGCCGTGATCGCGTGATTGGCCCTGACCTGAGCCCCTTCACCACTCGCTTCAAGGTTTCGCTTTGGAGGATCGATACGGCCCCTGACCCTTCCATCCCGAGCAGAGCAAACTTGAAAAAAAGTGTGTTTGGAGTTACTTTGGGTTGTCATTGAATGGAGTCTTCCATGCCCCAGAAGGAAATCGAAAGAGTTCGCAAATGGCGTAAGGCTATCTTTTTTGCCGCTGGGTTGATCATCATTTTTGGTGTCGGGCTCATTTCGAACATATGGGACAATCTGTCCTCGCAATTGGCCAGTGACGCCTACGCTAGCGCAGTGAGCGCGTCCAGCGAAGGACGTGGACCCAAGCCTGGCGAAATGGGTGAGTGATAGCCCGCCAAGTCAATTGCGCTGCATGCGGCCAACGTTGTCATGGCGGGCAAGTCTGCCGCCGGCTTAATCGTTGGCGTGACGATGCGTGAGTGACTGGCGCTTAGACTCCGGTGCCTGTGTGGGGT
>JAJFLM010000094.1 GCA_021772655.1 Deltaproteobacteria bacterium
AAAGAGTGCTCTACGTGCCGCACAGAAATTTTATTTCCTAAGCGATAGGCAATCCATTCTGGATCTCCACTGCACTCTCGTGAAGTCGCCAGCTCCCGAACGGCCGCATGATACCAAGTCGAGCAATATTCATACTGGCTAACTTCCATCGGCTTAAGCTGGTTATACTTACGCGAACTCAACATCGCTTTATAATATTGATCTTTTTTTAACTGGTCCTTGGCTTGAGTAAATAACACTAAATTTGAAAAAAAATCGCTTTCTTGTTTATTCAAACGTAAACCGATAGATACTTTTTTAATCGTCTCAGTGGTTAAATTGCGCTTGCCCTTAAGCACCATCATGATGAAGTTCCACGACTTAATACCGGCACGTTCAGAAAAACGCCGGTACGACATTGAGGCCCGAGTTTTTTTCGCGGCTTCAAACCAATCTTTAAGAAACTCTCGGTAATCCAAATACTCAAATGGGCTCACCAAGCTCGATGGACGCGGCATGATTTCTCCTTAAAAAATCTTAAATAAGTGTACCTGAGTTATCGGCTAATCCACTCAAATGATCTGCGGTTTTTCTATTTATTTGCTATTTACAGTACACATTAGTCCACTAAAATATATAAAAGTATAATAATTACAATTATTTATATAATCATTAAACTTTAATCCGTTTTAAATAGTATCCGAGATGAGAGGGAAATACAAAAGAATAGAGAGGGGTTTACACCCCTCTCTATGAGATATCTTAGCTATAGAACTACGTGTATCGTGTGCGTTGACGCATCAGGCCAAATACCGCAAAAGCTATGAGTAAATATAAGCCAGCCTGACCTGGTTGAGAGCTTACCAAGCTACAGCCACCAGCAAGTGCTGTTTCGCTGGAACTTGCTGGGCCGTCAGCATCATCTCCAGCAGTATCACCTACACCATCATCACTGGCACTAACATCACCTACAGGATCATCCTCAACAAGTTCTAAAGCACAACTACTATTACAGTTTTCTGGAGCATCTTCTGCTGCAAAATCGCAAGTCTCGTTGTTAAACTCTTGCACAATCCCATCTCCACAACTGACTTCATAAGCACCAATATCAACTTGACTATCACGAGGCACAGCACGCTGATCAACATCCCAACCATAATCGATCCCACCGTCGATTGCCAAACTACCTGCAAGTAGAGCATGGGTTTGCGTCTGACCATTATTCAAACGTAATACAGGGTCTAAACCAATTTCACCGAGGTCGGCCGTGATGATATTTTCCATCGCATCAAAGCTACAGCTTTCATCGGTCACTAAATTACCACCTGCCAAAGAAATTACTTCATTAACAAAGCTACAATTAGCACCACTTGCATCGCCTGGACCCGCTGGGCCTAACAAACTATTCCGAAACGTCATATCCACAAACCCAGCAACAATATTATAAGCATTCGCAGACGCTTCATTATTAAGAAAAGTAACATGATTTAGGCTCAACTCAGAACCAACCGCCACCAAAGCACCACCTGTAGCACCATCATTACCACTTAAAGTGGAATTAGTAATACTCGCATTACCAATCAATGAAATAGCACCGCCACCGGATTCCCCGTGATTGTTTGAAAACGTACTATCTGAAATAATCAGGCCTGTTCCTTCATGATAAAGGCCACCGCCTAGATCTTCATTGGCTATTTCATCATTGTTAGCCGCTGTATTACCATGAACCGTCGATCTTCTAATCTGCAAATTATCCGCATAAGATGCGATCCCGCCACCTTCATTCACAGAATCGCTATAGCGAATTGCTGAGTCAACTAACTCGCCCGAAACTCCAGCTGCTAAATAAATAGCCCCGCCTGATAATGCCGAACTATGGGTAACCTCGGAATTAACGAATTGGAAACTACCTCCAGCTAGGTATACAGCACCACCATCACCGGTACTATTCGCGTTAGAATCCGCATCACACTGAGAAAACGATGTATTACTAATGTTGATGTTCTCAGCATTAGCATGATTAACGCTAATAGCCCCACCATGCCTTTGCGCCCGGCAATTAAGAAAAGAGGAATTCTCAATAGTCAAATTGGCCACTGGGTTAAAACGGATACAACCTCCGTCAGAACTACCAAACCCACTAACAAAACCTAGATTATTGATTGAAACATCTGCAGAAGATCCATCAATAACAAAAATACGAGAATCACCAACCAAATTCATATCAAAATCTGCATTCAAAATAGAAATATTGGAGTTAACACCTTGGATCGTCAAAGCAACATCTTCATCAATAGCCAAAGCACCAAACTCTATCAGAGTTGTCCCCTCACCAATCATAATGGTATCGGCCTCACCATTATTATTTGTAACATCTAAGGCATCACGCAAAGTCGGGCAGATATTATTTACCAGGTCGCAGTTAGCGGCTGCACCTGCATTGACATCATCCGTGCCTACTTGAATGACCGCTGCCTGACTCAAAGAACTTAATAACAGACTAAATGCCGCTACCAAAACAGCACTGCCCACAAACAATTTTTTATTGAAATACATCACAAGCCTCCATTAGTTGCGATTGAGTTAAAATTGCCTAACCCAAGCAATCACTCTTCTCGAACTAAATATCTTATCGGGTGCTATGCCGCCTAAGATGCTCATCCGTAAAGCAATAAATCTTATTTTCGTTAACTTTAGTGTACACTAATTTAGTAAAACTATAATAATATTATATAGTTAAATTTTTTTAATTTTAAATTAATAATAATATTGATCACTAGATAATAAAAAAGGAGCCCCGAAGAGCTCCTTTTTTGGGAGTGTTAATGCCTTACCACATCAAAATAATGCAATAAGGTCGTGATATGGAAAGTAAAACTTTAACTCGTTTCAAAGGGGTTGGCCGTACGCGTACGACCGCGACTTACGCGCCCGGCACCCTGATCTCCTTCAAATAAGAACGGGTTACTTTCAGCACGCTCATCTAAAGCGTTAATGGCCTCCTGCTTTAAACCATGGGATTCACAATAATTATGAATTCGTTGAGAAAACCGCCAATAAGAACGATCACTACGTTGTAAACTTCCCTCGGCACGGCGCATCCATTGATTGACCTTACTCATCTGCTCACTCCGCTCTAAGGCAACCGTCGTCGCTTGCCCTTTCACTTCACGCACGAAGCTTTCAGGCAAATCCGTTCCTAAGCGCTGAGCTTCACTACGAAGGTGCTCAATGCCTTGATCAACCGTCACTAAACTTTCAAACTGTCCCGACTGCACAAGGTCTAATACGCGATTCATTTTCTCGGTAAGCTGTGCGACATTCTGCCGTTCGGTGCGGTTAAGGTTGTTGTAATCTAAATTTGGTAATCTATAACTGGCTCTATTAATCATGGGTCTATCCTTCCCTTATTTTAAGTAAACTAAAAAAGTTTCCAGAAGGGTTATCGGCCTGGGGCACAATTGGTTTCGGGAAGAGGCTGACTTCTAGTGTACGGATGTCCACAATCAGCGCGTACTAAAATGATATTATAAGGAAAAACAGATAGGTGATTATGAGTTAATAATTGTGAGCTGATCCAGAAACCAGGCAAAGCCTAATTCACTACCACTAACCACCGTGGCAAGGCCAACCCGCACGCGTAAAAACTGACTCAAGACTTCTAAAGGCTGCTCCGCTTGGATTTCTTGCTGAATAACCATTTCTTGTTGTTCAGCTGATAAACTCAACGTCAGAGCTATATCTTTTAAACCATTAATCGCACAAGCAAGTGAATATATAATACCAGCCAAATCTTCTAAGTCCTGAGCAAATGTCCGCTGATAGTCCATCGAGATGAAACGTCCGTAATAAGCTAAGTTGTCATGCCCCCTAGCTATCTCACTAATAATTTTGCGATACACACCTCTATAATAATGAATACCAAACCCTTCGCGAGACTCTGAAGTAACAATCCTACTCAACTCAAAAGGTCCCGGCCGCGGAAATTCACTAATTGAATCATTACCTGGCCGATGCAGTGCGGCAACATTTGGCGCTAAAGCTATATATTGATCAATCACTTTAGCTTCCGACAAGGCCGGCATTAAGCTTATCTCAGGAATCTGTATCAAACCTGAAGCCAGTAATAGATTTGAATGCGCTATATTTGACATAGCAATCATACCTGTATCTCCTTTGCGATACGGAGCCCTAAGAAAATAAAAGCATCTGCCGCCCTTACAGTTGTAGTCCTATCACCTCGCAAGGCCTCTGCAGACTTACTCATCCAAGAGCCTCCAATAATTTTTTTTGAAGTTGGCCTCTCACCAGGGTCTGCAAGCCATTCATAGACATTTCCCGACAGATCATAAAAACCCCCAGGATTCGGCTCAAGATTTCTAACCGCTAAGGTGCCACGATTAGTGGTATCATAATTACCTTGCCAATGCGCTTCTGAGCCTAACCCTTCTCTTGTTCCCGAGTGAGTCCCATAAATCTCAGTATCATGATGACCCGCACGCGCTGCACACTGCCATTCCGCTAAACTAGGTAAACGGCCACCCTGCCAAAAAGCGTAAGCACAGGCTTCATGCCAAGTAATTCTAATGGCCGGTTGATTCCACCTAAATAAGAGCTTGAGACCAAGATCTGTCGAAATGCCGCCAGCCATACCTTCTAAACGTCTGCGATAGGTTAATTCATTGGGAGTAAGAATCACTTTCTCAACATAGGGAGCTTGCAATTCTTCTGACAAACCCTCTCTAACAATATGGCGCACAGTCTGATCAAGAGTGGCATCAACGGTCATTTTATCAAGCTTATCTGAGCTACTGGCACGCAGAACTTGGTCTACATGCCCTTTAGAATTATAAATAAAAGCTGCATGACTTTTTCCTCGTTGAGCCACTAAATAATGACACCATTGATTCATCGTCACAGGCGCTTGCTGTAAAACTACATTATTTACAGATGAACCCGCTGTACTTGGTAAGGCAACGAAGCTTCCAGCTTCACTTTTCCCAGCAGAGATAAAAGGCGCCTGCAAAGCAGCACTTGCCAATAAACTACTCGAATAACTTATAATATTCATTATAACTTCCTAAATTTTTATCCAACTTAATCACTCATCATTTCGAAATTATTTGAGGAAGGTTGTGAGATAATGCTTATTAATAAAAAGTTTAAGTACACTTAAGTCCACGGAGGATGAAACGAGCTAGTGCCCTATTTAGAAAATCCTCTCGGCAAACATATAGTACGTGCTTGCAAAGACACCATGAAAATTTTTGGTGAATACCTTTTTAAGACTTTACCCGTAATAATTATCGCGACACTATCAACCCGGCTGGGACTCCCAATAACTCCTTAGGAAAATTCGCTTCCTCTTGCAAAGACGTATTAAGCAAATGCCATTGATAATAAGGTGAAGCTGTATCGGACTCACTAAACACCAAATACACCGCACTCCTATCTGGCAACATCCAGAGACGAATATCTTGTGATAAGGAATCATCGGGTAATTCTTCATGTACGGCGGGCATGCGATAACGTAAAGCCCCACTCAGCATTCCAACATTATAGGGATCCACAGGGATCGACCATAATTCATAGTGTCCCTCCAACCAAGCCAACCATAACAGAGTGTCGTTCTGCCAAAATTGCCAAAGTCCTGATCTGACAAAACTATCTAGCGACTCCGTAGAAGCTTCAGGAAGCTGTTCAGAAAAATAACTATGAAATGATTGTTCCATCACGAGATCCCGGCTGGTCACATCAAAAAAAGCAATCTTACGCTGCATTGACTGGCAGTAGGATAAAGCAAGGATATCCTGAGCGGGACGCAGTGAAGCCACTCTGTCGTCATAAAGGCTATTCTCACAATCATTTATTTGCGTCTCAACATAAGCCTCAGTACTGGCGTCAAAATGATAAATCCAAGGCGTCATTTGGCCTGAATAATGAGAATCTTGTAAATACAACAAACCAGAATCAATAATGATTGTCTGATGTAAGAAAGTCTCCTGCAAGGCCCAAGCATTATCATGCACAAACTGCGTCACGGGAGCCTCACCACTTAAGTCAATCAAACTAACGAAAGGCTTCGCTATTCCCATACCACTAGGACCTAAAGTCACGGCATCGGAATACCCTGAATTCACCAACACATGATCACCTAAATAAAGTAATTGATCAGGATTATAGGTCCAACGAATTTCTTGTGGGCTGATTTCGGGTTTAAAAGCACTCAGCTCATCATGATGTGGTGGCTTCCAAAAACTAGACAGTTCGTACTTATCATTGGCTCCATAAGCCATCCACTGGGCACCCACAGCCAAGACTTCATACCAGGAAAAGCCTTCAATCGTTGGCTCAGCTTGATAATCTTGCCCCCGATCATTGACCGTTCCTATCGCTGAGCCATCCGGCTGATAGACTAAAAGTCTCGGTGCTAGATCTACCCGCAAATCAGCAGCGCATGAAGCTGTTCCGGTTTCATTCCACAAACGTAATTGAAATGATGTACTTGTATCAGCGCTGACCGGTATCATCCCTTGACGCGCACCACCCAACAAGAGCTCTTGAATCTCACCGCTTGCCAATTGCAGTTCTGCGGTTTCCATAGCTTGTTCACTGTGCCACCGCAGCAGAACAGTCTGCCCGGCAACGCTTGCCGCAGGAGCTGTCAATTCACAATCATACTGCACGACTGAAACAGTATCATCTTCAGCCACCCCCCCGACTCCTCCGTCTTCGAGTAAGACAGGACTACGGCCACAGGCACTCAAGGTTAAAAGAGCCGCACTGATTGTATAATTTGAAAAATTGTAAAGCGATGGAGTCAACATAAGTAGGCCTAAACCGCTTATCGACTAAAAGTTGAAGATGTTTTCAAGAGAACTCCCATTTAGTGAACATGAGTACACTAAATCATCGCCACAAGACTCCGCATTCTAGCAACTTCTCGATATAATCAAGCGACCTAAAGCTATGCTCCTTCTGACACACAGTTCTCTAAGCAGTATGACACTCATGGCCTCCGCAGGCCACAATGACTTACCACAAACTTCCCCTGCAAGCAGGATGAGTACTATGGTCGAAAGGCAATACGTCTATTCAGTTGCTAGTTTGAACCCCGCTATTATACCACTACAACATGGACTTGGTACCTCTCTCAATTATGCCTTAAGTCGTGGTTTCAACCCTCAAAAAGTTACTATCAGTACAAACTCAAACCACGATAATGTAGAGCAACTATTAACTATCCTCTCTGAAAAACTTTACATACTACAAATGCTATCGACGATGATATCTGCAGACATCCAGGAGATAGTAGCCGAAGATCTCAGAATTTTTGAAGCTGCCCTAGCTAAGGCGACACAGGCTAAAACAGTTATTTCGACCGAAGCAAATCATACTCAGACCGTAACAAATGATAGTTTGCTGCAAGATACCTTTATACCCTTACAACACTATATTAGTTCTCGTGTTGGCCTCGCCCTAATCTTCAGTTCTATTCCTGATTTAAGGTCACGTACGGCAGAACCTTTAGCATCCTACCAAGGCTGCCTGGGCTTTTTCTTTGGCTTACACACCTTAATAAAATCTCGCACAGCATTCGCCCTAATAAGAAAAAAATAATATTAATAAAATAAAAGAGCCCTCAAAGAGGGCTCCTTATCTATGGGGGACCGCATTAGAATAATGCAGCCTATGTCTCCCTCATAAGAGAAAATTTAAACCATGGTCATAAAACCAGGTAGAAAAATTATCTTAAATCAAACTTAGCTGGACAACTATTTTACCGATTGTGATCCGTCAAATGAAACAGCAGAATGTATCCGTATTTGCGTACACAAATGTATACGCCTGCCCCGAGGGGTACCCCCAAAGAAATAACCAGATCATTGTAATTCAAAAGCACCAATATCTGCAGGATCAACTCGCGGTTCCCTACGCTGGTCATGTTCAGGCGCTCTGGCATCATCAGCCATATCAAGCAGAGGACTACTACTCAGTAGAGGCATAGTAAACGTTGGGCCACCATTGTCACCCAAAGGACCTAATAACAAATCAGCATCCAGCGCTACTTTGACAGTGGCACAAGGAACTAACTTTTGTGTCTCGGGGCCACTTGGGTCTGATTCTTCAGAAGCTGCATTATTGCCACAATCAACTTCATTCAAACCCGCTACATTGAATCCTAAATCTGCTGAAGCCGCCTGATTGCCAATAAACACTGAATTATAGAGCATGAAATTTCCGACATGCGAAAAAATCGCCGACGCACTGTAACCTGCTGTATTGTTAGCAAAGGTATTGTTCATCGCCCTAACAAAACCACCGGAAGTAATGGCCCCACCCGTCCCATCGCTGGAGTTTTCAAAAAAAGTATTATTGTATAATGTTACTGGGCTTTGGCTATGAATCCGAATCGCCCCACCCGTATCCGCAGCATGATTATTCTCAAAGGTTGAATCGCTAATAATATAATTATTCTGCCCACTATCCGGCGCAAAGGAATCATACGACTGATCAATCAACCAAATCGCTCCACTATCGGCTGCCTGATTATTGCGAAACGTACTCTGCCTGATATGATGAGTCACATTACGATCAATGGAATGATAAATATTCATAGCACCGCCGGATTGACCCGCATAGTTATCTTCAAACAGCACCCCACAAATATCATATTGGTTTTCGGTCCCTTGCCCCAAAACTTCACGATCATTGTAGTAACAACCACCAAACTCACTGTTACCACCACCCCCTTGAGCACGATTATTAAAGCAAACAGAGTTTGTGAATTCAAAGTTTGTGGTATGCAACAAAGCAATAGCCCCACCAACACTCGCTTCGTTATTTTGCAAGGTTGAGCGCACAATACGCGCAAAATCTAAGGCAAATAAATAAACCGCTGCTCCACCGATACTATCCCCTTTTGACGTCAAGCCATCCTGCAAAGTACATTCAATCAATGTCAAAGAACCACCTACGAAAAAGCCACTATCAAAACCATCTGCTAAAATCAGACCGCCTGAACGACGGTGCGCGGCCTCACCTAAGAAAGGGGCCGCAAAACCGTTTTCTAAGGTTAATCGCTGTAGGGTCAGATGAACTCCGGACATTTTATGAAATATACGTTGGCTTTGATCACCGCGTAGCGTAACGCCCGCGCCATCAATCACTATCGAATAATTTCCTTCAGGAAAAATAATCGGCTCTGTCACCATAATAGGCGCTTCACCACAATCTAATTGTAGCTTAGTTGTACCACCCAGCATCGCAGCGTTTTGGACAGCGTTATTCAACGCCTCTCGGCTGCAATCTGCTTCGCTTAATACTAATACCCCTGTCATTTCAACCAAGGGAATATTGTTACAGTCACTCCCTAAGCTAGAAATAGGTGGCGCTATATCTCCCGAATTATTTTGCGGGGCTGATGAAGCCGTCGAATTGCATCCGCTTATCCCTGCAAAGAGAAATAACAAAAACGCGCTGCATAAAATACACATACTGCGAAATATAAAAATAGCTCTCGATATCAACATAATCAAAAAACTATTTTATTTACGCCGCGACATGAGAAGATGACGCAATAAATGATCTGATAAGTAAACAGCAACCATACTCAACAGAGCCCATAAGAACCATGTATGACTTCCTTTAGCTGCTCCAGTGAGATTTAAATTACAACCACCATCACCTAACAGTAAGATGAGATTTTCAGTACAAAGTTGACCAGCAATGACACATTGAAAACCCGGATCAATCTCGTCACAGCTTTCACTACAACCATCACCACTTACATCATTACCATCGTCACATACTTCACCTGCTTCAACAATTCCATTACCACAAACAGAATCTGGCGAATCACCATTGACTGTACACGCTGAGGTGCATTCATCATCTTCTACAGCGTTACCATCATCACAAGCTTCATCGCCCTCAATGAGACCGTTACCGCAAAACTCTTCCGTGCAGGTAGCAGAACACCCGTCATCGGGGTCATTATTGCCATCATCGCATTCTTCATCGGGCTCAGCAAAACCATCTCCACAAATACCGCGTTCATAGGCCCCGCGATCACAACGTGCGTCTCCATCTTCATCTCCATCAATCGGACGATTAAAATCTCGCTGATCTCTGGTTAATAAAGTAGCTCCCCCTGTACCATCCTCAAAACATCCATTTGGATCGCCTGACTCAAACGCTGGACTATCAGTTTGGAGTGCATGTGTTGATGTCAATCCACCGTAGTTTCCCAACTCAAATAAACCTGGATCAATCGGAGCTGCCAT
>JAJFLM010000095.1 GCA_021772655.1 Deltaproteobacteria bacterium
ACGCCTGAAAAAATCAGCGACACCGACCGCCTGGTCGAAGTTGCCTTTCAGTTTGAACGCCTGCAGCGGAAGCATTTAACCCGCGAGAACGAAGACTTCCTGCCCCGAGTGGAAGAAGCGCTGAATATTTTCCATCGTCAGCAGGTGGGCCAGGGTATGGCCCGGTTAAGGGGGTTATCAGCCGCCGCATGACCTTGTTCATTTAAAGGTCATTCAGCAGGTTTCGCACCCCATTGCCGCCACGATTGAGTACAAGGGTGCATATCGGCGTAGTCCGCAGATTTTTATGCTCAAATTGCCCCTGAACCGTACGAATATCCGCACCATTTTCCACTATCCCGCCGACACCAATCCTCCTATGCATTTTCAGTGCGAATGTTGTAATGTCTAACGCGAATAGCATCCCGTAACTGGTCGAGGAGTTTAGGTTTTGTAGAGTTTGTAGGTGCTCAAAACGGACGCGCTAGAAGCCGCGTGCCTTTTAGCTTAAACGTTATGCATCACACCAGAGCTAAGGAATTTTTATGGATTTACACGATGGAGAGACAATCGTTCTTGAGGGTCACCCTGAGAGATCGATACTAAAAATCTGGTTTTTTACTAAAAGTATCGTGTATCTGTTTTTTGCTAGCTTCATGACTTTCTGGGCATTCGGATTTTTTGGAGGCATGTTTTCTATGGCGACAGAAAATAATGATTTCAATCCAGTTGCTATGGGAGGTGGCTTCACTCTAGTTGTTGCAATTATTATGCTCCCATTATCACTTTTTTATATTTCTGCGCTCCAAAAAACCTTTGAGGGGTTGGCTGACGCCGAGGAATTATCAGAAGCGATAAACAATCAGGTTCGCATAGTCCGTCAAAGCAATGCATAACATGGCGCTCAAGGTCGCTCACTTTGTTCGCTGGGACGCGCGAGCTCTTGCGCGCCCCTTAGCTTGTCGTTAGACATCATAATGAATAGCTCGATCAGGCTAATAAAATGGACTTTTAGAATGTGGCCGGTACTCATACCTGCCACATTGGCTACGTTTCACTATCTAGGCTTTGTGCATAGCTCATTAGACTGGGTAGAAATCAACAAGATTATTCCACCTGTATTTCAAGTTATCGGTGGGATTCTAATTTTATACTCAATAGATTCAAATCTTGGCATCGCTAAAAATACATCCCTTTATTTGGTGTTTACAAACTATATGAGAAGTTTCCCTCTAATTAAAAGGCATCACACCTTAGAGGTTGACTCCACTATGCACATTTTTGCCGGATTTTCTCCAAAAGTACGCATTAGTGGCTCAACAAATACATTAGAACAAAAAGTCGCCTACATTCAAAAGCAAATCGACTGGCTAAAAGAAGACTTAGAAGACGAATTAAAAGTCATCAACACTAAAATGGCTAAATCTGAAGACAAAACAGATGGGGCAATAAACGAAATTAAAATGCAGTTAGGCTCAGTTGAAAACAAGGTAACTGACTTGTCCATAGGTGGTCTAAAAACGCAGATATTCGGTGTGTTACTAATGATTCATGGGGCTGCAGTTAGTTACTATGCCTAAAAAGCACATCAAGTCGTTCGCTACTGCGCACTGGGGCGCGCGAAAGACCGCACGCCACTTATGTAAACGTTATGTGTCAGTTGGGCGTTATTGGGTGCTGGATGGTTGGCGATTGGGTGATTAGCAGGGACTAACTAATGCTAGAAAGAATAAACCGAATTAAGGGAATTGGCCTTCTCCATGATGCAGACGGCAGGCAGCACACTTTTAAGAAGGCAACTCTCGTTTATGCTGATAACGGAGTAGGCAAATCAACTCTCGCGTCTATCTTTCGGTCTTGTGCGTCTAATGATCCTGATTTGATCAGCCGTCGAAGAACGATAGATGGCAACTTCCAACCCGAAGTTCTCCTTCAATTCTCGAATGGGCAGCAGTCGGCGTTTGCAAACATAAGTTGGAGCAACTCACATCCAGAACTGCTGGTTTTCGATGCAGACTTTGTAGAGCAAAACGTATACGCAGGCGGTCAGGTAACGACTGATCAGAGGAAGAATCTACTTCAATTTGCGTTGGGCACCAGCGCAGTGAATGCTCAACGTGAGTACGATCAAGCCGACAATGATGCGCTCGTGGCATCGCAATCGGTAAGAGACCTCACTAATCAGCTGACTGGGTTTCATCGGGGAGTGTTACTACAACAGTTTCGAGAACTAGCGGAAGTCGCGGATGCGGACGACCAAATAGCAGCGTTAAACGAGCGTATTGTTGAAGCACAGAATATAGGCTTAATTCAAGCCAAAGCTATGCCTAAGAAGTTGGATGTGCCATCTTTTGACGTTGCTAAAATCTTCGCGATATTTGAAAGCTCACTCGCCGATATTGACCTTGCCGCAGAGCAACGAGTCAAACAACACTTAGACTCTCATTCCAAGCCGAACCTCGAAAGATGGATCAGTGATGGCCATGCCTTTGGAGAAATGGAAAGTTGCCCATATTGCGACCAACCACTTGAGGGGGTCGATCTCATACCAGCCTATCGTAGCTATTTCAATCAGGAATACAATCAACTGAAGGCTTCTGTCGCTGATCTGACCAGGCTAGTACCAATTACGACGCCCGAAGCAATCATCGAGCGGCTCCAAGCAAGTTTTGCGACCGCCAGCGCGATCATTGACGGTTGGCAGGAGCATGTTGAGATGCCTCCTCCAGAGCTTGATAGTGAGGCGGCCAAGCAAAAATTGGATGCCATAAGAGGTCGTCTTGATGCTCTAAGGCTTGCCAAAGAAGCAAATATCCTTGAATCAGTAGGTTCCGGCGACACGAAGAATGAACTGATTGCCCTATGGGATGAACTCGTTGTAATAGTAAAGTCGTGTAATGACGGTATAGACAATGCAGTTAATCTAATCACGGTATACAAGGCGCACTTAGCAGCTGTGAATCCGGATGGTTTACGTCAGGCAATTGCCAATTTTGAGCTGGCGAAGGTTCGATATCAACAGGAGCTTATTGATCTCTTCTCTCAACTTGATGCGGCACTTGCGCAGGAAGTTACTACTAAGGCAGAAAAGCAAAATAAAAAGGATGCCTTGAATGCCATCATGCAGACAACACTCGAACGCTACAAAGACAGAATAAATCAACTACTTACTAATTTCGGCGCACAATTTTCAATTCCAAATATAGATTTCAACTACAGGGGCGGATTAAGAAGCAATTACAACTTACAAATGCGAGGGTCAAATATTGAATTGACCGGAGGCATACCAGACTTTAAGACTTCTTTGAGTGAGAGTGACAAGCGGACGTTGGCATTTGCGTTTTTTATAGCATCGGTTGAGTCCGATCCCGACTTGGCGAATAAAGTCATTGTCATTGATGACCCCATGTGTAGCTTGGATCTAAATCGCAAGCAGCAGACGCGTTTAATCTTGAAGAGAGTTCATGACGTCTGTGAGCAACTAATCGTGTTGGTTCACGATATTCATTTCATGAGAAGCCTAAGGGATGAAATTTTGCGAGCTAGTGCTCCTCAAAATATCACATGTGTGAAATTAAAAACCGTCGTAAACCGTTATAGTAACTTTGATGCAATTGACGTTGATAAAGAGTGCGAGAGCGCGTACTTCAAATGCCATAGGGTGTTGGGCGAATATTTGAACGGCACAGCGCAGAGCAGTATGGAGGTGGCTAGATCGATAAGGCCTATGCTTGAAGGATATTTGCATCGGCGATTTCCTGGCTTGATAAACAGGGGTTTGCTCTTTGGACAGGTTATCGACGCAATCAATAATGCACAACATGGCAGTCCACTTGTTCATGCGCAGAACATTGCCAATGAGTTAAATGAGGTCAATGGTTACGCCGGCCAGTTCCATCACGACACCAATCCAGCCGCTGATCAAGTGCAGATCATAGATGGTGAGTTACGACGATTCGTGGAGCGAGCTGTCAATGTTGTTCATGCTGGCATGGCTTAGTCGTTCAGAGCATCGGGGTCAGGTCTTGCAATCCAGCTAAATAAACTTTTACTGTCTCTATAGCTCGTCCTTTAAGAATTGAATATGCCGGTGCGCTTTACCACGTCACTTCCCGCGGTGATCGACGGGACGCTATTTACCTGGATGATGAAGACAGGGAAGCCTGGCTGGAAGTGTTGGCACTAGTCTGTGAGCGATTCAACTGGCGTTGTCACGCCTGGTGTTTAATGGACAATCACTATGCGGTCCATCATTAAAGGAAGCGATGATGAAAATAGCTGTAAACAAGACCTGGATTGCATTGTTGATGCTGTTTTGCACAGCCATCAGTGCCAGAACGTTGATTTACGATCCTGGTGCGAACCCGGGGAG
>JAJFLM010000096.1 GCA_021772655.1 Deltaproteobacteria bacterium
CTTTTGGGAAGTCGGCTACAGTATTGAGTCGTTTAGCTAGCCCACAATATTCATGAATACGGGAATCTTTGAACCTCCCAGCGCATCTAAAGTGGTGAATGAAACCAACTTTGGATGCCACCAGGAGGCTCGGCGTGATTATACACTCTGTCTGGCAGAAATCCTTCGACTTTTTTGGTTCCAAGCCAGTCGTTGTCGAACCATCGGCGGGCCAGCTTTCCAGTGATGCGGGGCTGTTGCCGATTCGCCAGTTCGATGAACAAATCGGTCTGACCGAGCAATTCGCCCAAGCACTGGGGGATCGGCGGCGACAGCGATCGGTGGATCACCCGTTCCTGCAAATGGTGTGGATGTGGATCTACGGCGTGCTGGCCGACTACCCCGATCAAAACGATCACGATGTTCTGCGTAGCGACCCGGTCTTCAAACTGATCGCCGGTTGCGCGCCGGACTCACCAGACCTGGCCAGTCAACCGACGCTCTCTCGATTTGAAAATGCCATCGACATCGCTTCGCTCAACCGGTTGCGCGATGTATTGATCGATCAGTTCATCGCCTCGTTTGACGGGCCGGCTGACGTTCGACATCGATCCCTTCGACGACCCCACGCAGTGCTGTTTGCCAAGACATTCTGGACTTCTCTGCGCGAGTTCTCGTCACCGGACTGAACAGATTAGCAGTGGTGAATTATCCATACGCTTCCAGCACTGTGCGAAACAGGCAATGATGGGTGGATGCCTTCGAACCTTCGCACACAACGCCGATATGACCATCGTCTTCGGGAACTAGTTCAATCGACCGGTGACGTCCAACTCGCCACCCAGCATGGAGTGCCCCGATCCACGGCACGGGGATGGCTTACCAAAACTAACACTGAAGTGGTTTCTCTGGATGTCCTGGAACTGGACACCGTTCAACTTCAGCACGAAGTGATTCTACTTCGTCGTCGAATTGCAAGGCTTGTCTGCTTGTTGCATCTGGTGGTCATCGTCCTGAAAGTATCGGGCGTCTCCATTGCCAATGTCCGATTCTCAGACGGAACCGTCAAGCTGCAACTGCTGCGGGCAATTGATCGGTCACGTGCACATCTTCCACTACGCGCTGTACTCAGAGTGATCGGCTTATCGCATGCCCTCTACCACGACTGGGTACGAGACGACCGGTGTGGTCTCGATGATAGACCTTCCTGTCCCCAAATTTCACCGCAGCAACTGACACCACATGAGGTCAACACAATCAGGGATTTGGCCATGTCCCAGGCGTACCGGCACGTCTCGACGGGAATTCTCGCTCGTCTGTCTCAGCGACTCGGCAAAGTCTTCGCTTCACCGACTACCTGGTATCGCCTGATCCGGACTCACAAGTGGCGACGGCCTCGGCAACGTGTTCATCCGGCAAAGCCCAAGGTCGGCATTCGCGCCTGCGGCCCCAACGAGATCTGGCATGTCGATACCACTCTGATCCGTCTGCTCGATGGGAGCCGCGCCTATTTGCATGCCGTCATCGACAACTTCTCGCGCCGGATCCTCGCCTGGAAAGTGTCCGCCACATTTGACACGAGTGCCACGGCCGAACTCCTGCTGAGCGCCTCGAAAGAATTGGCCTCAGACCCGCCCCTGTTGCTGGTCGACGGTGGCGTGGAGAACTTCAACTTTGCGGTCGACCAGGTCGTCGAATCTGGACTCTTGAAACGCGTACTCGCACAGACAGAAATCATATTTTCAAATTCTCTGATCGAGTCTTGGTGGCGAATCCTCAAGCACCAGTGGTTGTATCTCAACACGCTCGACAGCGTCACGACCGTGCGGAAGTTGGTCGCGTTCTATGTCCGGCAACACAATACGCATCTACCCCATTCAGCCTTTCGTGGTCAAACACCAGATGAGATGTACTTCGGGACTGGCTCGGACATCCCACAGCAACTGGAAGCGGCAAGGATCGCAGCTCGTCAATTGCGCATGAAAGCCAATCGGGCATTGACTTGCCAGACATGCGAAGCGTCGGCTACAAGCATTCGTTGATGTTGATTCACAATTTCCCTCTGGATGGCAAGGGAAGCAGTCGCGTCGTGTGACTTTCCAAGCAGGGTAAATTCGCGACGAATCGATGAGAACCAAACAATCGGGATTGCCGCAGTCGGTCTGCTGGCAAGCCAACGGTTCCAAGGGACGAGAACTCGCGCAGAAAAGTACAGAATGTCGTGGTAAACAGCACGGCGGAATTTCAGAATTCCGCATGGAGGCAACTCAGTTGTGGTACCGGAACCAAGGGAGAACGAATATACAAATGGGCGTTCGCTCCTTTTGGACTTCCCACCGACAACGGCATGCGCAAGGGCTTGCTCGTTCGCCGGTCGCTCAAGGATAATACTGATCTCGCTTACTACTTCACTCTTGCTCCGCCTCGCACACGATTGCAACAACTGGTTCGCGTCGCCGGTTGCCGTTGGGCAATCGAAGAATGCTTCGAGCAAGCCAAACAAGAAACGGGACTGGACGAATACGAAGTTCGCAGTTGGCACGCCTGGTATCGGCACATCACGTTGTCGATGTTTGCTCATGCGTTCCTCAGTACGATTCGCCGCCAAGCGAACTCACGGGTAGGCAAAAAAGGGGCAACCTGATTCCGCTCACTGTATCGGAAGTCCGTAAGTTGCTCATTCGAATTGTCTGGCCTCTCGCCATTGATATGCAACACGCACTTCAGTTCTCCGAATGGAGAAGAACTCATCAAGCAATCGCAATGAAATCCCACTTCAAAGCAAGAGGATCACCAATACAAACAGAGGAATAAGTGCGACTGTAGTGCTAGAAATCAAAACGGCCTTCCGACGGGTTTTCGGCACTGGGACCAACGCAACTTGGCTGTTCATCAGCCTGCTCAACAGAACTTTC
>JAJFLM010000097.1 GCA_021772655.1 Deltaproteobacteria bacterium
CCCGGTGCGTCAACTGCCGGTCACTACTGGGGGTTAGTTGGCGATGATTGTCGTGCATGCGTTCACATTCTGAGTCCCGTTTCACGGGACTTCCCCCGCTGTAAGCGGGTCATAGGCCCGTCATTTATGGCGGGTTCTTGTTGCGATTGACGATCTGATCCCCGTTTACGGGGATTCTCGCTGTGGCGGCTTGAGCCAACGCGATTACGGCTGAAGCCGGGCAGCGAGAAGCCTCGTGAACGAGGCTGCGGGACACAATTCCGTTTACCACCCCGTCATAAATGACGGGGCTAAGACCGCTGCGCAGGGAAACCCGGTGAACCGGGTTAAATGCTCAACCAACGACGACCGCCCAGTTGATAAGTAATCATGGCGACATGGTTTCAGCGGCAAGTGTTCGCTGTTGGCACCGCACGATTGAGGGTGGCAATTTCAATTCCACTCAAATCTTGGCAAGAATCGTGCCGAACAAAATTGCAGCTTGTCCGCCAGTGCGCCTGGCAACGCTGATTCAGCATCACGCACGCCTTGTGGAAAAAACTTTGGCGACCTCCACGAACCGATTGGGAATTTCTGAAGGTGATTCGTATGATACACAAACATTGCCCCGACCGATCTAGCAGGGAGAACGAATATGTTTGGAATTCATGATCACCACTATGTCTCGCTGTTAATCGCAACTTTGCTCATTGCACAGTTTGGGCAGCATGCCACAGCCCAAGAAGCAGCGGAAGTGACATTGAAAGCGGGTGCCGCCAAGACCGTCATCACACCTAACGAACCGCTCACCTTGGTCATGGGGATCATGCCCACCGGTAAGGAACATGACATCTACGCCCGCGCGCTCGTCCTTGATGACGGCAAAAAAAAGCTGGCGATCATCACATACGACCTGAATTGCCTGGACGTCGCCACACCCATCCTGCGTAAACGGTGCCGTGATGAACTGGGCATGGACGCATCGCAATTGATCCTGCTGGCTACGCACAACCACGCAGCTCCGATTCAGATCGTCCCGGGGAATTTCGAGTACGGGCGAAAATTAGCCGATCAAATTTTCGATTTGATCCAGGAAGCGATTTCTAATGCACGCGGTCCGGCGCGGGTTTCCGTCGGCAGCGGGCCGGGTTACTTTGTACAAGCTTACGGTAACGCTCCGACCGATTACGACATCCAATTGATGAAAGTGACCGCGGGTGACGAGGTGGTTGCGATGTTGTTTAATCATCCCACACACCCGTTGCAAATCTCACTGCTCAACAAAATCGATAAGATCGACACCGGGCATCCCGGCTATGCGATTGATGAAATTGAAAAAGCGATGCCGGGGACTGTGGCGATGTATGCCGATGCCTGTGGCGGCAACCAGTTTCCGGACCGGGGAATTATCCTCTCCGGTACTCGTCAACAGGTTCACGAATTGGGGCATGAATTGGCACAGAGGGTCTTGGAGATTTCACAAGACGAAATGCAGGATGTGACCGGCCCCATCCAATCCAAACTCGAAATTGTCTCGCTACCGTTGGCGGAGCCACTCTCGCGTGAAGAGGCACAAAAATTGGCCCAGGAGCAAAATGTTCCCTTGAATATCGGCTACGTCCCGTATCCGCACGAACATCGAAAATCAAATTGGATTCGAGCCCTCATCAAGCATTACGACGAAAATATTCCCTTCCCCAAACAAACGACCGATCGTGTCTGCACCGATGATGCTTTTTTAGTCCGCGAATTGGAGACGCCCCGTGATTTTCCCTGTAAGTACGAAGAAGTCATCGTCAGCCGCATCGGACCGATGGTCTTCATCGCCATGCAGGGCGAAGTTTGTGCCCCAATTGGGATGCGGATCAAAGACCAACTTCGCCGCTTTGACTTGCCGATGATGGTCTTCGCTTATATGGGCGAACATAATTTGTATATACCAACCCGTGAACTCGTCCGCTTAGACGCCTATCAATCCCAAGTCATTCGCATCCAATACGCCTCACCAGTCGGTTGGGCGCCGGAAGTGGAAGACGAAATGGTCAAGGGAGTCTTAAAAATCGTACGCTCGATGTATCCCAATAGCCCTGCGAAGAATATCGGTGTGGGGCTGCGCTAATTGATAGTGATAGGCAGATTGTAGTCGATCAAATTAGGGGTAGGAAAGGAGCCACATGGAGAAGTTTCAGGAAGTCGCGATGGAAACGGCGAAGACGTACGGTGGCCCCGTGCTGCTCGCCTTACTCATGCTCTTCGTTGGCTGGATCATTGCCGGCTGGATCGGAAGCATCACACAGAAGGCGCTACAACGAGCCAAGATCGATGAAACGCTCGCAAAATTCCTGACCAAATTGTCACGGTGGGGCGTGCTATTGCTGGTGGTACTCGCCTGTCTGAGCGTGTTCGGAGTCGAAACGACCAGTTTCGCAGCGCTCATCGGTTCGGCCGGTATTGCCGTTGGCTTGGCATTTCAAGGCACGTTAAGCAACTTCGCTGCTGGAATCATGTTATTGATGTTTCGCCCGTTTCGTGTGAGCGATGTCGTCAACATCGCTGGTCACACCGGAAGCATTTATGAAATTTCGCTCTTCACCACGGCGCTCGACACGTTTGACAATCGGCGGATCATCATTCCCAACGGACAGATTTTTGGCTCGACGATCGAGAATATCACTTTCCACCCCCATCGCCGTGCGGATGTCGCTGTGGGCGTTTCCTACGACGCCGATATCGATAAAACCCGCGAAGTACTGATGCAAGCCGCCAAAAGTGTCCCCGGAGGGCTTCAAGACCCCGAACCAGCCATCTGGTTATCGGATTTGGGAGATTCTTCAGTGAACTGGTCGGTCCGCGTCTGGGCAAAATCTGAAGATTTTGGCGATGTGAAACAGGCGACGACACGAGCGGTTAAAAATTCTTTGGATGAAGCGGGTATCGACATCCCGTATCCGCACATGGAAGTCCGACTCACCAAGGCAGATTCACAAGCATAACGGTTGAGGCAGAGTTAATATCATGACCCTACTCGGAATCCCTGTTGGAAAAATTATTGTCTGGTTGATTGTCGGGGCGCTGGCCGGGACATTCACCGGGATGCTCCTCACCCGGTCCAAAGAGGGCTACGGACGCTGGACCAATCTCGGTATCGGTTTAGTCGGCGCACTCATTGGCGGCGGGCTGTTTCATGTCTTGGGCATCGACCTAAAACTGGGTGATATCAAAGTCACAATCCAGGATCTCATCTCCGCATTTATCGGTTCGTTGATCTTCATGATCGCCATCGCAATCTTCCGCCGCTCACGACGTCAAAAAACGGAGTGACCTGACAATTCGCAATCATTCTGGGCGACTAATGTTTCAAATTGTTGACGACCCTCCGCATCTAATTACTGACGCTCATCGTAATCGTTTTCTAAATTCCGTGTTTAATCTGTGTGAAGCTGTGGCTAAACTTTTATTGGTTTTAGCGACAGCTCAGCCGCGCAACGATCCTCCGCTGCTCAATCAATCACCATTTGCAAAGTAAGAATCTCTGATGAGTCAAAACTGGATTGCCGACCGTATGCATAAGATCGACGCCTCAGGTATTCGCAAGGTCTTTGACCTGGCGGCGAACCTGAAGGATCCGGTCAATCTGAGCATCGGCCAGCCCCATTTCGACACGCCGCAACCGGTCAAAGACGCGCTCGCTGAAGCGGTCGCCGCTGGACGCAACGGCTACAGTCAGACACAGGGGATTGCTCCGTTGCTGGAGACCATCCAGCAACACATCGACAAAACGCTCGGCCACAACAACCGGCAGGTCTTCATCACCAGCGGCACTAGCGGCGGGTTGATGCTCGCCTTGTGCAGTTTAGTCAATCCGGGCGACGAAGTGGTCGTGTTTGACCCTTGGTTTGTGATGTACAAGCACCTCGTCACTCTCGCGGGGGGGACAGTGGTCGAAATTGATACCTACCCTGATTTCCGCATCGATGTCAATAAAGTCCGCGACGCCATCAACGACCGCACCAAAGTCATCCTTTGCAACAGCCCCGCCAATCCGACCGGATATGTCGCCACCGACGAGGAACTCAAAGCCTTAGCGGAATTGGCAGCGGAGAAAGACATCGCCCTCATTAGCGACGAAATCTACAAGTCCTACAGTTACGACGGGACGTTTCAATCCCCCGCGCAGTGGAACGAGCAGACAATTGTCATCGACGGATTCAGCAAATCACACTCCATGACCGGTTGGCGGCTGGGATATATGCACGGTCCGGCGGAATTGATGCAACAGATGCTCAAATTGCAGCAATTCACCTACGTCTGTGCCCCACACCCCGTGCAATGGGCCGGATTGGCGGCTTGGGACGTGGATGTCTCGGAATATATCGACCAATACCGCGGGAAACGCGATTTCATGCTCTCGGAGTTGAAGGATGATTTTGAGATCAACGGCGCCGGTGGCGCGTTTTACCTGTTTCCCCGAGCTCCCTGGGGGACGGGAACTGAGTTTGTGACCGAGGCGATCAAAAACAATCTGTTGATCATTCCCGGCAACGTATTCAGTCCGGCCGATACGCACTTCCGCATTTCGTATGCGGCGGACGACGCGGTGCTGCAACGTGGTGTCGAAATGCTAAAAAAACTGGCCCGAAATCGTCCTGTTTAGCGTGCCGGCTCCAATGTCCGCGGTCATGTAACCTCGTCCCCAAGCCCCCGCTACTGCAGTGGGACGGGCCGATTCGGTCAAAAATCCCCCCCAAACCACCATTT
>JAJFLM010000098.1 GCA_021772655.1 Deltaproteobacteria bacterium
TTTCCAGGGCAAAGTGTAGCGGGCCCTGGATTAAGAACATTTAGAGGTAAATATTTGATTCTGTCTTCGATAACTTCACTGCGGTTTAAAACTATATCGATGCCTTCACGAGTCTCTCCAGCGTCCAAAGTAATCACAGAAAATAACTGATTATCTTCGTCGGCCACATCCCCTTCATTCCAGAATTCTGCGTCACCGTAAATGAATGGGTCTATTAATCCTGGAGCTATTGTAAAGGCAGCACTCTTACCAGTCACCTCTTCAACTTCAATTGTATAAGAGCCTGGCGGTAGTCCTGATATCGAAAAATTAGCTACCGAAGTGACCTCATCAGTAATATTATCAATGCAAAAACTTGAATTGATTGTGGCTGCATGCATACCTTCCGTACATAGCCTTCCACTCAAAAAAGAATACGCCTTACACAGAGAGTCTTCGATATTTCTCGCAATGATATTTACATGCATCATTGGGGAATCATCAGACTTAAGAATAGTCCCCTTGATTGTAGCCATATCTTCCGCAAAAGAATTTGATGGATATAAAGCAGAAATGCCAGCAACGTCATCAGGGTTTAATACAGTTTTACCTTCATTACCTGCTTGATTAGACATAGTTGGTATCAAATTCTGCAAGCCAATGTGCCCTTCTAATATTATCTGTTGATTAAGTGATGGGTGGGCAAGTCCTAAGAGATGGCCCAACTCATGAACCATTGTTGCCACAACTCTATTGATTCCACCAATAGCATTTGTTGTTTCTATTTCTGGACTTAATACCAAAATACCTTGGACAATATTAAATGGGCTACCCAAACTACCAGAAAAAACTTTTGCCCCTGCATTAGCAGAACAGCTTGTAATTAAACAAAGCTCATTCTTTAAAATAGAACTATCTCGATCAAACGCGATCACTGTCTCTAATTTTTTCTGGGCCTGGCTAGGACAAGAGTCAAGGTCATCGGTATAGCATTGAAACAGGTTGATATAATCCTTGTAATTATCACCCGTAATATCTTCGGGTAAATACCCTCCAAAATTAAAACGTGGTACATGCGGAGAGACACTCTCCCAAATGTTCATAGCCTCTTTAAGTAATACATGCGCTTTATCATTATCTAAACGAGCACTCAAATCTCCAGGGTCCAAGTAATATGTGATGATAGAGCCAGGCTTCCATCCTATAGGTTCCCCTGTATCTGGATGGATGTAGAGATAATTATAAGCATGACTCATTACGGGCAGACAAAGACTTACGCATAAACATACGAAGCTAACCAGTAATGTACTAAACATAGTAAAGTTCACAGTAAGCCCCACTACTCTAATTTATGCCACCTAAAATCATAATAGAAAAATTTCCGTACCCTTGCCCTCCCGATTCCTCCTTAAGTCGTACCCGAACAGAATTAGAATCCTTAGATAGAACCACTGCAAACATTCTTCGCCCTCCCGAATTATCATTAACGGTTGCAATAGCCGCATATGTAGAGTTTTGCATTGAAGCACTATAAACAAGTCTGTAATGATCACCATAAGTTGCATCTCCCAGTATTCTGGTAACGCTCGAAAAATTTACGCTATCAGAGAGCGTTTTTGAGCCAGCTGTTCCACTTCCGTCGGTTACATAGGCCCAGGCATTAACATTTAACCTAGGATCACTGCCCTCCAAAGCCGTAATACGAGTCTCATGATTATTTACCACCACATCATTAAGATTACTGACATTTACACCATCGACAGAAGCAACATTGGTAACATTATTGCCACCCATATTCAGGGACCCCGTCATTGAGTCACTACCATCACGATTTAATTTCTCATTAAGATCACTTTGTAACGATGAAACTTCACTCGCAACTTCTGAATCCAAAGCCACTTCACCCGGCAACTGAGTTGTCGTTATCATCACATTCTCAACATGCTCATTAGTAATCGCCCCCTGCTGAATCATCGTTGACGTAATCGAATTCTCCGCAACCGTCAGCGCTTCCTGACAATAATAGGCATACGGTACCGAAGTTAACTCAAGTTGTTCTAAAGTCGTAATACTCCCAACGCTTACTTCAATGAAAAGTGGTGTGATCGGATTCAACACAGAGTAAGGCAATCCACCCGTCGGCACCGCAGGATCAGACCCTGGTTCAACACCCGACCCAATCAACACGTTTACCAAGCCATCAAAGACATGAACGCCCTTCTGCTCCTCGCTATAGAGCTCCGTCCCCTGATCATCGAGAACCCGGAATAAAATATCCACATTATCATCAGCAATAAGATTGCCCGCATCATCAAAAAGAGCTGATTGAAAAGTAATCACTTGGGGAATACTTTGCGCCATAACTGTCAGTGAAAAAAGCACTGATAAAAAACTTACTGTACCTAAAGATAATTTCTTGAGTTTCATTATAACCTCACAGTTAATCAATTAACGTAATTTAATCTCAACACGTCGGTTCTGTGCACGACCTGCTGCGGTGTCATTGGCTGATAAAGGCTGCCCTTCCCCAAATGACAAAACAATTAGCCTTGAAGGATCTATACCTAAACCCACCATCACCTCACGCACAGCGCGCGCGCGACTATCACCAAGTTTTAAATTATAATCTTCCAAACCCTCGGCATCAGCGTGCCCTTCCAACTGAGCGACTTTAGTTGTATCAAGATTCAGTCGGTTAACGCTGGATTGGATTTTCTCCTGTTCAGAAATTTTAACTTGAGCGAGATCCGACTCAAAATAAACTCGCTCAACTATTTCTGGATCAGCATAAACTTGCGCGTCTGTCGCCACCTTGATGCGCTTAGGCGACGACGCACAGGACACGAATAATCCAGTGGCCAGCAACACTATGAATAAACGAAATTGAAAGAATCGCATTAGGGTTTACTCCTACTCATAACATGAGGAAAATGTGCTAGATCTGTATCAAAACTGTAAAAAGGCACTGCCCCACTGGTGATAGCAGGGCTCTTACTTTGACCAAAGGACACAATACCTGTTCCGGGAAGAGAACCCGGCGGGGCCAACCGTACCGTCACCTGACTACTTTCTCCATTAGTCAAATCACGCAAGATGAAGGTATGGCGACCCAACGCCAGCTCTGGAGGTAAGAAGTTAAATTGCCCTAAAGACAACTTAGCCTCAGCAAATTCTAATCCAGTTTGATTATCTTTTAGAACTAAAGACTGATTAAAAGATGCATCTTGAACCTCAATCTGATGGTTAGGTTCACCAGACCCTTGCATCATCAAACGGGTTACAATTACCCGATTGCCATTTCTAAGATTTAAGAAAATAGGCACCGTATTTAACGAAACAGTTATCGGCTCAAGCTTCTGCT
Organism: Deltaproteobacteria bacterium; assembly: GCA_021772655.1. Taxonomy (GTDB): domain Bacteria; phylum UBA10199; class UBA10199; order 2-02-FULL-50-16; family JAJFLM01; genus JAJFLM01. The sequence goes on from JAJFLM010000098.1 coordinate 3,341, forward strand.
TATCAATGGTAATATTTTTAATTTCCTTACGGCGCACCACCATATTTTCATTATTCAAAGCTTCAACTAACAGGGTCCGCTGATCCCCTTCGGGGATATCTTTAAGAGAAATCCCCGCTCCATCAGGAGTTGCCTCCAAAAGAATCGGCACTGAAATTCCTGAGCCCGTGACATAGACACGAAACTTTTTAACTTGTTGCCTTAGAGGTAATTCTTCAGCCACTAAGCCAGCAGGGGCCAGTGCATTTTCAATGTTCAAAAATAAATCTACGTGCTCTTGCTTAGTGCAGGCTGCAAGCAACATGAAAAATCCAAAAAATGCTATCCGTAAGGGCGTATTTCCATACGCCCCTACACGCTTTGAAAAAATATCTTTTCTATCTAAAAACCACATTAATCGCTCCTGTTGTATTGGTCGTCGCTCCCGCAAGAATCCCGCCCGTAACCGCCCCCACCACCACTAAACCGACAGCACTCCAGAACCAGGGATTTTTTAATAAAGGCCTATGCTTACCCAACAAGGAAACATCACCGTAGTAAGGCGCCGCCGCAAGACTGCCGGGGTCATCCATAATATTTCTATGCATTTCATCTAAAACCTTGGACGCTAACCGTTCTGAAGTCTGACCGAGTTCTCGACGAAAATTTCTAACAGAAACCGACTGGGGTTGATGAAAGGTCGCAAGGTCACGATCTACAATATAGGCTTTCACCACAGCTTGATCATTTTCACGGTCGAGATCGATCAGAATAAGCTTTCGAACCTGCATGGCTTTGGCAGCCGCTCCCGATGTTTCAGTCAGATGTTCAAAATTATTGAACTGATCACGATGAAATCCAGCCATATCTTTAGAGAGGTTTAAGTTAGGTGCTTTCCATGGCAAATGAGCGGCTACTTCAGCCATAGTATCTGCTTTTACTTGAACAACCTCACGGGAGCTTTGGTAATTTGCGGCCTTAACAACCACAGCATGTTCCCCAATCGCATACCCACTTACCTGCAATGGTGTCGTTCCTTTAAAGACACCATTCACATAAACATCTGAAGCCGCGGGCACAGAATGAACTTGAATCATGCCCGTTTGTTGTTGAGCTGTTTTTTCACGGGTACGTCGGACTTTCTTGACAATAGAAGGCGCAAAATAACGCTGGTCCAATTTTATCGTTGGATTATAATAAACCAGTTTACTAAAGGCTTCATTGGCTAAAGCCCGTTGGTTCTGAGCCATCGCCACAATACCTTGAACTGTATAGGCTTCGAGCAAAGCCGCATTATCACGTTCCGCAAGTGGAGCGGATAAAGCCTGAGCGACTACCTTCTCCACCAAACTGCTAGAACGCTCTAGATGTAGTTGAAAATACTCGCGCTTGGCTTCATCAACCGCCGCTTGCAACGAAGATACCTGCCCTGAGGCAATAATAGCATCCTTTTGATAATCTAAGAGCGCTTTACTTTCAGCACGCGACAAAACTTTTAAATGGGCGTACCGAGATAATTCCTCACGAAATTTATCGGTCATTTTTCTAGTCTTGCGAGAGGAAACATCCGAACGATGTAATTCTAATACCGCAATATGCTGTGGGTCTGCTGTATCAATGGGAATATGTGCAAAACTAGAGGTAGCTTGCAACTGCACTAATAACAGACAGACACATCGAAACCAGAATCTCATTCTTCCCTCCACTTGTACCCCGTTTTTCTGCGCTAAAAGAAGTAAGGCCTGCAGTAAACGGCCAATTTTTATCCAACTCTCAAAGTTGACCTGATAAATGATAGTCCATCTAAATGCACAAGCCGTGCCAAGACCATGCCAAGTTCGGAATAGTAAATAATTTTAAATACTTATGAGAAAATGAACTACGAAAGAGCTTTCATGAAAAGCTTATATGAGTTTCAAAGTGAGAGAGTAGTATCGCAAAATGAATCGCTATAATTTGCGTGTTCAAGAGGAAAAATATCATGAGCTGGAATTATATAAAAATTGATGGCGTTTTTTAATGAGGGTGAAAATACATCCACGCTAGAATTTCACATGAATTGATCTACTTAAATACAATCATTTTTCTTGCAGCATATCTAAAACAGCCTGCAACAAAACTTCTGGCTGTTGTGTCATGGTCCCTTGCTGCATGCGTACTTGCAGTAAGCTTTCCCCAGCGGTATTCACACCAATCATCAGTTCAATGTCGCCAAATTGATGGCTATTAAACGGTTGCCCTGTAGTGTTGGCTTTAAAATTTAAACGCACCACACTTCCCGTCACATGCCACTCATCTTGATAGCGTACTGTCATCGCCGGGCCCACGTTAACAACTGTAGTAATCGCTTGCACTAAAGCCGCATCGGGTGAGAAAAGTTCAAAGTTCCAATCAAAATAGATGGAATCACTGACCCGACTAGCGCGGATGATACCGTTGTGTAGCATTAAGTTTTCATGGCTGGTTGTCATGGGGTTTAAATCTAAGCGTGCCGTGATCAAGCGGTTTAATAACGTGACCGGAGGTAATGTCGTTCTGGCAAAGGCGGTGTTCCATGAGCCACTATGAGGGCCCACAATAACTTGAGCCGGTTCTGCCTCGTGAAGCAGCTTCCACTCTGGGCCTAAGTGCCCAGGCCGCACCTGATCTACCATCTGTAAGCTTAAAGCTGTCACACTGTCATGATCTAATTCCAGCAGGTTTTGTTCTCGCAAGCTCTCCCAAAGTTGCCCAATAGCAAAGTTGACCGCCACGCGATTATTAAAACTATCGCGCTGTTCACTGCTAGAAAGTCGCTCAGCGCGTTCCCCTAATAAACGCTTTGTTCCATAATGATATTCTGACATTGCGCCATCCATTACTTGCCAAGCGGCCTTTGCTTCTCCAGCAGCTGACAAGATGCGCGCATGGGTTAACATAATCTCTAAATCAAACTCTTCTACCATCCAATTGGATTCACGTAATAAATCATAGGCTAAGTGACTCCGACGTAAAGCTTCATCAAGCTGGCGTTGAGCTAAATAGATTTGCGCAAAAGCCATGTGGGCCATGGCCGCTAGTTTAGGGTCTGCCTCTTCACCGGCATTTGCAATCGCTTCCACACGTAGAGCCGCAGTCACCGCTTCGGGATAACGCTGCAAGGCATTCAAAGTCAGTGCACGGTACAAATGTGTCACCCCGGCCATAAACTCATTAGCATGGCGGCCATATAATTGAACACAGCGGTCTAACTCTTGCATCGCTAATTCATGCTGGCCTAACAAACGTGCTGAAGTTCCAATGTTAGGCACAAAATTAACGCGAAAGGCTCCACCAAACTTCTCTAAGGAGAGCTCTTCAGTAGCTTGATATAACTCTAAGGCTTCTTGATAATAACCCAAATTAATATAAGCCCCACCCAAGTTGACGTTGCGTACCAAGCGCCGCTTGGCAAAACGCGGTGAGGTCAACAGGCTATCCACTTCTTCCGCCAATTGAATCACGCTGGCATAATCGCCGTATTGCAAGCCGAGATACATTTGATTCAAATAAGAATCAGCAATTAAATCTTTATCATCTAGAATCTTGGCCATGCGGACCGCGGCCTCAATATACTCTCGACCCTCTTCAAAATAACGCCCTTCAGTATAACAGCGCCCTTTTAAAGCCAACAACTGTACTTGCATCGCTTCGGGTTCATCAGCATCAAATAATGACAAACCCTGATTGACCGCAGCAATCGCTGTTGGTCTACTGATACCACGCTTTTCATCTGGTGCCGCCAGGTAAGTTCTTGCCTGGTTATAATAATATTGAGCTTGATGGCCACGGTCCATCGTGACATCCAATAACAGCGTCGCCGCTCGAAGCGCTCCATAAGCCCTCTCAAAATCGCGTACGTCTAAAGCATGTCCATTGATTTCGAGCTCTGCTGACAAAGCTATGGCTGGAACTAATTCTCTGCCCAAACGAGAGGCCTCTTGAAAATAAATCATCCCTTGATCGGGAGCCCCATTCAATTTTGCCTGCATCCCTGCATCAAAAAAGACCCGCGAGGCCATCGCTAAATTGCCCGCCTCTGATAAGTGATGGGCGACTACTGATAAAGGTTTGTCTCCCCAACGCTGATACAAAGCCGCCACATCGCGATGCAATTCCCGCCGCCGATCACTGCTCATCACTTTCAAGCAAGTTTCGCGCATCATGTCATGACGGATACGGTAGTTACCAGAACCGGCCTTCACCAAGACTTGCTCTAATTCTAATCGGCCCAAATGAATTTCGGCATCATCAATCCCCAAATCATGCAATAAATCTAAATCTACCGTGCCGCCAACAATCGAGGCTATCTCAATCAGGTCGCGTTCCCCGGCTGCTAAACGGTCTAGACGGGCCTGAAGAAAATTTTGTGAGCCTGGAGTCACCGCCGTGCCGTCTTCACTTACGAAATTCCATCCGTCTGTCGAAACATCACGTTGCAACCAACCCGCACGCGTTGCTTGTACCATTTCATGAAGAAAGAATAAGTTGCCTTGAGCCTGTTCTAGAATAAAATTAACTGCTGCACTCCTAAAACTACTTTCAACATAGTCACTAATCAATTCTGAGGTCATCGCTGCCAGACCACTGGAATCGATTTCTCCTAATTCAACAAGTGGTAAGGCTGCTGCCGATTGGAAAATCTTATGGTAATCCGCGGTAAAACTGGGACGTGCCGCACCGAGAATACTCAAACGCGCATGGGGTAATTCTGAAACTAAATGACTGAGCACTTTCAATGAAAATTCATCGGCCCAATGCAAATCTTCTAAGACAAACATCAGTGGGAAAACCTCGGTGTAAGCGGCTGTAAAATCAACTAAGGCACGCGTTACATTTTCACGATACACGCGCTCATCCGAAGTCATCGATTCAATATTCTCAGCCACCTGACGACGCATCTCCATCACAGAGCTATCAATGCGTTCTTGCATAGAATCTTCTAGGCTAAAGCCTAAACCCATCAAACGACCCAACAACTGTGCGAGCCATTCTTTTTGCGACTCGTCATAGTTGGATAAAACATGGGTTAAACTGCGGATTTTTATTTCTTGATCGCCAGGAAGGTCGACCGCTTCTACACCGGCTAAATTTCTTAGCGCCTGACTTAATAAGTAATACGGCGGATGAATATTGCGGTCCACACCGCGGGCCGCAGCCACTTTTACTTCTGCTTGCGCCAGGCGTTTATCACGATGAATGTATTCCGCAAGCAATCGGCTCTTACCCGAACCCGCTTCACCAACGGCCACGGTTACACGCGCAGTACCTGCTAAGACATTTGTTAAAGAGTTTTCTAATTGCGCTAACTGAGGTTGGCGACCATGAAATGGCATATCACTTTCTTGTAAAGACACTATACCCTGAGACCCTGGCACCTCGCCTTTAATCCAATAAACCCCCACCTTGCCTTCCACACCTTTAAAGGCAACGCGATCAATATCTTGATAGGTAAAACGACCCTGCAGCTCAGCAAAAGTCGCATCCGATACCAAAATACGATTGCCATCCGGCAAAGCTATTTTACTAGCGCCCGCATCTTGCTTAAAACTTTCCATGCGCGAAGCCATATTGACAGCCATCCCGATCACATCATATTTTTTTGAATCAGGTCCACCTAAATAACCCACGGCTACCTGTCCGGTGTGCACACCAATGCGCATTTCTAAGGCAGGCAAACCACGCGCTTCCAACTGAGGATTGAGTCGATCTAAAATCTGGAGCATACGCGTGGCCGCACGTACGCCACGCACCGCATGGTCTTCATAGGCATAAGGCGCACCAAACACAGCCATGATAGCATCGCCAATATTTTTAACAAACCAACCACCTTGACGTTTGATTTCAGCACCTAAGACATTAAACTCATAGTTGAGCCAACGGAAGAGTTCTTCCGCACCCAGGCGATTACTCATCTGAGTAAAACCTTTGAAGTCGGTAAATAAAATCGTGACGCGCTTGTTCTGCGGTTGAAGGTCTAAGCCAATATCTTCGCGAAATGGCGTTCCACATTTTGAACAACATTTATCATCGGGTTTAGGTTCCAATAAAACCAAACAACCATTACATTGAAGTTTACCCACATGAAGTGCGGGAACTAAATCGGTCACCGGCGCTAAACTCTGAGTAATACTGCGGCGGCGAGACAATGGCGCACGACTGGATGGCCGCACTGAGTCTGAAGACCCTGGACGCCCTAATACATGAGTCCAAGCCCCTACTTCTTGGGTCCAACTCCGCAACAATGTATTCAATACCAACGGATTGTCGCCACAATTTCCTTGAAGCATTTCCTTCAACAGCTCGGCTTGCTGCGCCAAACCTGTCACTGCGGGATCTAAGCCAAGGGCTTGCGTCCGCACCGATTCCAAAATATCCAAGGGACTGGATTGTTGAGCCAAACCGGCCTGAATCTGTTGCTGGATTTGGGCGTAGGCCTGCAAAGGTCCGGAGGAGGCCAAGAGAAACCCCGAATGGGCGAGAGCTGTTTGTGACATCAAGCTTAACATATATATGCCCCTGCTCTTCGGCAGTAGGGACAAAGTGTTGTCCGCAGCTTTCACCCTATTTATTCGAAAACATTCGAAAATCCAACAAGGCCAATTAAATTGAGCCCTTAGGTCACATTTTTTAACAAATTCACGCAACAGAAATGCAACGCTTGCGAAAAGGTGGGCGTGATTGGTCATGGGTTTATTCAAATGGGAAGTTCCCAACTTCTAGCGGCGTCGTCCGCCACACACAGTCAGTTGTTTGTGGGGGCCGCTGACCAACTGACTCAGCTGGTCACGCGAGCCAACACCGTTGAAGTCGATACGGTACTGCCACCCTTACGTCATCTGGTTCAAGGACTGGAGCAGATGAATATGCCGTTAGATATTGTTACGGCAGCCAATAACATTCGCGAAAGCATTGAAGAGATTAGACAACAAAACCCAGCGGCCAGTATTTCAGCCTATGCTCTGGTGGGTGAGCTCAACGAACATGAGTTATTGCCCAGACCGGATGAAACACCTCAGGATGCGATTGACCGGCTCTTTCAGGACCGTCAAACCAGAAACAACATGCCGGCGCTTGCCTTACACCGCAATCGCATCACGCAAAGTTTTGCGCGCACCGGACGCTTTCACCCCATCGCATCGATTCAATATCGTCAAGCACCGGCCGGAACACACATTACCGAACTAGAAGCCCCACCTGTACTTGAAACGAACATTGAAGAAGAAGCTGTCGTCGCTAATGACAACGCCCAACAAGCCACACGAGACAACCCGGTGCCGTTTCACATTAAAGGTCGTGAGGAACTCCAGTATTATATTACCGGCATTCTCGGTGAAGGCGCCGGTGGCATTGTTTATGAAGCCTATGATGTACGGATTGGCCGTTATGTCGCCATCAAACTCATCAGCGATTTAAAAGGCATGGGTGATAAAGAAAAGAAACTTGAGATGTTTCGCAATGAAGCCCATCTGCAGGGAACTGTACGTCACCATCGCATTGTCGAAGTCTTTGACATGGGTGAAGATCAAACTGGGCAACCTTTTGCCGTCATGCAGTTGATGCATAACAACCTGCAAAGCTTACTGCTCAAACAGCTAAATGATGGGCACTTTAAGCTAGAACAACGGATGAATTTAGCCGAACAAGCCGTCGCCGCCGTCGCTAAAGCCCATGCGCTGGGAATTGTGCACAAAGATATCAAACCCGAAAACTTTTTCTTAAATGAACACGCTGATGGTCAGATTACCGTTCATCTCGGCGACTTTGGAATCGCGCAGAAAAAAACTGCTATTGACGCTGACTCAGCGGCGGGTATTACAAAGCAGGTTCGCGGCACACCCATCTATATGGCAGCCAGTGATTTTTTTGATCATGTGCCTGATGATTATACCCGTGACGTCTATGCTTTAGGCACCCTCATCTATGAATTACTCACGGATGACCTCCCCTATGACTGCGACGGCGATTATATTAAGATTTGTTATATCAAGAATGAAAATGATCCCGAAGCACCCAGCCGGATGGCACGCGGTCGTGGCATTCCTAGCAGTGTGGACCGCATCATTTTAAAGGCACTCGCACGCGATCCAAGCGAACGCCAGGCCAATGCCGAAGAATTACTCTTTGAACTGGTAACCTATCGTGCACAGGCTCATGAAGAACATGCTGACACGCTTCGCAAATCCATCTCTGCACTTGTTGAACAAGATGAACGCAATATGGAATTTATTAACGACACCATGGATGAATGGCGTGCGGCCCTAGCACAAGCTCTGACAGAATATAAAAAGTCCTACGTGCTCTACAAACTTCCCAGCACCAAAGAAAAATTAGTCTCTATTCACTATCAATTGATCCGCTTGGCCAATCGTCAAGGCAATGAAGGCGAACGGCGACGCTTGATTGAAGAGCTCAAACTAATTGAACCAGATGCCCCTCAGATTGAAAAATTAGAACAGCCTATCAGCGTGCAGATTCAATATGACGAAGGAGTTATTGATGATGGTAGGTTTCTAGTCCAACTCAGGAGAAGTACCGACAACCGTGGCATCTTAGAATTTGAAGATGAAAGCATTACGCTTAAACTACCCACAAGTTTTACGGACTTAGAACGCGGCTCAGCTTATAGCATCGGCTTGACTCATCCTGAGTTCCATCCGGTGAATATCCCTCTACCAGTACGCCACTCGGCTCTGCCTCACAGGGTCAGAATCCCTTTATATCGCAGGGGAACGGTTCCCAAAGATTGGTTAATTATTCCTGCAGGCCCGGTTGCCGTTCGCGAATTCAGTGGGCGCTTTTCAGAACGCGTTGAAGCACACGATTGGCGTGAAATCCCTTATGATTATGCCATCGGCCCTAAAGTCACGAATGCTCAATATATCGAATTCTTGATGGCCATCCGGTCTTTTATTGAAACCCGCCTTGTGCGAGACCGAGACAATTATGAGACCGAAAAACAAAGATTTGCCCAACAAATTCCGGCGCACTGGCACAGTGATATTCATGAGCGCCTGCTCGACACATCTTTGCGGACACATATGGATTTGCTTGATAACAACGGTATGTCCCTAGAAAAAAATGGGGCCGTAACGGGTGTCAGTTATAAAAATGCCGTCGCCTTTTTAAAATGGAAATACCGCAATAAAAATGTCCTGCCAGCTGATTTAGATGAATGGAAAAAAGCCATGCGTGGCATTGACCGTCGCACTTACCCTTGGGGCGACAATACGCGTCGTGGCATTGCCTTATGGCGTTTTGCCGGGTGGCATAGTCTACTCCGTGTACCTGATAACAATTATGAAGGGGAATTTTCTCACCCACGACATAGAATGTCTTTAGGTGATATCTCGCCCTACTCAATTTTTGATGGGTTTAATCTCGTCCAAGGGATTCGTTTTTTAGTCAGTGGCACTCAAACCTTGCTCCGACTTTCCGAGGCCACCGCTCAACGTGTTTTAGATGCTTCTGATTTACAAGTAGATGCGTCTCAGGCCGATCAACTTTCTAGTTGGGTATTTGTCGCAGGTGAGCCCTATGATGCCCCCGTACCCACTAATGTTGATATTGTTCAACCGGTCTCCGTGCACAACCGCTCCGCTTTAGAAAAAGTCGGTTTTTTTCCAGTACAACGACTTAAGGAAGCCCAAAACGGGGTCACGCCAACCCCACGTATCAGCACACTCACACGTTAGCCGTTAAGCATCTTCTTTATCTACACGAACGCTTGATGGACTAATCAACTCCGGATAATAAACCGATAAATCAATATAACCAGCAGGTCCCGCCTGCCACTTAGGCAGATTATATTGCTCGGCGTCCGCTGCAGCAATATGATAAGAAAAAACTCGACCCTGGGTGGTAATCGCTTGCTGTTGTGCTTGATCTAATAATTCTCGCGTCCGTTGCGGTGGCGTATGTAAAGGGGGCACCCCATTATCTATCAAGACAATAGGACTCTTCCATTCAGGATCTAAGATACCTCCCACATGACGTATAATGCGAGCAGCCCGTGCTTCGGTCATAATCGGATCATGTCCAGTGGCTGGCAAAGTATACTGCCGCACAGCCTGATGATCAGCATTGGTATCCCCTGAAAAATAAACCATGGGATTCTTATCATCAGCGTGAGCAAATAAATCAAAGCCTATTGTAGGGATACTATGAAAAGAATAGTCTACCTCTATAGACATCCCTAAAATTGAGGCACGCTGTTGGGGGTATAGGGGCACGAAATCCCATTGAGCTAAATCAGCTAATTCCGAACCCACGGCCAAGTTATAAAGCTCACGCAACATATCGTATATGACAGGTGTCGTATAAACCGTGATATCAGGCAAAGCCTGCAACAATTGTGGGATCGCATTACCATAATGATCACTGTGTCCATGAGTGAGAATAATTCCTGCAATCGTCTCTAAGGGCATATCATGCTCACTTAAAAATTTTAAGGTGCTGGACGGCGGATCAATAATCACGGCGCGACCCTGATTCCACAACATAAAACCACTGGTTTCTTCATCATGGCAAAAACCATGCCCCGTACCAATGGGGACTAAAGCCGGACGCCCCGCATCCATTAATTTATTCAGTAAAGAGACTAACATCACATTAGGTTTTAATGCGCGGTGATCAGAGCGATGCCGCATCAATGGAAAACGTTTTGGATCTCCCAAATCAAGCTGATAAGTATTCCTTCCATCATGCACCGTATACTGCTGCCGGCCACGACGCGAAATAATCAAGCCCCCTAAGCGCACTATATTCTTTTCACTAAATGCCGAAATCTGTCGGAGGGCTTCGGGCTCGACCCCATCAAAAGAGCGCATTTCTGCGGCTAAATCGGGGATGCCGACCGCAGTAGGTGAATACTCGGCTTTAACCAAGGCTGCCATGTGATCCCGATCTGGCCCACGATAAGACAGGTTAAGGTATTGTTCCAAACGCTGTGCTGTCGCGGCATCCGGCGCGACTAATTGCATCGTCATGCCCTGCGTGACGAAATGCATATATTGCACAAAATCAGCAGGAATCAGGCCATCCGTAGCGTCTACATAATCTAAATCAAAAATATATTTTGTCGGAACAATAAACGGAATATCCTCAGGTCGAATTTCACGATCTGACGCTTCTTGATACAAGGCTAAGCTATCCTTATTCGTCCACATCGGCACACCAAATTGCACCCAACCCTCACTAGTCATTAAAATAGCGCCACCGCGTGGCAACGCTTTGATCGTCCCGGCCGGTGCCATCGGACTATTTCCACCCACACTCCCCGGTGGGGCGGCACCATTAGCAACATTACCGTAGGAGAAATGTGCCGTCGCACAAAAATATTTTAAGGAACCATTCTGCCATAAGTTATGGTCTGGAAGATAAAAACCATGCTCTGGCAATTGAAGATAATTAGAAAGGCCTGGCGGCGGCGTCTGGATAAACGTTTGTCCCGCCGCAAATAATTGCGGATCTGAACCAGCGGCCATTAGTGGCAAACCCCCGAGCACCCCTAAGGTCGCGTTTGTCGCTGCAATATTCAGCAGACTCACGCTCAACCTCCCTCTCCAGAAGAACTTCTTAGGATTATTCGGGTAAGTCAATAGAATGTTGCGTCTTTTTGCAAAGTAAGTTATGTCAGCGAAAACTAACTACTTCTTGCAAAAAACCGCGCAACTCTTCGAGATAACTCGCGAAAACCCAAACCCATGTTCACCCTGGCCCCGGCACTCACCAACAGCACCTTTTTATATGCGACGTCACTCTCCTCAGCGGCTGTCCCCTTACCTCCTGATGCAACTCTGATTCATCGACAAGCTGTCTGGGAATTGCAAGGGGCTATTGAATCACAAAACCATGTCAGCTTAGCCTTTGCCGTACCGCGTATTGGAGCCATCGCCCAAGAACTTGAACAAAGTGATGCTGATGAAGATAAAGTCCAAGCCGCACAGATTTTACATACCTTGCTGAAAACACAATATGACGAAAACCCTGAAGCCAGCATCCCGAGCGACAAACTTCTAGCTGAACTGCGACAAGATAGCATTATTCCAGAGCCCACTGCTGAAAGTCGCGCCGAAGCCTCACGCTATCAACAAGGCATCCAACGTAATACCTTATTATTTGGGGGACCCTACCCTAAACTACAACGTCAAACCGGACTGCGTTTTTTTGATAGTGAAGTTCCTGTAGAAGAAGCTGCAGAGCGACTTGCAGAATCTGTCGCCGTCAGCCTGGATGAAGGAGTCCTGAAGGCCACAACCTCTGACCTAACGGGTTTTATTACACGACGTGCACTCACTGCTGAAGGTAACACCGTCACCATTCAAACCGAATATAAAAGAACAACCGTACTGGGGCAAGGCGGCATGGGTGTCGTGTACCGTGCCCGAGACATGCAATTGGACCGCGATGTCGCTATTAAAATGATGCATGTGCAAGCCACTGATGATCGACCTGATAAAGAGGAACTACGCCAAGAATTTATTGAGCGTTTTAGAAATGAAGCGCGCTTGCAGGGTGGTATCGAAACAGAAACCATTGTACGGGCCTATGTCACCGCTGTACAGGGAGATGGTGACCCTTATTTAGTTATGGAAATGCTCAAGGGTTCACTCGGTAAGATTATCGATGAAACCAACAGCGGTAGAAGAGCTTTTAATTTAGAAGAAGCCGTACGCTTTGCGCGGCAAGCCGCTGAATCACTAGCGGATGTTCATGCCCGTGGTTTGATCCATCGCGATATTAAGCCTGACAATTTCTTTATCTCGGAAAAAGGTCGTCTGAAACTGGGTGACTTTGGAATCGCTATCTCAAGCAAAGATGTGGAGCAAGAAGATCACAGTCGCGTCGCCGGATCACCCGAGTATATTGCACCGGAATGTTGGGAGCATCGACCCGACTCTTTTAAACGTGATGTCTATGCCTTAGGGGCCATGCTCTACGAAATATTTACCGGCGAACTCCCCTTTAGTTTTAATGACCTGGAACCTGGACAGGATCCCATGCGTTTTATCATGATGAAATCAATGACAACTGATTTTGAACCTGTCCATCTCAGAGCCATTGACCGGCAAATCCCTGAAGCCTTAAGTAATATTATTTCAAGAGCCCTGACAAAAGATCCTGAAGAACGCCCCACAGCTCATGAATTATTGGTCAGCCTCTTAACCTTCGAAGCCGAAGTTGATTTGAACGTATCGGCAGCCATGAAACATTTAAATGGTCGGGAAATTGAAAAATCTACTGAGGGTGGAAAAAGTGCCCTCGCCACCAGCTGGCTTGATTTACTGAAAAACGCCGCCATTGGATTTAAACACGCGTACGATATTGTCCACAGTGAGAGCATTAAAGACCGAATTATCGAAATCTTCGAAGAAATCGCACAATGGGCGGACACGGTCGGCAATGATCCCGAAAGAACAGCCGCGATTCGTGAACTGAGACGCTATGATCCCGATAACTTTGTCGCCCACGAATTAAGCCAAAATATTCCGGTCCGCATTCGCTACAGCACTCAATCAGGTTTACCCCTGCGTGTGTTTGCAGATGATGAAGAATTTCGCGTCACCCTAGGTCGCTTTACCGACGAGGGCGGCGTATTAAAATGGGATGGTGTAAAAAAGACATACCCCTCTCCGATTAAAACGCTCCCTTTATTACCACGTGGTGGCAACCATCAATTAAGAGTCGATCATCCGTCACTTCATAGCGTGGCTATCCCACTACCCGCAAGACCCAGTAGTGTCGCACATGTTGTAAGAGTACCACTCTATTTAAAAGGTGAGACAAGATTGCCAGGAGCTCTCAAACTACCCGATGATTTTATTATTATTCCTGCGGGACATGTGGCGAGCAATATTCCTGGGGGGCGACACAGTCGACAACTACCCGATGAGGAATCATGGAAACCGATCTCTTATGATTATGCCATGGGACCCAAAGTCACCAATCAGCAGTACCTAGACTATATTATTGACGAGTATGCCGCAGTCCTTGAAGAAAACGATGATATTGGAGAAGCAGGAGATAATAACTTTATCGATATGGCTTTAGTAGCTGTCGGAAAAAGAATTCCCAGCCATTGGAACCCACGGATCAGAGACAAGCTAGCCCGAGGTTTAGACCTTGCTGCCAGTGATTATATAGATGTGGATGGAAGGCCGCTGGATTTAGGGGCTGCCGTTACGGGGATTACCTACCCTAATGCCCTCAAATATTTGGACGTCACGTACCGCGAGCATAATAAGTTTAATAGAGAAAATGGTTATGAAACCCGAGCGCGGCCCGCCACCCTGCATGAATGGAAGCGTGCGGTGCGCGGCAATGATGTTCGGATGTTTCCTTGGGGCGACCGTATTATTAGCGGGGTCGCGGATTGGCGCTTTACCGGTGATTTTTCACAGGCCCGCATCCGCGCTAACCATGACATCTATACTGATACAAGACTTGGCGACTGGTCCCCCTTCTCACTCATGAAACAAAATGGTTTAGAACGCGGGATTGGCTTTTTAGTCAGCGGCACCCGTACCATGTTGAGTATGGATCCAGAATATGTCGGCGCTATTTTAGAAGCCTCAGGTAGGCTGCAACATATTGACCCCAACGATAAAAACCAATTAGCTCAGGTTGTGTTTACCGTTGGGGGTGCCTACAACGCAGGCCCACCCAGCACGATAGAAATCGTCACCCCTTACCGTGTACAGGACATGGCCATCATGGAAGAAACGGGTTTCTTTCCAGTGATACGATTGAATACTTCAAAGACAGGGCCAACACCTAAATGGGAGACGCTCACTCAATGAACCTCCTCGCCTTTTCATCTTTGAATCAAGCCTCGTTACTCCTAGCCAGCGCCGGAGCGCCTGCTACGCAACATTCCGTCAGCGCGCAACAAAGCTATGTGGATGCGGCACGAGAAGTGCATACCCAAATTGGTCAAGGTATCCCCTTAATGACCAATGAAGATGCGTATCAACTCACAACGCGTTTACTAAGTGGTATCCGCGCTTTACCAATGCTTTCCAACAATAGTACATCGCTAAGAGGCGGGATTGTTAAAGACGCTGAAGAACTCATCAATCGCTATGACAGAATTCGTACCATTGAAGCCGAGCGACCTGGCAGCATTGTCGCACCGCTTACCAAAAAAGGCTTTTTAAAATCACTCGTCAAACGCAAACTGGCGCCTGAACAGGGTACTGATGAAGCCATTCAAGCGCACATTGATCGTTTCTTAACCGGCGCCGCTTTTATGCATGACGTACCCTACGTTGATAACAGGGGCCACACTTTAACAGTCCAAAAATTGGACTTGGCTGCCGTACAAGCTGCTTATGCCAGCGCAGCAACACCCGCTGAGGATGAGACGCCTATTACAATTATGTCCGCTGAAACGGATACACCGGGACAAGACGCGCGCTCGCAACAAGCGATTCCCAGTATTGTTCCCATTAGCGTTTCTGATCAAAAATCATTAATGATTAGAGACAGTGAAACCGGCGCCATCCACCCCTCTAAGTTCTATGAACTTGTCGAACTCGCTGAAGGAGGCGAAGCCAAAGTTTTTAAGGCGACACAACGCGATGCTGATCGCGCTGTCGCACTCAAAATTAGTACTGCTAAAGCTTTCTCAAAAGATGAGCATGCTAAGAACTTAAATGAAATTCGCTTGCTCAGCGATAATGCTCCTGGTGCGATTCAAGTATATGATGCTGGATTCACGGCCGAAGACTTGCCTTATATTGCCATGCAATACATGAACCAAGGCACTATTTTTGATTATTTAGAGCGACACAACCTTCCAATGGAAGAACTCATCGAGATCTGTGAAGAAATTATTTATTCTATTGTACAAGCGAGTCATCAACGCGGCATCATTCATCGTGACATCAAGCCAGAGAATTTTTTAGTTCATCTGCTACCTGATAGAACCATCTCCGAATCCCGTAATGGCAGCGAACCTCCGGCACGGATGCGACGCATTATCAAAAGTGCCGACTATGGTATTGCTATTACACCCGAGGAGTTTGATGAACTTGACAGCGGCAGTCCGAAATATTTTGCCGGCACGCCTGAATATATGCCCAAGGAATCCTTCACCGGCAGCCCTCCTGACTTTCGCTTTGATGTTTTCTCCTTAGGAACCACATTATTTGAACTATTAACCGGCAAACTTCCCTACCCGCAAAAAAAGGGAGAGGTTCATACGGCTTATATCGTGAGACGTATGGGAGAAGCGGCCCCCATAGCTAATCCCAAAGAGCTAAACCCACAAATACCACAGTGGCTGAACGACATTATCCTTAAAGCCATCGATAATGATCCGGAGCAACGCTTTGCTGATCCGACAGACATGCTCTTTGCTTTCATCACCCATGAAGCGCGCCAGTACGAACAAGGCGCTAGCACTCAAGTACGGCAAAAACGTAATACCTTGCAGCCACAATCATTGCGTGAACTAATGCGTCAAGACGCCGTGCAACGACGACGCTCTGAAAAACATCGCTTACGCATGTTAAGGCAAGCCATTAGCAAATACGAAGAGGCCTACCGTCGTTTTCCCTTAGAAGCCATTCGTCAGAAAATTGTGGAACTAACTTTTGCGCTTTGGCAAGAGGCCAGTCAACGCGGTATAGATGAGGACATCACGCGAACCCGCAACCGGCTCCGCGACTTATTGCCAGAATCAGATGCACGCTATCGCTTAGCTGATAAGGATGTAAATCTTACCTTTATAATTGACGGAGGTTTTGCGACGGGCGTCCAACCGAGTTTTCATTTTGCACGCGCACTGAATGAAGATGGTGACCTCTCTAACTCCGCCTATTCAGGCAAACAGCATAATGGTGTTTTCCAACATACCCTGCCACCTTTAGGTTCACATCGCCTGACCATGTTGGCTCCCCAACATATTCCGGTTGCCATCCCATTACCCCCTCAAGCAGGGGATTATACAGTTCGCATTCCGGTCTATCAACTCAGCCAGGTTCCACAGTGGGCTCGTGAAGAACATTTACTGATCCCCGCGGGGCAAGTGACCGCTTGGCGTGAAGGTGATTCGTACAGTGGTGAACGTGACAGCAGTCGCTTGAGAAGTGTCGACCATGATTTTATGATTGGTCCACTGGTCAGTAATCAAAATTGGATTGATTTTCTTTTTAAATATGCCGAAATACACGGCCAAAAAGCGGCTATGCTACACATCCCACGCGATGAACATGGCTATCTCTGGCATTGGGATGACGGTGCCTTACGTTTTCTGGACCGCAACAACTTGCCCGTTGAAACAAGCGTACCCGTCAACAATTATCATCCCAACTCAATTCAGGCATTTATTGACATCATGCGTCCCGGTGCAAGCCTCCCAACACTTGATCAATTAAAGTTAGCCGCCCGCGGTGTAGATGGCCGCAAATGGCCCTGGGGAGATATGAATCCCCATGGCGGTGAAGCCGCTTTCCAAACGACAGGAGAGTCATCTGATTATGTCCGCTTACCAATTCATGAATCGATGATAGATCAGAGCCCCTACTCCGTATTTGATGAACATGGGCGCCCTATTTGTCAGATCAACCACATGATTGGTAATTTGGAACGACCTATTGATGTCCCTCCAAACCACGAAGAGCGTATCTTCGGAATCTATAAAATGGATCCGGAAAAAATTTCTGCCGAACAAAAACAAGCTATTCTATGGAGCTTTGGTGCGGCCTACGACACGACACCTCGCGATGCCGAACAAGTCCATCGTCGCATGAATTTTACCAGCTCACATCGTGTGGGTTTACAACTGGTTTATAATTTATCGGGCCCACGCTAATTATGGATAGTACTCAATCAAGATATTATCTACTTCAACCTTTACATTATATTTACGGACACAAGCTGATGGATTTATAGGGGATTTTCCTGTCGTTACGTCAAACTCCCAACCATGCCAGGGGCAGGTCACAACCGTTCCGTCCAGCTCTCCCTCAACCAGTGGTGCGCCACGATGTGGGCAATTGCTATCCATGGCATAAAGTTGGTTGGCTATATTAAAGAGCGCGATCGGACGCTCATGCACCTCGACAAGTTTACGACGCCCATTAGGCAATTCGGCCGCTTTAGCGACGCTAATCCATTCTGACATGGACCGCTGTTTAACTTATGAAGATATTTTTAGGCAAGGGGTATTTGAGGGCCCTTACGTGACTCTTTTTAAGCGAAAACTTATCAGAACCGATAAGCCCAACAGCATCAGCCCAAACACCGAGGGATTTGCCCGCTGATCCAATAAGCTATTTTTACAGGCACCACTACCGCGCGCAAAGTTGCCCGCGGCATTTGCCGGATTGGTGCCTGCACCATCATCGCCAGCTGTAGCCGAGCCATCATCGCCGCCGCCAGCCGTATCACTACCGGCAGAGTCTCCACCCGCAGTATCACCGCCTGCTGTATCGCCACCCGTGGCTTCCATCAGGCAGTTCCCATCACAACCATCCCCTGGAGTGAGATTACCATCGTCACATTCTTCACCCGTTTGAACCGTCCCATCACCGCACACTTCATTCAAACACTGGCTGGAACAACCATCATCATCTGCGATATTACCATCATCACATTCTTCGCCTGCATCTACTTGGCCATCACCACAGATTTCAAATTCACAAATATCACTGCAACCATCCCCGGCTGTGGTGTTGCCGTCGTCACATTCTTCACCCGTATCGAGAAAACCATCTCCACAAATTGGTGCCGCGGCCCCGACTTCGAAAGCTCCGCGATCACATAAGCCATCTAAACGATTAAAAGTTCGTTGATCATCCCCTTCACACGCAGGGCTTCCTGTACCTGGAGTTGCTGGATTGGCGGTATCAATCGCTGGACTACCCGCTAGCAAGGCATGAGTATCTGTTAAGCCCCCATTACCTTGTAAGACATCTAACATCGCATCAATCGGAGACCCAGCTGTACCCACTAAATCATTGGTACCCGTAAAACCCGTGCAGCCCGTACCATCCCCAATCAAATTATAATCCAATGAGATAAAGGCAATACCACCACAATCAACTGACGGTGCCGACACCACCACACCATTGCCCGCTACAATCGAATTACTCACAGTGACCGTGCCAGGAAATGTAATCGGTCTATTATACAGCCCAGCTGCTTCCGAACTCTCACCACCCCCCGATAAATCAAAACCATTTAGTGTGATGGTGGAATTATTAATCTCCACGGTCCCGGAATCATTCGCGACTCCGGATCCAGGCGCACGGCCCGAACGATTGCCACTGACAGTCACATTTCTCAAAAAGAGTTCGGCATCACTACCACCGACGTTCATAATACCGCCGCCCATACCACCAGACGAGTTGTTAGCAACGAGTGAATGCAGTACTGTCACCGTCCCGCCGCCGTCATCTTCTTCATGAAAAATGCCGCCACCGGAACCGGCAGTGTTATTACCACTGATTGTTGTCTCATCTATTAGAACGGTTCCATCTTCACTATACAAACCACCTGCATTCGCCTCGGCAAAATTATTGGTAATCGTACTGCGGTTGACCGTTACGGTCCCACCATTATTAGAGATACAACCCCCGTAGCCCCCAAAGCTGCTGGCAAAATCAATATTTGCATTACAAGTCACATCATTAAGCGTCATGGTAGAATCGTTGCCATTAGCCAGACCCATCCCATCACCACCAAACAAATTGTTTTCACTAATGCTGCCACCATTATGGGTATAACTAGCGCTAGGGCCCACATTCCAAACCCCACCGCCAAAACCGCTACCGCCATCATTGCCGATGACATCTGTATTCGTGATAATGGCTGTCCCTCGGTTCAAAATACCACCCGCATCGTTCGAGCTATTCCCGTTGCCACTTTCCCCCACATCGGAGTCATTTATCGTCAACATGCCGCCGGTTGCATTAAAAATAGCTCCGCCTTCGCCTGCCTGATCAGTCGGTGTCGCTTCATTTTCAGTAAAAATAACTCGGGTTAATGTGGCGGTCCCTTCATTATAAATCGCACCCCCTAAACTCGCTCCACTGCCGCTCGTCCCGGTATTATTAGCTGCCATATTTTCAGAAAAAATTCCGTCTGTTACAGTCAGCATTGCCCCGGATAGATTAGAAATCGCACCACCACGTACAACCAAACTTGCGTCTGAAAATTCAAGAGCAATATTATTGGCTAAAGTGATTGTATTAAGCGTCAGCGTACCTTCATTTAAAACACCTGCACCTTCACTGGCATGACTGCCCGTAATATTAAGCAGATTGAAAGTCGCCGTCACACCACTGTGAACGTGAAAAACCCGAATCGGTAACTGTGCTTGCGCTGAACTCACATCAACAGCTGTCGCTCCCGAAGGCGAAATTGTCAGATCGGCGGTTATGTCTAAGTCACCGACGGCCGCAATATCGTCATCACCGGGAAAGAACAGTGAAACAGAAGCCACTGAAATCACAATATCATCAGCAGCTACCGTAAAGTTGGCCTCTTGAATCGCCGCGCGTAAGGTACAGTTTCCCTGCCCATCCGAACAAACCCCGTCACCAATATTATTATCAGTGCCATCAAAAGTAGAGTTTACGTTAAAAGTTGCTGCGTGCCCCGAAACAGACCAAACAATAATCGCTGTTACGATGGCAAGCAGGCCCCCAAGCCTTTGTAATGTTCGCCACATAATAAGCTTTAATAAAGCAAGATCAGTGCCAACTGGATAAAAAACTAACCTGGCGAAATAATTGACCTTTTTTAAGGCGAGGTTCTGTCCAGCTGTCAGAAAATCAACCCTAAAGGATAAATACAGTAAAAAAATGACGCCCGGGCAGCAACCCGTAGGGGCATATTGCAATACGCCCCTACACGCTCCGCAAACTTGTCCCCAAACCTCTCATTTGATATGAGCCTTAAAATGCGTTTGACCGAATTCTTTTTAAAAAAACCCCTCAATGCAAATCTAATCATGGTTCTGATTCTGCTGGTGGGCGGCTTAACCCTCTTTCAGCTAAAACGCGCAACCTACCCCACGGTTCAGTTCGATATCTTAAAAATTTCCACCACTTACCCAGGAGCTTCCGCTGAGGATGTCGAAATTAATGTCACGAAAAAGCTTGAGGACGAATTAAAGGGCGTTAACGGCATTGAAAAGATCAAATCAAACTCCTTAGAAAACTTGTCTCTTATATATGTGTTTGTCGATACGGATGCCGATGATATTCAGGAGACTAAAGATGATATCCGTCGGGCCGTTGACCGTGTCAATGACCTCCCTGAAACCATCACAGAAAAACCGGTAGTTGAAGAAATGCGCTCGGCGAATGTCCCTGTGATTGAAATTGCTGTTGTCGGGAGGGCTGATGAGATTGTTCGCCGTAAAGTCGCCCGTGATCTCGAAGAAGAAATTCGCGAAATCAAAGGCGTGATGTCTGTAGAAAAGGTGGGTTATCGAAAACGTGAAGTTAAAATTCTCATCGACAACCTCAAATTATCTGAAGAATATATTTCATTTAATGAAGTCATTCATGCCATCAAAAGCCGTAATGTTCGTTCTTCTGGTGGTAGCTTAGAATCCTATTTAGCTGAAAAGAAAATTGTGACTTTTTCAGAGTTTCAAACCCTACCGGAAGTCAAAAATGTGATTGTGCGTGGTAATTTTTCTGGTGACAACATCACTCTTCATGACATTGCAACAGTCACTGATAGTTTTGAAGACTATCAAATTCTGCCACGTACCAACGGACAAACCAGTATTAACCTACTCATCAGAAGCCATGGCAATGGCGATATTATTGATATCAGCGAAGCCATCCATCAATTAATTGAAGAATTTGAAGAAACCATCCCCCAAAACGTGAGTATTGTGCTCGTCAGTGATTATTCCAGATACACATCCAACGTACTCGGCATTGTTAAAAGCAATGCAATCATCGGTTTTATTCTCGTCTTGTTGGTGCTCATTTTATTTTTAGACCGCTACTCCGCTTTATGGGTGGCCGCAGGCATCCCGATTTCTTTATTAGGGGCCATTGCCCTCTTCCCTTTATTTGACATTGATATTAATTTTATCTCTTTGACCACCATGATTATCGTCGTCGGTATCGTCGTGGATGATGCGATTGTCATCGGAGAAAATATCAGCCGTCATCGCGAAATGGGAAAAGCGCCCTATGAGGCAGCCCTCCAAGGGGTTAAAGAACTCGTCTGGCCCGTGACCATTACGGTGATCAGTACAATCCTCGCCTTTATTCCCATGTATTTTATGCTAGGTGTCACCGGAAAATTTGTCCGGCAAATACCCACTATCGTTATTTTAGCACTGGTCATCAGCTTGTTAGAAGCGATCACCATCCTACCCGCCCATTTAAAAAGTAGCCCCGCTCGTCAAGCCAGCGCTTCACAATTAATGACTCGCTTCCAAAACTGGTATCAGAACTTCTTACTACGCATCTTAAAACACCCCGTCAAAACAACTCTAGGCGTCTTTGCTCTACCCATAGCGGCTATTTTGTTATTTTCACTAGCGATGAAGTTCATCCTCTTCCCCTACACAGATATTGATATGTTCTATGTGATTGCCGAATTGGATGAAGGGACGGGCATTACAGCGACCGCAGAAAAAATGAAGTCCGTTGAAGAACTCATCGCACACATCCCTAAACACGAACTGGTTAACTTTACGACGAGTGTCGGCCACCATGATATGGACGTCTATGGAGGCAGTGCTGGACTTCATGAAAACTGGGCTCTGATCACTATCTTTTTAAAACCTGCTGCAGAACGAGATCGCCCCAGCGAAATGATTATGGCTGAAATATCCGAAAAACTTCGTAACATCACGGGTTTCAAAAAGCTCTACCTAGAAAAATATTATGACGGCCCACCTATTGGTAAACCTGTCACGATTACTTTAGTCAGCGATGACGATAAATTACTGCAAAGGACTAGCCAAAAAATATATCAATTCATCAAAACTATACCGGGCATCCTCTCACCTGACATTGACCGAAAAGCCGGCAAACAAGAGATGCGCCTGAAGCTAGATTATCATGAAATGGCGCGTGCAGGTATTACCGTCGCAGAAGTGGCACACACTATCCGTGCCGCCTATGACGGCATTGTGGCCTCAAGTCTGGTGCGAGAAGGCGAAGAAATTGATTTCAGAGTCCAACTAAAACCTGAACAGCGACAAAAAATTGCTGTTTTACTAGAGCTACAAATCCCTAATGCCATGGGTAAATTAGTCAGTCTCAAGAAATTAGCGACCCTTATCCCCCAAGAAGGGATTGAATCCATCCGTCATTATAATGGTCAACGTTCTATTACTGTCACTGCTGATGTCGATACTGATATCATGACGGCCGTACAAGCCAACCAACAAGTGCGAGCCCAATTTGAAAAAGAAATTAACGCCCTCCCCGGCTTACGCATGATCTTTGGAGGAGAAGAACAAGCCACCCAAGAAAGCATGCAGAGCTTTTTATGGGCCTTTATTTGTGCCCTGGTAGCGATTTATTTCCTCCTGACGGCCTTATTAGGCTCCTTTGTACAGCCCTTTATCATCATGGCCGCCATCCCTATTGGTATCGCCGGTGTTATCTTTGGATTTTTCTTTCATCAATTACCCATTGGCTTTCTTGCGCTGATTGGATCTCTGGGATTGATTGGTGTCATTGTGAATGATTCTCTTGTGATGATTACTTATTTGAACGAGTTACGAGGTGATAAAGCTAACTTATCACTGCAAGAGATTATCCATGGCTCTAAAACCAGATTGCGCCCGGTGATTTTAACCACCATCACCACCGTGGCGGGACTGATTCCCACCATCTATGGTTTCGGCGGCTATGAACCCTTTATTGTGCCCATTGTCTTAGCATTGGCCAGCGGCCTTATCCTCGCAACCATCGGTACTTTGGTGCTAGTCCCAACGCTCTATACTTTAAGCTATGGGCGTACCGATTAATGAATGGCAAAGGCCCCCGTTTCGGGCCGAGGAACCACAGCAATTTGCACATGTAGATCCTGTTGAGAGAAACGCTTCTCACTGAGGTTGACGATAAAAAAATAGAGATGGGTTGGCGGTTCAAAGGGGTCGACAAATACCTGCTGTCTGACACTAGGTCGCATGGGAGCATAGCCTAAAAACTTTTTCTGCTGCGGATTGGATTCATCGGCTAAAAAAACATAGGCTTTCAAATGTGCGGCTGCTGGTTCCCACCTAATATTTAAGGCCCCAACTGCTTCACGTTTTTGAATACGCGTTGTAAACATCCGCAACGAATGCGGGGGCAAATCTTGAGTCGTCGAACCAATAATGCCATGAGGCGGTTCAATATTATCTAAAGGCACCCCTGATAATAATGAGCTAATCTCTTGGCCTTTAACCAAAGGCACCTCCATTCTCAATGCGGCAGGTGTATTTTCATAACTTAAAGACCATGCTAAGAAAGCCAACCAAATATCTTCACCATCTTGAGCTTTATTGAGTTGATCAAATAAAAAACTCTCGGATTTATCCTGAGACTGGATATAAGCGCGCACGATCGGAATACCGCGTAAGCGATATAAGAAATGCCATAAAGCAGCTGTCCGATAGCGTTTTGAAACATCAGGGGGATGCTGTGAGAAACTAAAGTCTACATTTTCCTTTCCTGGTACCGTAGGCAGCAAACCTTCATTAAAACTTTGAGCGACACCTCTCACTAAGGCATCAACATTGGGGTCCTGCAGAAAAGCTTCTGGCGCGCCATTAAGATAATAAGCAAACAGTATTTCTTCGAGTAACATCCCTTGCAAAGCCGACTTCCATCGCTTTGCCTCTTGCCAATTCTCACCAACAAGACGAGATAAACATGGCATGGATATAAATAAGACGCTCCGACCCTCATCATCCCAAACCAGAGCATTCCGTTGAATCCGGTCAGAGAGTACCCAGGTCCATTTCTTGCTCGATAACTTCAGTGGGTTATCTTCGCCACGTTTCACCCCCACAATTTTTAAAAATGCTTCTAAGGGCTCACCCCATTTTTTCGTGCGCCCGGCATCAAAGATTTCATGGGTATCAAAATAACTGCTAATATAGGGAACTTTATCCTTTAAAAAATGAGGGGGCCATTTAAAATCAGCCCATGCACTGACTTTCTTTTGATCAAAAACAGCTTTTGACCATTGATCTAAAGTACGTCCGCGTTTTTTTAAGTAGTCACGTATCGCAACAGCTAATTGACTGTAGGACACAGCACCATTTTTATTGCGCTGACGCGGCATCAATAATTGAATCTCTTTACCCGCAAGACGTCCCACTGATTTAACCTGCCCTTGCCGCTGCAACCTCAACACCTCTTCAATCCAAGGTTTCCACAACAATCCTTGTGGGTCATCATCTTTACCAAGAGTCCGAAGTCGGGTGAGCTCACGACGCAAATAAGTTGCAGAACAAGAATCTATTTTATCGCCCTGGGATGTGGCCTGAGGCTCTTTCAACCGCAGTACATCGAATACTTCATGATGGCTTTGTAATAAGCGCGCCTTGGTATTTGATGGCTGAGTCACCAGGGCTGGCGAGGAACTTGACAGAAGTACTGAAATAGCCAGAAATAGGGCCATGAACCCTTTCACAGGCCTAAGGCACACACGTTTTTTTCTGATCATGCTGGGACTCATTAGCTGTAGCAGTCTTATCGGGCTGACGCCACAGGCTCAAGCGAAAAGCAAGACCCTACTACTGTGGTATCCTGGTGCCGCTGGCCAACCAGAACAAGTTCAGCCTCTATTAGACACTTGGACCCAATATCTGGAAAGCAAAGGTATCACACTGCAGGCAAAATACCTTAATGGTGCCGTTGCCACAGATAAGCAACACGTTAAAAAACTAAAACCCAGCCTCGCCATCTTGACCTTAGAAGCCTACCTTAATTTAAAGTCTCAAGTAAGTATGACGCCCCTAGCACTCACTCAACCTTTGGCCAGTAAAAATGGGCGCACGCAATATACGGTATTCTTCAACACCCAAGCCGGAAAAACTGGACCCCTCTTTTTATCAGAACCCTTAGATCAAAATTTTATTAAGGACTATTTACTCCCCCAATATAAAGAGCAAAGCATGGAATATACGCCACAAGCTTTGTTTAAGTTGAAACAAATTGCGCAAGGGAAACAAACGGGGATGGTGTTATTGAACGCACAAGAAACTCAAACGGTTCATAAGTTAAATGCCGATTGGAAGAATAATCTTAGCACGCACAACTCAGCTCAAACTATTCCCACACCTGTAGTCGTGCTGTTTGATAAGCAAGCTGTTAATTTTCCCAAAGAAAATTTGACTCAAACTTTAGTCGCCATGAAACAAGACCCCGCAGGCAAAGAAATTCTCGCCCAATTGCGATTATTGGGCTTCATGGCAACAGATGCCGAAAAATATCAATCAAGCATCCGGGTCGCACCATAAGCGGCACCTAAAATACCAGCATCATCCCCTAATTTAGCAGGGAGTAGCTGTGTCACTTTTGCCGTTTCGTGATAACTATGATTACGGAATTCTTCCCACATACTACTTTCAAAATGAGCCCAGCAATGACTGACTCCCCCGCCTATCACCACGGTATGAATTCCAAGTACGTGCACCAGTGATGCAATACCCATCCCTAAATAGCGGCCACATTCACTTAAAATATGCTTTGCAAAATCTTGTCCCGCTTCGGCTTGTTGGGCGAGATCGACGGGGGTCACTTCAAAGGGTTGTTTCCCAATCGCAGTGAGAAATTCCTGCTTCTCATCTGACAACGGGGCATCTCTCACTAATTGAGTCAAACCCGTAGCGCTCGCATACATTTCAAAACAACCATTACTACCACAATGACAATGCGGACCTGAACGTGACAAGACAATATGACCAAACTCAGCAGCATAACCATAATCACCGCGAATCACTTCATCATCCCAAACAATACCGCCGCCAATACCGGTCCCTAAAGTCAGCATCATTAAATGGGCGGCACTTTGCCCGGCACCAAATTGGGCTTCACCCAAGGCCGCACAGTTGGCATCATTATCAATATATAAAGGCACCGACACGTGTTGCATCAACTGTTGCCGCAATGGAAAATCTTTAACTTTAGGAAAATGTGGCGATTGCCTCAGAATACTCGCTTCAAAATCAACGATGCCCGGAACACCGATACCAATCGATTCAACGGCCCCATGGACCTCAGCTGAGAGTTTATTAATGAGCTCTAAAATGGTTTGAATAATGTCTTCGGGGGAACGTTCCGGCCCCGAAGCGCCTTGAAGGCGGTGATGGATATCGGTGCCAGACTGCCATAAAGCACCCCGGATATTTGTCCCACCTAAATCAATCCCAATCGACCACGCCACCTAGAAAAAATTACTTAATATCTCCGTTAAGTCAATCAAACTTACGCTGCTGTCTTTTTCATTGGTGATGATGGCAACCAATGGCGAATCATTAATGGAAATAGCATTAGGACCTAAACCAACGCCATCACTCGTCGTTAAAGTTTGACTGATGGAGTTGTCCATTAAATTAACGATGACGACCTGGTTATTCGCAAAATCCGTCACCAAGGCGGCTGACCCCGATGCAATCGCCACATTGCGATAATCACCTGTCGCGGAAAGATCTACGGTCGTTTGCGTTATCAAACCTAAACCTGATAAACGGACTAAGCGATTGTTGCTCCGATCAATCAAGGCCACTTCAGTGGCACTATTAAAAAAAGCTAAACCAGCAAAATCACCGGCCCCAAGATTTACTTGCGACCCTAAGGAAATAATATTACTCGGCGGCGCAGAAACTATTAATTCTGTTAAAATCGTGTCGCCATTATCAAAAAGACTCAAGACAACAAATCGTGGTAATGAAGAACCATCCGACGCTCCGGCAATGGCATAGGTACCAACATGTACCGCCGCGCCATTAGAAGGATGACTTACTAAGAAGGTAGTGCCCGTCGCCGGAAACATGAGACTGTTATCGACCATGGTGACAGAGCTCGCCCCGGTATCTTGCGCAATCAATGCAAACTCAGCACCTACCAAGCCTGTAGGGTCTGCCGCAATGGCAACAGGAGCTGTCACAGCAACCGACGCCCCCTTAGCAATACCCATCGCATCAACCACAAAATAAAAGTTATTGGCCTGATCAATTAAATACGTATCTTGGGTGGAACGATCTAAAGCCAAATCAACCGGAAGCACTCCCGTCACATTCAAATCGGGTTGAGGTGTAAACGTCGATAAGGAATAACAATCTACATCGGAACCATCTGAGAAGACTTGCAAAGTGCAACCTAGACTCGCCCCAAAACTAGTCGTCGCACCCACAGGCGTGGCATCAACGAGCGTACGCCCATCAACGACCGTCACTAAAATACCACCGTCTTCGTTAGCTTCGCCGCCAATAACTTGTTCAATCAAAAAGCTATCACCTACTTGAGCTGGAAACGATGTTTGGAAGCTACCACTACTGGTCGCTTGAGTGCTTGCCACTGGAGTGGTTTGTGCCAACAAGTTGAACCCTTGAGTGGCATTATTAAGAACATTAATCGTGGCCCCATCAACAGCCGCGGCTTGATCACCGGCCAACTGCACCATACCACTGCTATCAGGCGAGGTAATCGATACTAAGCCAGCGACGGGAGCAGGAATAGAAACAGGTGGGGACGCTGCGCCTGCACAGGCTTGAAGAAAGGCCAACCCTGTCCCTAAGCCACATAGGGCTGCTGCAATAAGTAGATAGCGTTTATATAAATTATATCGTTTCATCTTTTTGATCCCACCTTAGCCTCAGTCCTAAACTTTAATTGCGGGGGTGACAAGTGACATTTTCCATAGGATTCACCAAGTGAAGACAAGCTAAAGATAACTTTTTGAACCTCATTGAAGCTATTTTATACAGAGCAAGCGTTGGACCACCTCATCCATCCCTCCGGATTGACGGTGGCTGACTTCTATCTCGCCGCGTCCCATTAACATAGCATATATAATTAAAATTCCGCCCAAGACACAGAGGACTCGAACGGCTCCCTTCCTGTTTAAGGATCTCATCGTTTATCCTCCGCATTGGCATGTACGGGTTCAGATCCGTACCAATCGTGGTTTTGTTCGCTTAAGGTCGCACACCCACACTGCATGCAAGCAAAAGCTGCGATAAGTATTAGTGCTATCCGGATCATGACCTCTCCTTTTAAAAAAAGTGAGGACGGAGGCTCCCTAAGTTGCCCCCGCCCTCGGGATTGCTTGGGTTAGGTAGTTGTCGCTCCATCAGCATCTGGCCCCCCATCGGCCAGACCGGATGAGTAAAAATTTTCAGTGCCCTGCTGTGTAAAATTTTGTAATTTCATTGTGGCTCCTACCTGATACTAAGAGCAAAGCCTGTGCCAATTGTGCTATTAAAATATTAAATCATTGATATTATTGAATTATTTAGTTTTTCAGGGAAAACGAGAGTAGGTGAACTATTAAAATATAATTTAATAAATATAATTATGTGACTATTTTATATATAAATCAGTTTACTGTTAACATGCTGATTTTATATGGTTTTATAAATAGTCCTTGCCATCTTATCTAATAATTATAAAATCATCTCGTGTCTGTCATTGATCATGATTATGAGATTATCCGCCTACTCGGTGAAGGCATGTCCGGGGAAGTTTACGAAGTCACCCGCAACCAACAAACCTGGGCACTCAAACTCTTAAAGCAACAACCCGAACAAAGTGATCCCGCAGCTTGGATTGAGGCCTTTAAGTTTGAATTCTCGCTGCTCAAAGATATCAACCACCCCCACATTGTAAGCATTGGTGATTTTGGTTGGGACCGCGAACGCGATCAACTTTATTTCACGCAAGAATTGGTGCAAGGCGTCCCCCTCAACGAATACTTAACGCCCAAAACTGACATCAACACCGCACAAGATTTATTTAGACAATGCTTGCAAGGTTTAGACGCCATCCATCAAGCCAATGCCTTGCACGGTGACATCAAGCCCTCGAATATTTTTGTGGTTACCTCCACTCAGCAACCCGCCATCAAAATTTTAGATCTAGGAATCTCCCACCCGCGCTTTCAATTGAATTCTGGAACCCCGGCTTACATGGCTCCTGAAAAAATTCTTGGAGACACCGTGGACGTACGTTCTGACCTCTATTCCTTAGCGGTCAGTTTTTATGAATGTCTCACGGCCAGCAATCCCTTCCGCGGCAAGAGTAGTAATGAAACTTTACGAAATCAAACCGCCCTGCTCCCAGCTGCTCCTGGCTCATTAAATCGCGCCATCACACCTACTTTCAATCAAATCCTCTTCCGCTTATTAGCAAAGAACCCGCGCGACCGTTACAACAATGCAAAAACAGTACTTGAGACACTCTCCTTACAACAAGGGGGGCATCATGCGATTGCAGCCCCGCTATTAACAGAACGCTGGATTGGCCGCAGCGATACCGTCGAGCAAGCCACCCAGTGGTCACAAAACCTCAGTGACTTTTCAGTACTTTTTATCACGGGTCCTGCAGGCATCGGTAAATCGCGTCTGCTGGAAGAAATGAAATACGAATTTGAATTGGCCGGCAATAGTGTGCGCAGTTATTCCCCTGCCAATAAAGGCAAATTGCAAGCGAACGTTATTTATTTATTAGACGATGACAGCCTGCAGGCTGA
>JAJFLM010000099.1 GCA_021772655.1 Deltaproteobacteria bacterium
GAAAGTGGAGAGCTGGTCTTTCTGAATCAGAAATAACAGAAGAGATGAGAGCGGAGCGAGATGAGGTATACAGAAAGAATAATGAAATTAAAGAAAGAAGTTCTAAAATTTCTCTAGCACATAGAGAAGAAGTCAGAAAAGCTGTTGCCAGTTATCTAGTTGTAATAGAGAGTTTTGAAGAAGATATGAAAAAATACTTTAAGAGTATGATAAGTGAAGATGGATACATTAAAGATAGGTTGTATCCATATAGTTATAAAGAAATTAAAAGATTATAATAATATGACAGATTTAGAGGTAATACAATTCCTATTTCCAAGAATACTTGTAGCAATTGCATGCGGAGCTCTTATAGGACTTGAAAGAGAGTTTAAGCAAAAGGTAGCTGGAATGAGAACACATATGATTGTATGTGTTGGTTCAGCCATTTTCGCATCAATAAGTTTTGTTCTTATTGAATCATATGAACACTTTGACCCAACACGTATAATAGCATCAATAGTTTCTGGAGTAGGTTTCCTTGGGGCTGGTGTAATTTTTAAAAATGAAGATAAAGTATTTGGAATAACATCTGCAGCTTTCATTTGGATGACTGCATCTCTTGGAGCACTTATTGGATGTGGATATATAATTACGGGAGCAGCATTTACAATTGGACTTATAGTATTCTTAATAATAGTTAGAAAGATTGAAGATATAATAGAGCCAAAGATAGCTGAGATAAGAAAAAGGAAGAAAGATGCTGATAAAGATAATGCAGAATAATTTTGAAACATAAAAACATTTAATTCGTATAAACGCTTATGAACCCAACTGCAGAACATATTATAAAAACAATAGATACTTCCAAAATGGATAGAGTTTATGGTGACTTTCATGATATGTGCGAGGGTGAATTTGAAATTTACGAATACCTTCAACAAAAAGAAATTAGACTTACACATTGCTATTACCACACATGGATGTGCACAGATACTTATGTTGGTATAAGAGTGTGGTATTTTGATGATGTTCCAGTATGTATTTCGTACAAGCCTTACAGAAAGTATGATGAACAATTCTATTGGATTAGCAAAGAACTATTTGATAAAGTGTTTAATTATGCTATGTCTCTTAAGATGGAAGATACTCCACCAAAGTTTGACACCATTGAAAATATGGATGCAAACATTCTTTCTGTTGCTGAAGGAATTGAATATAAAAAATTTGAATCATATAATAAAAAATAAATAATGACAGGAACAATAACCTTTAATAGAGAAACATTAGACCAATTTAAGACAAAACTTAATGAAGCAAAGGAAAATAAGTCAGAAACATTCGTGTGGAAAGGAACTCCTAACAACGTTAAAAGAGCAGAGACTCTGGTAGAAAAACTAGAAGCTTCTCCAAACCTTTCAATTCCTAATTTTTAGTATGTTACCAAAGAAACTGCATATAGAACCAATTGAGCGATTCCATAAAACGTTTAAAGAAATTAGCGATAGAATTCGTGAATTTAAAAACAAGGAAAACCTTACAGAAGAAGAAAAAGAAGAAAGACATAAGTTGCTTAGTAAATATTTTCTTATGATTAATTTATGGTCTGAAATTGATGATTTCTGTGAAATGGTTGTTGACCATAAGCTTAATTTATTTGAAAATGAAGAAGAAATTAACTGGGAATAATATGAGTGATAAAAAATATGTAGTACTAGAACATCTTTGTCTTCCTAATAGAGGGTTTAGATTTTGGACCACAAATTCAGATAATAATACACACTCTTTTGAAGGAGAGCTTTGGTATAAGGAAATTTTATTTACAGACTCTTCAGAAGAAGCGATATTAGAATCTAGGAATACAAATACAAAAGAAATACCAACTCATCAAGAATTAATGGAGTATCATAAAAAAAATAAGATATGAAAGAGTTAACAACTTACGAAGAATTAGAAGCAGTACCAGAAGGGGAAAAAATATATAAAGTTTCTCAAGGAAGAAGTCGTAGTTTTAGAATTGTAGGACACATGCCTGGATGTGATAATTACTTAATATTATCTGATGGAGAACATCTTGAACATATTCATAAGTCAAAAGTTTCAAACCATTCTTGGTTTACAGGAAAATATGATTCTTCTGTAATTGGTCACAGACTTATTGAACAAATTCAGAGAAAAATTAACTCTGTTAAATCTGTGTATCTTGAGGAAGAAACTCTTGCTAGTCTTTTAGATGAAGCCAACAAAAGAGGTTTTGTTGTGGCTCCAGAGAACCCTGATGGTTCTGTTGATAAACCTCTTGTTACATACAAATGTGCTAATAGTGGAGAAGAATGTAAACTTTATTTTATGCCAAGTAAATTATCACATAGTTCAAAATATGAAGGAAATCTTACAGATGGTAAAGGAGGATTTATTTACTATGAAGGAAATTGGGCTGACATCGTTCACACTGATAAATTGTAATTTATGGATGATTCATTCAGCATAGACAAAAAACTATCCAAAGAACAGAAGATTTCTATTCTTGTTAGAGCTAGAGATGTAATTAAAAACAAAGAAGAAATTTGTATGTGTCCAGCAATAGCGGATTCTTTTAATAGACTTCATATAGTTCTTATTTCTGGAGGAGGAGTTTATATTCCTTGGACTTTTGGAAAATCATTAAAAGAGTTTCCAAGATTACTGGACTTCAAACCAAAAAATAAAGAGGCAGGAGAAACTTGGTTTTCTTACGATTGGTTTGGAAGGAGAAAGAGGATTAAAATTTTAAACAGATTAATTAAAGAATTGAAAAATGAATAGATTACTAATATTATTAATATCAACATTATTATTTAGTTGTGATATGCCAGATGCAACACAAGAATCAAAAGACACAAATATTAGACTTTGTGAAAATTGTAGAGAATTAAAGCAAGTGACACTTGAGGGATGTGAATATTTCTATATAGGAAATAGGCACTCTAGTAGTTTTGCATTATCTCATAAGGGAAATTGCTCAAACTCTATACATAAAAAATGAAATTTGCACATAATTAAATTTTTACATAATTTTGTTTTATAAATTTAGAATATAAAAATTAAAAATATACACGATGTTTAAAATTGGACTAAAAAAAGAACTTGACAAAAAGAGAAAATCATCAATAAACGATTCTGACACATTTCTGGGAGAAACACAAAAGCTTCTTGAAACTCATGATGCAAAAGAAAAAGAAGCTTTAAGAACAGCGGGTCTTGACCATCATGTTAGAAAATTTGAAAGAAAGGCAGGAGTAGAAATTGAGAGAAAACAGCTTGAAGAAGAATATGGAAATGATACTTTCACACAAGATGAGATTAAAGAAATATGCGTGAAATATGACCTTAGATTCTTAAATGCATCATACTTTAAAGGAAGTCTTGATGCTCAAGTATCATATAAACTTAAAGCATTCATAGAAGCAAACCAAGAAATAGGTGATAGAAGTGATAGTTTC
>JAJFLM010000100.1 GCA_021772655.1 Deltaproteobacteria bacterium
ATTTTTTGTAATCGTTTTATAGTAGGTTGCACACAAGCGCTATCACTGGAAGAGTCTTTTGAAAATAATTGCCAATCGATTAATAACCCATCTGTTTGTTCAACCAACAATAAACGTTGTCCAAACTCAACTTCGCTTCCCGCTTTGCCGCGAACAATGATCTCAACATCTTGATCATATAAACTTAATATTTTTTCATTCGTCTTGATTTGGCGCTCACCAATGATGCGCTCATGAGCTTGTCTTATCGCTTCGGGTAATTGCGATAGAATAGAATTTATCCTGGTAAGAACTCCGTTTTTTTGAACTTCACTCCACTGGGTTTGCGACCACTTTTCTTCTACCAGTGTAGAATAACGCTTAGCATGTTTAGCAATACACTGACTTAGTTTTTTCATCGAACGAAGAATACATTTACGGCGCTTCTTGCTGTCTTTTTTTCGTCGTGTATGACTCATCGCAATACAGTATTTATTTATTTGCTTTAATAATGACTCGGGCGATGGCATTCGGTGTTTTAATCCTTGGCGCCGAATCGTTTTAATTGTGCATAACAAACTTCTCGTCGCATCGCGCAATAACACCCAATCTACTGGATAGTGGATATTGGCTTTTACACACGTGCTATCCATCCAAGTCTTTTGAAAATCCACCGTTTCATGTAAACCAATTTCCGATGCTCTTTTACTATCTGATAATTCGCTTAACGCTTTTTGAATGCGATCTTTAACCGTCTCTTCATCGAAATATTTTTCATAACGCTCTAATGCACTTTTTGAAATGCTGTTTCCTCTGCTAAATTCATCAGTGTTAGTGAACCATTGAAATAGCGTGCTATCCGCTAAGCGTAAACTAAACGCACGATAAGATTCACCCGTCAAATGTCTGGCGATATTGCAACGCAAGGCTTGTTTTAATTTTCCATATCTCGTCATCATTTTCTTCGTCAATGACGACCTTAAGGCTTCCTTTGTTTGAGCTTCCTCATAGGATGGTAGCAGTACATCCATGATGAGCTGATGTTCTAAATCTAATTTAATTAAAATATTGTCTATCTGGATCAGTATTTCCCGGAAGGTTCGATAATCTAGTGGGCCATAAACGTTTGGTAGGGCTAGACGAAGATCGGGTTGAAATGCTACAGTTTCCATGTGTGTTATTCCATTTTTTTAAGCGAAAATGAATTATAACACGCCTTTTTCGGGAGAAAGCGTCAAATTGGCTCTTTTTCCCGAGCTTTTTTCTCTTCTAAGCATTTGTTTCTTTTTAGGTTTCTTTAAATGGGACAGGCTCTAAATAATGGGGGTTGGGGGACGTGACTCTAAAATTCATGGATCGTTAATCTTTTGATCAATGTTGCGTTAGGTGAAGCGCATCCGTAAGCGACGCAGCAACCCCATAGGTTGCGCTTATTGAAGTTTTATGTTCCAAGGCAGTAACTTTTCATAATCTTCAGCTGTATTACAATGCGGTATTTTTTTAAGAACAGCGACATAATATTGATAAGGGTCGAGCCCATTTGCAAGTGCTGATCGAATTAGGCTCATGTGCATGCAAATAGCGTGTGCACCTTCAACAGAGTTAGCAAACATAAAATTTTTGCGTGCAATAACCACCGGCTTGATTTCTTGCTCGGTGAGGTTATTGTCAATCTCAAGACGCCCATCATCCAGAAATTGGCAGAGTCCATCCCAATATTTGATAGCGTAATTAAAGGCTTTACCCAATGGCGATTGAGGGAGCACTAAAGGCATATACTCATCAAACCATATTTTGAATTGCTCTATAATCGGCTGGGATTCTTTTTGACGTAGCTCATAACGCTGGTTTGATGTGAAGTTATTGTCTTTGGCGTAGCGCTCAATCTTATAAAGCTTTTTATAAAAGCGTAATGCCTCATGCGCTAGCCCCTGTTTTTTAGCTTGCTTCTTTACCTTTTCAAAATAGCGCCGCGCATGGGCATTGCAATAACTTGCTTCGACTTGAGGGTCTAGTAGAAGCGTATCAAAAAATGAATCTGCATCCATATGAACCTTACCTTGAAAACCCTCCAGCCAGTTATCAACAAATGCTTGATGTTTGCCTGCATTATATCCATAGAGTATAACCGGCCTATCGGGTAGTCCACCACGAAGGCAGTATAAATAGGACTTCGTCTGTGCTCGGCGCCCAGGTTCTTTGAGTACTTGTAATGTGGTGGCATCAATACTGCTGATATCATATTCAATGACGCTATCTTTCATGAGATTAAAAATAGGTTGTAGCGGTGACGTCAGCCAAATGAGCCAGCGCGACATTGTTTCGCGGCTCACATCCACTGCTTGAGCGTACTTTTCCAAATGATAAAGGGGTTGCCTATGATGAAACTTACTCACCACAATATGCGCTAATAGTGATTCAGTCGCTTTGATTTTGGGTAATACCTGCAATGGCGCTGGCGCTGTTTGGATTGAGCAACAACCTTTAGCACAAGCGACCACTTCGCGTCGTTGCTCTATAATGCGGTGTATCGCTGGCACATAATCAAATAGTTCTTTCGTCTCATAACGAATCACGGTTTTCTCATTGCCGCAGCTACAGATTTTATCTGCTTCATCAACGGGAATAATTTCAATGACTCTTGGATATTGTGAGGTGTTGTTTTTTTGCTTTTTGCGACGCTTATGCGCAGGCACTTCGACTTCATTTTCCAGCGGTACTGTCGCTTTTTTTCGTGTTTTCTCATCTGCTAAAAAATCGATTTGAGGATGATTGGGATCCAGGTCGCGCTCAGAACGTTGACCGAAGCGATGACGCAGAAGCTCATTTACTTGTTGTTGCAAACGTTCATAAGCTTGTTGGTATTGCTCGAGGCTTTTTTCTAAATGATGTTGCTGTTGCTTTAAGTTGTTATTTTCAACTTGTAATGCTTCAATTTTTTGAATGGATTCTTGCAAGTAAAATATCTCAAATCAATTTAATGAATTTGGTAAATTATACTTTAAAAATAGTGATTTTTCATTCTTTATCTCAATTTATTTAGAAAAAATATTCAGCTTGCGTGGTCGGTAATTTTTGATACATGGCGATATCCAAACCTGATAATAACCAAGACAACTGATCTCGGCTTAATTCGATCGCTTTGTCTGTGCCGCTTGGGAAGATGAGTTTACCGCGCTCAAGTCGCTTATAGCACAACCAAAAACCGGTCTCATCATACCAAAGCAGTTTAATCTTTTTGCCAGTGCGATTGCGAAAAATAAACAGCTCACCTGAGGTTGGCTTTAGCGATAGACTATCTGCCACCAGTATTGCCAGGCCATCAATTTGCTTTCTAAAATCCACGGGCTCGACATAAAACCATATCGGTGTTTTATAAGATAACTGCATTATAGAAGACTTGATAAAATATCTGATAGCACACTGCGGTCGTGAATAAATAGGCGATGACCGTTGCGTAATTCAATTTTGCAAAGAGGATGTTTTAAATGCAACTCTGTAGGCAATTTAACTTGCACTGGAATTAAACGCCCTTGTTTGTGCACAGGATACGCTTTGCGATAATGATACAAAAATCTAGCATAATTTAAGCCATGCTCTTTGCAATACGATTTACAACTAAGCTCGCTTTTTTTGCATAAGCCTATGTGATGAGAATAATTTGATTTTTTCTTTGATAGCGTATC